>NZ_JAMOLN010000215.1 GCF_024448165.1 Streptomyces longispororuber
CGTCGTCCTGTCGCAGCACCGCCTCGTGCACCCGGCGCAGCTCCTCGCCGGGCTGGACACCGAGCTCGTCCCGCAGGCGCGCCCGCACGTCCTCGTAGACGGTGAGCGCCTCGGCCTGGCGCTCGCAGCCGTACAGGGCCCGCATCCGCAGCGCCAGCGACGTCTCGTCGTACGGGTCGGCGGCCGTGAGGGCGGCCAGTTCGTCCAGGGCCTCGGTGAACCGGCCGAGCAGCAGCAGGCAGTCGAGCCGTTCGAGGTGGGCGGTGCGCCGCCGCTGCAGGAGCCGCTGCCGCTCGGTGAGCGCGTACGGTCCGGGCAGTCCCGCCAGCGGCTCGCCGCCGAACAGGCCCACAGCGTCCGCCAGTTGGCCCGCCGCACCGGCCGGATCGCCGCTCGCCCTCGCGCGCCGGGCCGACTCGACCCGTGCGGCGAAGTCCGCCACGTCGAGCCGCGCCCCGTCCCCGGCGAACCGGTACCCGCCGCGCTCGCCCCGGATCACGGACGCCGCCGGCCCGACCCCGGCCTCGTCGAGCGACCTGCGCAGCCCGTACACGTAAGTGGGCAGCACCTTGTGCCCGGTTGACGGCGGCTCGTCGCCCCAGACTGCGTCGAGCAACTGCTCGCGACTCACCAACAGGCCCTGGCGCAGCGCGAGTACGGCCAGCACCGCCTGCTGCCTGACCGGCCCGAGGGGCAGCTGCGCGCCGTCGCGCCAGGCCCGTACCGGTCCGAGGACCGCGAGCCGCAGCCGAGCTCCCACCTCCACCCGAAACCCCCGCCTCACCTTGCGCATCATCAGAATTTCATGGGTATTGCAGCGTCTTCCGTGACGCTGTGCAAGTGCGGCGGCCGCCCTCGGGGGAGCGGCCGCCGCCTCGACCAGCGGAAGGAACCGACGTGACCGACGTGACCGTTGTCGACCGGCCCCTCACGGCGCTGCTGAAGCAGCGCGGCCTCTACCTCAACCAGGAGCGCAGCGACGCCGCCGAGATCATGTACGTGTGCCTGCGCGACGGGCTGCCCGGCGGCTATCCGGTCGGCTACGTGCTGCCCTCCCGCACGGGCACCTGGTTCGCCTACGCACGGTCCCGCCCCGGCCGGGTCTTCGCCTGCGACCAGGTCGAATCCGGTCTGTTCAGCGTCGAGTCGGCGGTCCGCGCCGTTCTCGGACACGCCCGGTACGGAGACGTCCTGCGGGCGATGGAACTGGCGGCGGGATCCACCGCCACGTACACGGCGGACCTGCCCCGCAGGCATGCCGCCCGGCTCGCGGCGCTCGCCGAGCCCGACGGCGTCACCCGGCTCGGGGCGGGCCGGGTCAGGCTCACCGCCGCCGCCGTGGCGTATCTGCGCGGTCTGCCGGAACGGCACGGCCCGCACGTGGACCACGAGAACCGGATCTGGCTGACGGGGGATTCGTATCCCCTGCTGCGCGAGCCCCGGGCCCGGTAGCACGTCGGCGGATCCCGTTACGGGACGCGGGCGACGCCGACGTAGAACCCGCTCAGTCCGGCGTCGGGCGCGGGGCCGGACCGGTACCACTTGGTCGCCGAGACCAGGCCGGGCTCCTCCAGTTCCAGCCCGTCGAAGAACGGCTCGACCTCGGCGAAGGTCCGCATCCGCAGCGGGATCTCGCCCTTCTTGTAGGTCGTCGTCACCGACTTCACCAGGTGCGGGTGTTCGTCGGTGGTGCCGTGCGAGAGCATCAGGAAGCTGCCCGGGGGCAGCGCGCCGACGAGGGTCCGCGTCAGCCCGTAGGGGTCCTCGTCGTCGGTGACGAAGTGCAGCAGCGCGTTCATCGACAGGGCGATCGGACGGCTGAAGTCCAGGAACGTGCGCGCGTGTTCGAGGATGGCCTGCGGGTGGCGGACGTCCGCCTCGATGTAATCGGTGGCGCCCTCGGGGGAGCTGACCAGGAGCGCCTGGGCGTGCCGCAGCACGATCGGGTCGTTGTCGACGTAGGCGATCCGGGCCGACGGCACGATGCCCTGCACGATCTGGTGGAGGTTGGGCCGGGTCGGGATGCCCGTGCCGATGTCGAGGTACTGGTCGATGCCCTGACCCGCGAGCCAGGCGGCGGCGCGGTGCATGAACGCCCGGTTGCGCCGGGCGTTGTCACGCGCCTCCGGCGGGAGTTTTCCCGCCACCTCCTGGTCGACGGGGTAGTTGTCCTTGCCGCCCAGCAGCCAGTCGTACACCCGCGCCGGGTGGGGCCTGCTCGTGTCGATGCGGCTCTCGGGGGACTGCGCCTGTGCCGTCATGCCGTGCTCCAGCGAGGGGGGAGGCTGTAGAGGACCGGACGATTATGGCCCGAGGGGGCCGCCCCGCGAAGGGCGGCCCCCTCTTCAGCGCCTCAACGGATGCCGTAGTAGAGCGAGTTGTGCGCGGTGTCCGGCAGGTACAGCACGTCGTTGCCGTCCGAGTCGCGCCGGACCGCGAGCCGGTCGGCGCTGATGCCCGGGGCGGCGGACTGCGCGGTCCAGGCCCCGTCCGCGGACTGGGTCGCCGCGAAGACCCGGTCGGTGCCGGTGGAGGTCACGTAGTAGACCCGCTTGGTGTCCGTCTCGTCCCAGGTGATGCCGAGGGCGGCGGCGGTCTGGCCACCGGCGTACACGGTCTTGCTGACCCAGTCGCTGCCGCTCGGGTAGGCGTAGTACACGCGGAAGTCGCCGCCGCTGTCGGCCGAGCGGTAGCGGTAGGCGACCTTCGGGGTGGCGCCGTCGAGGGTGAGCTTGGCGCTCTGCACGGCCGGGCCCGTGTAGGCGTTGTCGATGCTCCACTCCTCGCCCGTGGTCAGCTCCTGGATGACGTCGGAGGTGGCGGGCGTCACCGGGACGGTGGCGGCGGCGCCGGTGCTGTCGGCGAAGGCGCCGGTGGCCGGGTCGTAGCTGAGGTAGGAGAGCTGGTGGCGGAACGCGGTGGCCGGCGCCTTCGCCCACTCGTACAGCAGGTGCACGCGCCCGGCGGCGTCCACGGTCAGGTCGTCGGGGTACACGGAGCGGTTCAGCGCGCCGGCGAACGTGGCGACGACGCTCCACTTCGCGGCGGCGTTGTCCCAGCGGTACAGCTTGCCGGGCCGTTGGTCGGAGCCGGTGCCGACGCGGGCGGCCAGATACAGGTCGCCGTTGGGCGCGGTGGTCACGACGGGGTAGGTGATGCCCTCGCCCTGGTCGGGGAGTTCGGACGCGTGGTCGGTGACGTCGCCGCCGGGGGCCTCGGTGCGGAAGTAGCGCCACGTGTTGGCGTGCATGGAGGCGAACACGTGCAGCCGGCCGCTGCCGTCGCGGGCGACGGACGGCTGGTTGTGGCCGTTGTCGTCGGGGAACTCGGCCTGCTGACCGTCGCTGTTGAGCAGCGGCAGCCGGCTCCACAGGCCGTCCGGGTCGCGGCGCGCGATGGCGGGGCGGTGCGTGGCGGCGGTCGAGCCGGGCTCGTTGAAGGCGAAGTACGTGTACTGGCCGCGGCCCTTGTACGTGGCGACCGGCGTCCACCAGGCGGCCTGGTTCGACGAGTCCATCGTGTACGGGACCTTCTCGATCACCGTCGCCGCGGCGGCCGTGCCGTCGGCCCGGGCGGCCGTGACGGGCGTGAGCAGCGCGGCCAGGGCCGCTGCCGAGGTGGCGTACGCGCGTGCCGTGGGACGTCGCAAGGTGAGCTCCTTCGAATGCGTGCGGGTGCGTGCGAGGGCTGGGTGACGAGACGTACGGGACGGCGAAGGGCCCGGTGAGAATCGTTCGACTTCCACCGGGCCCGGACCGTGGCGCGCAGGCTCAGCGCTTGATGAGCGCGGCGACCTCCTCGCCGGCCTGCTTCATCGCGTCCTTCGGCTTGGACTTGCCGACCAGGACGGCCTGGACCTGCTTGGCGACGGCCTCCTCGATCTGGGCGTTCTGCGCGAACTGCCAGAAGGGGCTGCCGGTCGCCGTCTTCGTGATCTTCTCGGTCCACTGGGTGGAGAAGGTGTCGTTGACGACCTTCGGGTCGATCAGGCCCGCCTTGGTCGACGGCGGCAGGGCGCGCTCGGCGAAGTACTGGGCGACCGTGGCCTGGTCGGTCGTGGTGTGCAGGGCGAACTCCGTCGCCGCGTCCTGGCCCTTGCCCTTGACGACGGCGATCACGCCGCCCCACAGCAGCGCCTGCGGTGTGTCGCCCGCCGTCAGCACCGGGCGCTTCATCGGCTGCATCGCGTCGGCCAGCGTCTTGTCCTTGGACTGGGCCGCGGTCACGCCCTTGCCGATGATGGCGTCGTCGTAGAAGGCGGCCTTGCCCTGCCCGAACAGGGCGCGCGCGTCGAAGCGGTCCACGTCGGCGGCGATCAGCTTCTCGTCGTGCAGCTTCTTGTACCAGGTGACCGCGTCGATCGAGGCGTCGTCGCCGATCGTGACCTTCGCGCCGTCGAGGAGCTCACAGCCGAAGGTCTGCATCCACGGGAAGATGTCCTTGAGCTGTGCGACCTTGGTGGCGGCGGCGTAGGGCACCACGCCGCCGCCGAGCCCCTTCAGCTCCCGCAGCGCGGCCTCGAACTCCTCGACCGTGGTGGGGTGCTTCTTGATGCCGGCCTTCTCCAGCAGCTTGGCGTTGGCGATCACGCCGATCGAGCCGGTGTTCCACGGCAGGCCGTACTGCTTGCCGTCGTACTTGCCGCTCTCCAGCGCCACGTCCGTGTAGCCGGCGTCGACGGCCACGGAACCGAGGTCGGCGAGCTTGCCCATCTGCGCCACCGCGGCGAGCCAGGCGATGTCGAGGTGCACCGCGCCGGTCGTCTCGCCGCCGCCGAGCTTGAGGGTGAGCTGGCTCAGGTACTCGTTGTACGGGTACGAGACCGCGCGGATCTTGGACTTCTCGGCCTTCTCCCACGCCGCGATGATCTTCTCGATCGACGGCTTGGCGGCCTCCTCGTTGAGCGACCAGGACGTGAAGTCGAAGTTCTTGGACTTCGTGTCGCCGCCGTTGGAGGAGGTGCTGGCGCCGGACGGTGCGCAGGCGCCGAGCGCGCCGGCGCCGGCCACGCCGAGCGCGCCGATGCCGAACATGCGCAGCGCGCCGCGCCGGCTGATGCCAGAGGTGGTCATGGTGTCTCCATGGGGGAGTGAAGGGAGGGAAGGGGAAGCGCGTGGGGGAGGGCTGCGGTCCGGCCCGTTCGGCCGGACCGCGCGGATCAGCTCTTGACCGAGCCGGCGGTCATGCCGCCGACGAGGTAGCGCTGCAGGAACATGAAGGCGATGACCACCGGGACGGACACCACGAGGGACGCGGCCATCAGTTCGGGCCAGGCGGTCTGGAACTCGCCGATGTAGGTGGAGACGAGGCCGGGCGGCAGGGTCTGCTTCTCCTTGTCGGCCAGCGTCACCGCGAAGATGAAGTCGTTCCAGCCCCGTACGAAGGCGAACAGACCGGCGGCGATCATGCCCGGTGCGGCGAGCGGCGCCACGATGGAGTGCAGCGTGCGCCAGCGGGACGCGCCGTCGATGGACGCGGCCTCCAGCAGGGCGTCCGGGATGGTGTCGAAGATGCCCTTCAGCATCCACACGCACAGCGGCATCGTGAACGTGGTGAAGGACAGCACCAGGGCGGTGTACGTGTTCAGCAGGCCGAAGCTGGAGAACACGGCGTACAGCGTCACCAGCAGGAGCGCCTGCGGGAACATCTGGGAGGCCAGCACCAGATGCATCAGCGAGCGGCGGCCGCGGTAGCGGAACTTGGAGAACGAGTAGCCCATGTACGTGGCGACGACCACGCTCAGCACGGCGGTGATCGAGGCGACGATGAGCGAGTTGACCAGGTACTTGATGAGCTGGTCGTTCTCGGCGAGGGCCGTGAAGTTGCTGAAGGTGAGGTCGGTGGGTATCAGCTTCGGCGGGAACTGGAAGGTCGACTCGGGGCTGCTCAGGGCGGTCGCGAGCAGCCAGTAGACCGGCAGCAGGCCGAAGGCGCCGATGACGACGACGGCGATCCAGGCGGCGATCCGCGAGCGCAGCAGGTCCTTGCGTATCCGGCGCCGCGAGGTGCGTCCCGCGGACGTGGTGGCGGGCCGCAGCGTGTCGGTGCGGGACAGCGGGGTGGAGGTCGTGGAGGTCATCGGGCGTCGCCCTTCCGCTCGGTGATCCTGAGGTAGACGACGACGAGCACGAGCAGGAGCAGCATCCACAGCCCGCCCAGCGCGGTCGCCCGTCCGATGTCGAAGCCCTTGAAGGCGGTCTGGTAGACGGCGGTCGCGAAGGTCTCGGTGGAGCCGGCCGGGCCGCCGCCGGTGAGCACGTAGATGGTGTCGAAGTGCTGGAAGTTCCAGATGAACTCAAGGAGCAGCACGATCGAGGCGACCCCGCGGACCTGCGGCCAGGTGACGGCGAAGAAGCGGCGGATCGACCCCGCCCCGTCCATCGAGGCGGCCTCGTGCAGTTCCTTGGGCACGGTCTGCAGACCGGCCAGGAGCATCACCATCATCCACGGGAAGCTGGCCCAGGTCTTGGTGATGATCACCGCGAGCATGGCGGTGGTGGGCTGGCCGAGCCAGGAGATCGACTCCTCGATGACCCCGGCCTTCATGAGGATGCCGTTGAGCACGCCGTAGTTCGCGTTGAAGATCCACATCCACAGGAAGGAGACCACCACGCCCGGGATCACCCACGGGAACAGGAAGAGGCCGCGCAGGAAGCCGCTGCCCTTCAGGCCCGAGTTCAGCGCGAGCGCGAGGGCGAAGCCGAGGACGAAGGGGACGATCGTCGCACCGACGGTGAAGACGAGCGTCTGCTTGAGGATGGTGAGGAAGTCGCCGTCCAGCCAGTACGTGAAGTTCTCCAGGCCGACGAACTCGCGGCCCGGCAGCCGCAGGTCCTGCTTGAAGAAGCCGGTGAACAGCGCCGACAGCAGCGGGTAGATGATGATCGCGGCGAACAGGGCGAGCCCGGGGGCGGTCAGCAGCAGGGCGAACGCGCCGTTGGAGAGCCGTCCGCCGGTGCGCTCGCGCGGTGGCGCGGCCTTCTGCGGAGGTGCGGCCGTACTCATGGGTGTGTCCTCTCGAACGGGGCGGGAGCGCCGGGGCCCTGTGTGAACGCCATCCATGCTCCATTGAACGCAAGTTGCAGCATGCGGGATCGTTCTCCATATCGTGCGACGGCGTCAACCCTTTTGGTCGGTGAATCGCCGGTTCTGTGCAGGGCCGGCGAACTCGCCCCACCTGCCGTGAACTTGAACTTCGGCTCGTGACGGCCAGGTCGGCGGCCGCGACGGAAACTTACAACGAATCCCACTGACTGAACAGTGGTTGCACAATATGCATGTGATGTACGTTCGAGACCGCTCCGCAGCGCGGGGCGTGTCCGAGCGTCACACCGAGGAGGCCGCACCGTGCGGGAAGAAGAGGTCCATTACGACATCGCCGTCATCGGCGGTGGCCTGGCGGGGACCTGTGCGGCCATCGCCGCGGCCCGGCTCGGCCGACGTGTCGCCCTGGTCAACAACCGCCCCGTCCTGGGCGGCAACGCGAGCAGCGAGGTCCGCGTCTGGGTCTGCGGCGCCACCGCCCACGGCGTGCACCGCTGGGCCCGCGAGACCGGCATCATGGGCGAGCTGTACACCGAGAACCAGTTCCGCAACCCCGAGGGCAACCCCTACTACTGGGACCAGGTCGTCCTCGACGCCGTCCGCGCCGAGCCGAACATCGACCTGTACCTCAACACCGACGTGCGCGAGGCCGACGCGAGCGGTCCCGAGGACGCCCGCGAGGTGCACTCCTGCACCGGCTGGATGATGGGCTCGGAGCGCCGCATCACCTTCCACGCGCACCAGTTCCTCGACTGCACCGGCGACGGCCTGCTCGGCCACCTCGCCGGCGCCCGCTACCGGATCGGCCGCGAGGCGCACGACGAGTTCGGTGAGCCCTGGGCCCCCGCCGAGGCGGACGAGGCGCTGCTCGGCTCGACGATCCTGTTCCACACCAAGGACACCGGCAGGCCGGTGAAGTTCGTGCCGCCCGCCTACGCCAAGGATCTGTCGACCACGCCCATCCTGCGCAACCGCGTCCTGCGCACCGGCGACAACGGCTGCGACTACTGGTGGATCGAGTGGGGCGGCGAGCTCGACACCGTCCACGACAACGAGCGCATCCGCGACGAACTCCAGTCCGTGATCATGGGCATCTGGGACCACATCAAGAACTCGGGCGAGTTCCCCGACGCCGCGAACCTGACCCTGGAGTGGGTCGGCAGCCTGCCCGGCAAGCGCGAGTACCGCCGCTTCCTCGGCGACCACGTCCTCACCCAGCAGGACATCCTCGAACAGCGACAGTTCCCCGACCGCGTCGCCTTCGGCGGCTGGTCCGTCGACCTCCATCCCGTCCAGGGCATGTACGCCGACGAGCCCGGCGCCCGCCAGCGCTACGCGGACGGCATCTTCCACATCCCGCTGCGCTCCCTGTACTCGGCGAACGTCACGAACCTGCACTTCGCCGGACGCAACATCTCCGCCACCCACATCGCCTTCGGCGCCACCCGCGTCATGGCCACCTGCGCCACTCTCGGCGAGGCCGCGGGCACCGCCGCCGCGCTGTGCGTCGCCGAGGGCCTCACCCCGCGCGAACTGGCCACCAAGCGCCCTGAGCTGGTCCGCCGCACCCTGCTGCGCCAGGACGCCTCCGTGATCGGCCTCGCCGACGACGACCCCGACAACGCGGCGCGCACGGCACGCGTCACCGCCTCCTCGCACCTGGCGCGCCTGGCCGCCGAACCGACGCCGGCCGCGCCCGGCGAGCCGTACCCCCTCACCCGGGACCTCGCCCTCCTCCTGCCGGTCGACCCGGCCCTCGACACGGTCGACCTGCTCGTCCACGGCGCACCCGGCGGGCCCAGCGACCTCACCGTCGAACTGTGGGCCACCGGCACCCCCGAGAACGCCGTCCCCGTCGACCGGCTGCTCACGACCACGGTCACCGTCCCGGCCGAAGGACCCCACTGGGTCACGGCCCGCCTCGACCACCGCCCCGGCACCCCGCAGAACGCGGTCCTGATCGTCCGCGCCTGCCCGGACACGGCCCTCGTGCTGCTGCCCGAACGCGTCGACGGCGTGCTCGCGCTGCGCAGCCGGGTCGAGGGGGACGCGGCCGTCGACCACGACATCCCGGAGGAGGAGGGCCAGCTGGTCCTGGAGTGGCAGGCCCGCGGCCTGCGCCGCCGGTCCTTCGCCTTCCGCGCGACCCCGGACACGGCCGCGTTCCTGCCCGAGCGGTCCGTCGGCGGATACCAGCGCGCCTACGGAGGACCGCAGATGTGGTCGTCCGAGCCGCTGCCCGACCCGGAGCGTGCCGCGCAGTGGCTGGCGCTCGACTGGGACAAGGAGCAGGAACTCACCGAGGCCCGCGTCGTGTTCGACGACGACGTCGACGAGTACCTCAACAACCTGCACCGCCACCGCACCCCGTACGAGGTCATGCCGGAACTCGTCCGCGACTACCGGATCCAGAGCCGTGACGCCGACGGCACCTGGCACACGCTCCTGACGGTGACGGACAACCGCCGCCGGCACCGCGTGCACGCGCTGCGGGCCGGGGACGGCGGACTCGTGCGCACGGCCGCGCTGCGGCTCGTGGTGGACGCGACGCACGGGGCACGGCACGCCCACGTGATCGCGTTCAAGGCGTACGGCGCGTAGCCCGCACGACGAAGGGCCCGGGAAAGGCGGAAACGCCTTTCCCGGGCCCTTCGTCGTGCGGCCGGGAACCCTCAGAGGGCGCCGAGTGCCTGACTGATGGCGTCGGCGGCCTCGATCACCTCGCGGACGAGTTCGGGCCGCTGCCCCTCGCCGTCGGCGTGATGCCCGAGCAGGGAGGCCGGACCCCACAGCGAGATGGCGGCGACGACGTCACCCGAGGCGTCGCGGACGGGCGCGGCGAGCGAGGCCCGGCCCAGGGCGCGTTCCTCCGCCTCGATGGCGTAGCCCGTGCGCCGGACGGTGTCGATCTCGGCGTCGAGCAGATCGTGGCTGGTCGTCGTGAAGTCGGTGTGCGCCGCGAGCGGTTCGGGCAGCAGCTTGCGCCGCTCCTTCGGGCTCAGGCCGGCCAGCAGGCACTTGCCGATGCTGGTGGCGTGCAGCGGGGCGGTGTGCCCGGCCTGCGTGTACGACTTGGGGGCACGGGTCCCCTCGAAGTTGCACAGGAACATCAGCTCGGTGCCGCGCCGCACGGCGACGTTGGCCCCGAGCCCGGTACGGGTGGCCAGGTCCTGGAGCACCATGCGGGCGGCGCGGTGCACGGGGTGCCGATTGGCGGCGGTCGCCGCGAGCGGCAGGATCCCGAGGCTCAGCCGGTACAGGTTGCTGACCGGATCGCGCTCGACCATGTCGAGGCGCTCCAGGGTCGACAGCAGCCGGGAAGTGGTGGAGGAACCGAGTCCGGTCAGTTCGGCGACGTCGGAGACGCGTAGTTCGGCGCGGCCTGCATCGAGTGCACGCAGCACCGAAACTGCTCGTTCGACGCTCTGGTTCGTCCCGGCGTCGGACGCCCGAGTAACCATGACCCTCCTCATTCTGCAAACGGCTTGCACAATCTGCATCAGCATATCGTGCCGACCTCGGGCCCGTACCTGAGAAACGGCCGTCAGGTGCCCGGGGGCCGCTGATCAGGAGGATCCGTTCGCGTGCCGTCCGCGCAGCTCACCCCAGAGGACCGCCCGCGCCCGTGCCGCGTCAAGTGACGCTCGGTGCCCCGGTGTTGCGCCGCGTGGTGAAGGGCAGCAGAAGTGCGGCGGTCTGTCGCGGTTCCTCCAGGATGGGCGTGTGTCCCGCCCCGGGCAGCATCTCGACCTTCGCGCCCGGGACGACGCCGTAGTCCGCGGCGGACGAGGGGCGCCACCTGCGGTCCTCGGCACCGAAGATCACCAGGAGCGGCTTGCCGAGCGGGGCCAGCCGGTCGGGGAGCGTCCGTTCCTTCAGGTAGTCGGTGGACGACTGCATCGAGGAGACGAACGCCTCGTAGGTCATGCCGCGCAGATCGTCGATCATCACCTGCGGGATCTCGAAGCCCTCGTGGAAGGCGCCGCTCGCGAACGCGCGGATCTGCTCGCCCGTCGGAGGCCACTGCGACGGGTCGATCGGCACGGTCTCGGGCCCGGTGAAGGCGTCCAGGCCGGGGCCGGTGTTGATGAGGACGAGGTCGGTCACCAGGCGGGGCCGGTCAGCTGCGAGTGCCGTGGCGGAGTAGCCGCCGCTGGAATGCCCGACGACCGTGGCGCGCGCGACGCCGAGCCGGTCCAGTGCCGCGCCGACGGCCCGTGCCTGCCGCGCGGTCGCGTAGTCGTGATCGAGCGGCTCGGGCGAGCGGCCGTGCCCCGGCAGGTCGACCCGGATGACGCGGTGGTGCGCGGTCAGCAGCGGGACCAGGGCGTCCCAGGAGCGGAGCGAGGCCCCTGACCCGTGGATGAGGACGAGGGGCGGAGCGTGGCGGGGGCCGTCCTGGCGGACACAGAGGTCGCCGTGCTCCAGGTGGAGGAGCGGACCTTCCGCATAGCCGCTCTGCGCAAGGGTGTTGTCGCCGTTCGTCTGCGGGTGCCTGTCGGGAGGAGTCATGGGCCCACTGTCACCGGCGAGGCCCTGACTCGGCTTGGACGAATGTTCCTTCCCCGGCCCGCGTACCATCCAGGGATGGGGGTCACCACGAGTGAGCGTGACGGTGCTGCCGCGTGGGACGTCGCACGTCCGCGGCGGCCCGGCCGGGTGAGCGGTGTCGACATGGCCGGCTTCCGGGTGTCGGGGCCGCTGCGCGGCGGCCTGCGGGTGGTGCCGCACCCTTCGGTGATGCTGATCCTGGAGTTCGGTACGGGCGTGCCGGCCGTCCACGACGGTGCCGGGCGGCGGTACCGGGGGAGCCTCGTCGCCGGACCCGGGTTCGGTTCCGGAGGCGGCGTGCGGGCCTGGGGCGAGGACGTCGCCTGCGTGCAGGTGCGGCTGTCCCCGGTGGCGGCGGGCAGGCTCCTCGGCGTCCCGCCCGGCGAGCTGTCCGGTGCGGTGGTGTCCCTCGACGACCTGTGGGGCCGCGAGGTGTCCCTGATCCGCGAGCGACTCGGTGAGACGCCGTCGTGGGAGGACCGGTTCGCACTCGTCGAGTCCCTGCTCGCACGGCGGGGCGAGGCACGGGTGCCGGAGGATCCGGCGGTGGCCTGGGTCTGGAACCGGATCGTCGCCGGCAAGGGCCTGGTCCGGGTCGAGCGGCTGGCGGACGAGCTCGGCTGGAGCCGCAAGCTGTTGTGGTCCCGGTTCCGGTCGCACACCGGCATGCCGCCCAAGCGGGCCGCGAAACTGGTCCGGTTCGACCACGCGGTGCACCGCATGGTCGCGGGCGAGGCCGTGACCCGGGTCGCGGCGGACGGCGGCTACTTCGACCAGTCCCATCTGCACCGGGACGTCGTGGCGTTCACCGGCGCGACGCCGGGGACCGTGGTCGACGAGCCGTTCCTCACGGTGGACGACCGCGCGTGGCCGACCGCGGCACCGCGTGTCGACGCCGCCCATGGCGCGGGAGCCGCACTCCGCGGACCGGGAAACCCGATGGCGCCGACTCGACGGTGACGACTTGATCATGACGACTTGACGGTGACGATTCGATGGTGAAGAGCCAATGGTGACGAAGCATCAGCTCGACGGGCTGCCCGAGGACGCCGACCTGCGCCGCGCGGACTCCCTGGCGCGGGAGATCTTCTCCGACGTGGCCAACAAGTGGGCGCTCCTCATCATCGAGGCGCTCGGTGAACAGACCTTGCGCTTCAGCGAGTTGCGCGACGAGGTCGACGGCATCAGCCACAAGATGCTCACCCAGAACCTGCGGATGCTGGAACGCAACGGACTGGTCGACCGGCAGGTGCACCCCACCGTGCCGCCCCGGGTCGAGTACACCCTGACCGAGCCGGGCCGCGGCCTGCGTGCCACGGTCGACGCCATGTGCGGCTGGACCCACCAGTACCTCGGTCACATCGAGGACGCCCGCCGCACCTTCGACTCCTGACGCTCAGCGGGCGCGGAGGAGTTCGACGCCGTCGCCCTCCAGGTCGTCGCAGAACGCCGTACGTCCGGTCATGGCCATCACCAGGGCCAGGGTGGTGCCGGACACGAGCGCACCGGAACCCGTCGTGAAGGGGCCGTCCGTCGCGACGAGGCGCAGGCCGCCGATGCGCCCCTTGGCCAGGACCACGAGATCCGACCCCCGGTAGTACTCGGCGACCCGCGTGACCGTCTCGACCGGATGGTCGCGGTGGATGCCCAGCGGGCGCCGGATGTCCGTCGCATGCACGATCGTCTCGCCCAGCATGGCGATCGCCGGCAGCGGCGGCTTCGTCGTGCTCGGCACGATGCGCCGGAACCGCTTCAGGGTGTCGGCCGGAGTGGTCCCCAACTGCTCGGCCAGCCGGACGGCCACTTGGCGGTCGAAGTCGAACCGGCAGCGGATCACTCCCGCCATCCAGCGCACGGCGTTGAGGCTGGCCCCTGCCGTGAGGTGGGCGAGGACCTCGCGCACGGAAAGGCCGTCGCACAGCGACGGCGTCGCCCATCGTGCGTCGGAGAGGTCGGCGAGATCGGCTGCCAGTGCCGCGCGCTCGGCGCGGATCAACTGCCAGACCGCAGCCTTCGGACTGCGGTCGACCGTCGTTTCGGGCTGGGTCATGGGCGGGCGTCTCCTGTTCACGGCCGGTGCATGCACGAGGTGTTCAGCGTGTTCAGCAAGGAGACTCCCGCCCCGCGGAGAATTCATCGCCCGCCCGCCCGGCCCTCGCCTCAGTCAGGCGGCGGACGACCGCTCGGCCAGTCGGCGGTGCAGTTCCTTCACGACGGGCACGAGCTCGTCCACCGGGCCCTCCACCTTCACCGAGGGAGCGACCTCCTGGACGGGCAGCGCGCGCACCGGTGCCTGAGGCCGGCCCCACTCGGCCAGCCACTGCGTCAACTGAGCCGAGGACGCGACGTACACGATCCGGCCGAGGCCGACCCAGGCGTGCGCGGCCGAGCACATCGGGCAGTGCTCGCCCGAGGTGTAGACGGTGGCGTCCCGCCTTTCCTGCGGCGTGAGGTGCTCCGCGGCCCACCGGGCCAGTTCGAACTCGGGGTGGCGGGTGGAGTCCCCGTCGGCGATCCGGTTGCGGTCCTCGGCCCGCACCGCCCCGGCGCCGTCCACCAGGACCGACCCGAACGGCTCGTCGCCCGCGTCCAGCGCCTCGGCGGCCAGTTCCACTGACCGGCGCAGATACGCCAGTTCACGCTCCTCCATCAGGACCTCTTCTCCACGACGTGATCGGCACGACGTGATCGACCGGGCGTCCGACATGCTGGCACACGGACCGGTGCCCACCATCCCGACGTGGCTAGTCCCACCAGAACGACCAGGACGTCCGTCCGGCGAGGCGCGTGGCGTACTCGGGGAACGGGGTGGGCGGATCGTCGACGATGTTGTCCGCCGTCGACAGCACGTGCTCCAGCGCGAGCCGGTTCACGTGCCCCGCTTCGACCGGAGGCCGTGTGACCGAGACGTGCAGCTCACCGCCGAACAGCGCGACGGCCTGGGCGCCGAACCGGTCCTCCCAGCTCCTCAGGAGCGCGCACAGCAGCGGCAGCGGTGCCTCCGCCGTCCAGCCGAGCAACGCCAGGGCGTCGCTGCCGCGTCGGGCGGGAACGAGGACGAGACGGCAGTCCTCCAGCCCGAAGGGGGCGTCGTCGACGAGCCCGGCCAGCAGGCTCGACGCGGCCTCCCCGGGCGTCGGGTCCGCCGCCGTGGCGGGCATCCGCGGCGCCTGGCCCGGCCACCGGTCGAAGGGCGGCCCGGGGTCGTGCGGCCACGGCTCGGTTCCGTCAGGAGTCAGGTCGGATGTCGGGTCCGTCCAGAAGGGCAGCCTTCTGTGGCGGTACTCGGCGAAGTCCGCGGCCAGCGCCTCTTCCAGCCGGACGGCGTCGACATGATCGAGGCCGAGCGGTCTTCCCAGGCTGCCGGGCCCGCACAGGAGCGGCACCAGACCGCGCCCGCGCAGTTCCTGCAGAAGGTGAGGCCACAGCACTTCGACGTCGTCGGGGAAATCGTCGGAGCTCCACAGGGGGACGGGACCGGACGACAGGAACTGGCCGCCAGGCAGACCGTCGGGCAGGGCGAAGGGCATGGGACGCACCGTAGACCGGGGCACTGACAACGCGGCCGCTGACCAACGCGGCCACTGGCAGTGGGCTACTGACAAGGGGCCGACGGCCACGCGACCACTGTGCGCTGAGCTACTGTGCGCGCACCGGATGCTTGCTCAGGATGGACACACGGTTGAACGCGTTGATCGTGATCGCCACCCAGATCACCGCCGACGTCTCGTCGTCCGTGAGATGGCGGCGGGCGTCGTCGTACGCACTGGTCTGCAGGGCCGCGTCCGCGGGGGCGGTGGTGGCCTCCGCGAGCGCCAGGGCCGCGCGCTCGCGGTCCGTGAACAGTTCCGTGTCGCGCCACGCGGCGAGCACGCCGAGCCGCTGCGACGTCTCGCCCGCGCGCAACGCCGCCCGCGTGTGCACGTGCAGGCAGAAGGCGCAGCCGTTGAGCTGCGACACCCGCAGGTTGATCAGTTCCACGAGGATGCGGTCGAGCCCCGCGTCCGCGGCGGTCGCGCGGACCGCGTCCGAGGTGTCGACCAGTGCCTGATAGGCCTTCGGGCTCTGCTTGTCGACGAAGACCCGCCGGTCCGTGGAGCCTGCGCCGTTGCTCAACTCTGTCTCCTTCGTCAGTGGTTGGGGATCGCGGTCGCCGAACCGTGCGCGGCGACGTATGATCAACCAGGTAGTTGAATCTTAACCTATTATGGGGGGTGGCGGAGATGGGCAGTGCCGTCGACGTCTTGACCGCGCGGGACGTACCACTGGGCGGACCGCGATCCATGACCGTGCGGCGGACGCTGCCGCAGCGGGCCCGGACGCTGATCGGTGCCTGGTGCTTCATCGACCACTACGGTCCCGACGATGTCGGCGCCACCGGCGGCATGGATGTCGCGCCGCATCCGCACACCGGTCTGCAGACGGTGAGCTGGCTGTTCAGCGGGGAGATCGAGCACCGCGACAGCCTCGGCAGCCACGCCATGGTCAGGCCCGGCGAGCTGAACCTGATGACAGGCGGCCACGGCATCAGCCACACGGAGGTCTCCACCCCCGCCACCACCGTGCTGCACGGCGTCCAGCTCTGGGTCGCCCTGCCCGACGAACACCGGCACGCCGGCCGCGACTTCCAGCACTACGTGCCCGACCCGGTCCACGTCGACGGCGCGGAGATCAGCGTCTTCCTGGGGCAGCTGGCCGGATCCGTCTCGCCGGTCCGCACCTTCACGCCCCTGCTCGGCGCCGAGCTCGTCCTCGCGCCGCGCGCCGAGACCACCCTCGCCGTCGACCCGGCCTTCGAGCACGGCCTCCTCGTCGACCAGGGCGCCGTCCGCCTGTCCGGAACCCTGCTGGACCGGGCCGAGTTGGGCTACGCCGCCCCGGGCAGCCGCACCCTCACCCTCGCCAACGAGACGGACGCGCCGGCCCGGGCCGTCGTGGTGGGCGGTCCGCCGTTCGGCGAGGAGATCGTGATGTGGTGGAACTTCATCGGCCGCACCCACCAGGACATCGCCGAGGCCCGGCAGGCCTGGGAGGCGGCCTCCGACCGCTTCGGCGAGGTCGAGGGCTACCCCGGGGACCGCCTCCCCGCGC
>NZ_JAMOLN010000216.1 GCF_024448165.1 Streptomyces longispororuber
GTATTTCGTGTTTCCAACCTTACCAGATCCGTTTTCCGTTCCGTTTCCGGTTCGGATTTCATTTCCGGTGGCCGTTGGAGGGCCTTTGCCTTTCGGCGTGTCCACTACGTTAGCGGATTTCCCTGGCAACTCATAATCGAGTTTCGCGAGTTCGAATTCCGGCATGCGGGCACGCCGAAAAGACCCCGTCGAGGGAGATCGTTCGTTGGTAGTGGTTTGGCCGCTTCCGGCTGCAGGCTGAACGCCGTACCCGGGTCAAGCGGCTCGGGCTACATTACGGATCCCGCAAGGCCGCGTCAAGTTCGGCGGCGGCGCGGGGTGTGGGCCCGATAAGGGCTCACCGTCGGGTCGTTGGCGACCCAGAAGCGCCAGGGGTGGACTCCCCCTTCGCCGGACACACCGGTGCGTGGGCCGTTGCGCACCTGGTCGGCGGGAACGGGCGTGCCGTGCAGGAGCGTCAGAGGGGAGCCGGTGGCAGCGCAGGCGTCCGTGCCGTTGAGGGAACGGTCCACGTCCAGGGCCGTGGCCAGGCGCGCAGGGCCTTTGGCCAGTTCCTTGTCGTGGCGGGCCGACAGTCGACGCTTACGGGCGAGCTCGGCGCCTTCGGTGATCTCGCCGGCGCGCAGGAGGACCGCACTCGCCGTGCCCGGGTCGCCGCACACCAGATTCATGCAGTGCCACATGCCGTAGGTGAAGTAGACGTACACGTGGCCCGGCGGACCGAACATCACGCTGTTGCGGGCGGTGCGGCCTCTGTAGGCGTGCGATCCCGGGTCGTTCGGACCGTCGTACGCCTCCACCTCCGTGAGGCGGAGTTCGATCGGGCCGTCCGGGGTGGCACGTACCAGGGTGCGGCCCAGGAGGTCCGGAGCGACCTCCAGTACAGGGCGGTCGAAGAACTCCCGGGCGATGGGCGTACGGTCAGGGGCCGCGATCATGCCCTCCGAGGGTAGTGGAACGGGCAGGGTGGAATGCGGAACCGGGCGCGGGCGTACCGCGTTTGTAGTCAGCAGTAACAGCAGTAGTAGTCAGTCAGTAGTGGTCGTGACCGGCATCGCGGGATCGCGGTTCTCGTACGGAGGAGATCTAGTCATGGGGTTCAAGCGGCTGTTGGCGAGTCTGGGTGCGGGCGGGGCGTCCGTGGAGACCGTGCTCACCGAGGTCAATGTCGTGCCCGGTGGTGTCGTGCAGGGCGAGGTGCGGATCCAGGGCGGGTCCGTGGACCAGGAGATCGAGGGTCTGTCCGTAGGGCTCCAGGCACGGGTCGAGGTCGAGGGTGCGGACCAGGAGACCAAGCAGGACATCGAGTTCACGAAGGTGCGGCTCGGTGGCGCCTTCGAGCTGAAGGCCAACGCCGTGCACGCGGTCCCGTTCGGGCTGGAGATCCCGTGGGAGACGCCGGTCACGATGATCGACGGGCAGGCGCTGCGCGGGATGAACATCGGGGTGACCACGGAGCTGGAGATCGCCCGGGCGCTCGACTCCGGCGACCTCGACCCGATCAACGTGCACCCGCTGCCGTCGCAGCAGGCCATCCTCGACGCCTTCATCGGGCTCGGGTTCCGGTTCAAGAGCGCGGACATGGAGCGGGGACACATCCGCGGGACGCGGCAGAAGCTGCCGTTCTACCAGGAGATCGAGTTCTTCCCGCCGCAGCAGTACCGGGGGCTGAACCAGGTCGAGCTGAGCTTCGTCGCCGACGACCGGGAGATGGACGTCGTCCTGGAGATGGACAAGAAGCCGGGGCTGTTCAGCGAGGGCAGCGACACCTTCCGGTCGTTCGTCGTCGGGCACCACGACTTCCAGGGCACGGACTGGTCGGCGTACCTGCACCAGTGGCTGTCCGAGGTCGGCAGCAAGAAGAACTGGTTCTAGGGGTTCGGGGTCCTAGGGTTTCGGGAGCAGGGTCGGCAGACTCTGTGGGACCAGGGTTCCGTAGATCCAGGAGGTTCGTTGTGACCGAGCAGCCCGAGCGGGCTCCGCTGCCGCACGCTTTTCATCCGCAGGTGCCGTCGTTCACCGTCGTGAGCGACGACTTCGAAGCGGGTGGGGTGCTCAAGGACGACCAGGTCTACGCGGCCGGGAACACGTCGCCGCACCTGCGGTGGGAGGGCTTCCCGCCGGAGACCAAGAGCTTCGCCGTGTCGTGCTTCGATCCGGACGCGCCGACCGGGAGCGGGTTCTGGCACTGGTCCGTGATCGACATCCCGGTCTCGGTGACCGAGCTGCCGGTGGGCGCGGGCAGCGGCACGTTCGAGGGACTTCCCGAAGGCGCCGTGCAGGTGCGCAACGACTACGGGAGCAAGGACTTCGGTGGGGCCGCGCCGCCGCCCGGGGACCATCCGCACCGGTACGTCTTCACCGTGTATGCCGTGGACCAGGAGAAGTTGGGTCCGGATTCCGATGGTTCGCCCGCATTCGTCGGTTTCAATCTGCGGTTCCACGCGCTGGCGCGCGCCCAGGTCGTCGCCGAGTACGCGGCGCCCGCGGAGAGTTAGCGTTCACGGAACGTTTGCCCGCCTCTGGCCTTGGAAGTGATCAGAGGCGGGCAGTTTTTATTGCGTTGTCCATCTCGGCGTGCACGGCCAGAGTTGACGCACGGACGCCGAGGGGTGATCCGGTGCGTACGGGAGGTGGGCAGGATGCGGGACACGCTGGTGCTGAACGCGAGCTTCGAACCGCTCTCGACGGTGACGTTGAACCGAGCGGTCGTGCTGGTGCTGCAGGACAAGGCCGTCGTCGAGCAGGCCCACCCCGAGCTGCGGATGCGCGGTGCCGCGCTCGACATACCGGTGCCGCGGGTGATCAGGCTCTGCCGGTACGTACGGGTGCCGTTCCGAAGACGCGCGCCGTGGTCCAGGCGGGGCGTGCTCGTGCGGGACCAGCACCGGTGCGCGTACTGCGGGCGGCGGGCGACGACCGTGGACCACGTCGTGCCGCGGTCCCAGGGCGGTGCGGACTCCTGGCTGAACACGGTGGCGTCCTGCGCCGAGGACAATCACCGGAAGGCGGACCGGACGCCGGAGCAGGCCGGGATGCCGCTGCTGCGGGAGCCTTTCGAGCCGACGCCGGCCGACGCCATGCTGCTGTCGCTGCGCACGGACGGACGTGAGGCCCTGCCGGACTGGCTGGGGCAGGGCGTCGCCGCGTAGGTGCCGCGTGCACGGAGGGGCCCGCCGACCTGATGGTCGGCGGGCCCCTTCGGTGTCGTCGTGGCGTCAGTCGATCGGCGGCTGTTCCCTGCGCTCCTTCGGGGCCGACGGGGACGAGCCGCCCGCCATCGGGCCGAAGTTGCCGATCGCGCCGGACAGGCCCTTGAGTGCGTCGCCGATCTCGCTGGGGACGATCCACAGCTTGTTGGCGTCGCCCTCGGCGATCTTCGGGAGCATCTGGAGGTACTGGTACGAGAGCAGCTTCTGGTCCGGGTCGCCCGCGTGGATGGACTCGAAGACCGTGCGGATGGCCTGCGCCTCGCCCTCGGCGCGCAGGGCCGCTGCCTTCGCCTCACCCTCCGCGCGGAGGATCGCCGACTGCTTCTCGCCCTCCGCCGTGAGGATCTGGGACTGCCGGATGCCCTCGGCGGTGAGGATCGCCGCGCGCTTGTCACGGTCGGCGCGCATCTGCTTCTCCATCGAGTCCTGGATGGAGGTGGGCGGTTCGATCGCCTTGAGCTCGACGCGGTTGACGCGGATGCCCCACTTGCCCGTCGCCTCGTCGAGGACGCCGCGCAGTGCCGCGTTGATCTCCTCGCGGGAGGTCAGCGTCCGCTCCAGGTCCATGCCACCGATGATGTTGCGGAGGGTGGTGACCGTCAGCTGCTCGATGGCCTGGATGTAACTGGCCACCTCGTAGGTCGCGGCACGGGCGTCGGTCACCTGGTAGTAGATGACGGTGTCGATGTTGACGACCAGGTTGTCCTGGGTGATCACCGGCTGCGGCGGGAACGGCACGACCTGCTCGCGCAGGTCGATGCGGTTGCGGATGGAGTCGATGAACGGGACGACGATGTTCAGGCCGGCGTTCAGCGTGCGGGTGTAGCGGCCGAAGCGTTCCACGATGGCGGCGCTGGCCTGCGGGATGACCTGGATGGTCTTGATCAGGGCGATGAAGACCAACACCACCAGAATGATCAGGACGATGATGATCGCTGACATCGCGTCTCCTGTGCCCTTCGTACCGTCGTCGTTCCGGCTTCGCCGTATTCGTCGTACCGGAAGATCATGAGATCTTGCTCGTCGAGTTTGTCAGAACCACCCTGGTGGCGTGGCGAGTTCGGGTCAGATGACGATGGCGGTGGCCCCCTCGATGTCGACCACGTCGACCTGGCGGCCGGGTTCGAACGTCGCGTCGGCGTCGAGGGCGCGGGCGGACCAGATCTCGCCGGCCAGTTTGATGCGGCCGCTGCTGCCGTCGACCTGCTCGACGACGACGGCCTGCTTGCCCTTCAGGGCGTCCACGCCCGTGGCCAGTTGGGGCGGTTCCGTGCGCTGCCGCTTGGCGATGGGGCGTACGACGGCGATCAGCGCGCACGACACCGCGGCGAAGACCACGACCTGGAGAACGGCACCGCCGCCGAGTCCTGCTGTCACGGCGCCCGCCACCGCGCCGACGGACAGCATGCCCAACTCGGGCATGGCGGTGATGACCAAGGGAATACCGAGCGCGGCCGCTCCGATCAGCCACCACACCCATGCGTCGATGTCTGCCACGTGGTCATGGTAGATCCGCTGGTGGCCGTGCGGACAGGGGACGACCGGCCCGCACGGCTGCGCGAGGCCGTCAGCTCAGGGGCAGACCCGTGGCGGTCCAGCGCTCGCCCTTCTGCTCGACGACCAGGGGGAGGCCGAAGCAACGGGAGAGGTTGCGGGAGGTGAGTTCCAGCTCCAGCGGGCCGGCGGCGAGGACCTTGCCCTGGCGGATCATGAGGACGTGCGTGAAGCCGGGGGCGATCTCCTCGACGTGGTGCGTGACCATGATCATCGACGGGGCGATCGGGTCGCGGGCGAGACGGCCGAGGCGGCGGACGAGGTCCTCGCGGCCGCCGAGGTCGAGGCCCGCGGCGGGCTCGTCGAGGAGCAGCAGCTCGGGGTCGGTCATCAGGGCGCGGGCGATCAGGGTGCGCTTGCGCTCGCCCTCGGAGAGGGTGCCGAACTTGCGGTCCAGGTACTCGCTCATGCCGAGGCGGTCGAGGAAGGCGCGGGCGCGCTGCTCGTCGACGTCCTCGTACTCCTCCTGCCAGCCGGCCGTCATGCCGTACGCGGCGGTGAGCACGGTCTGCAGGACGGTCTGGCGCTTGGGCAGCTTCTCGGCGAGCGCGATGCCGGCGACGCCGATGCGCGGGCGCAGCTCGAAGACGTCCGTGCCGGGCTTGCCGAGGGTCTCGCCGAGGATCGTGGCGGTGCCCTGGCTCGGGAACACGTAGCTCGAGGCGACGTTGAGGAGGGTGGTCTTGCCGGCGCCGTTCGGTCCGAGGATGACCCAGCGCTCCCCCTCCTTCACCGACCAGGAGACCTGGTCCACCAGAGCCCGGCCCTCGCGGACCACGGATACGTCCTCCAGCTCCAGTACATCGCTCATGAGCGCGTTGTCTCCCATTGCAGTCTCGGCTGTCTCGTGCGTCCGTGCCGTGTTCGGTTTGTTCGTCACCGGACGCCGCCCCCAGGCAAACCTACGCCACTGGCCCGGTGGTCCATTCCATCGGCCGGGCTTTTGACCTCGCCCGGGGCTTCTAAGGTGGGGCGCATGCTCTCGGAACCACGCTCTGGACGTCTCGCCGCATGGGGAAATGCCCTGTTGGGCGGTTTTGTCGCACCTGATGACGCGGTGCTCGCCATTGTGGGTGAGGACGCGGTGCACCGTGTCGAAGGACTCCCCGGGGAGTCCGCCCCGGTCGGGCTGACGCTGGCGCTCGGGCGGCTGCGGGCGCTCGGGGCGAGCGGGCTGCGGGTGGCGCTGCCCGCGCCCGGGCATCCGCTGGGACTCAGCGGGCCTCCCGAGTTCAACGCGCGAGCCCTGGACGCCGAGGAGGCCGTCGTCTGCCACGGGGTGGCGCTCGGGCTGGTGCCCGAGGTGTACGAGGCCGGGCCGGACGGCGACGTCCACGTCGAGGTCGTCTGGCACTGCCTGCCCGTGCGGGAGGCTCCGCCGGCGGACGTACCGTCGCTCGGTGAGGCAGAGAGGGAGCTGGCGGAGGCGCTGCGGGACGCCACCGACGTGCTGACGAAGCTGGACGTGGCCGGTTCCGGTCCGGTGGCGGAGGCCGCGATCGACGCGTACCGGGCCCGGGCCGAGCGGGGCCGTGAGGTGCTGGCACCCGGGTATCCGGCGCGGGCCGTGCGGGTGCTCGAACTGGCGCAGCGCGTGGGGCTGCTCGTCTCCGTGGCGTACGAGAGCGGGCACGGCGGGGCGGTGAGCGCTTCGGAGATGGGGGCTCGGGCCGTCGCGTTGCGGCCTGTCGAGCGGACGGCGCGGCGCGCCCAGGTGGCCGCGTACAACTCCTTCGTGGAGGAGCGGGAGCGGGGCTGAGGACCGGGGCGCGGTGCGGCACTCCCGCGTTGCGCGAGAAGGCCCCTCGCGGACCGGGTCCGTGAGGGGCCTTTCTGTGCCTGTGCGGCAGGGAGCGTCAGAGGTTCGACGCCACGTTGCCGAACGCCGGGTTCAGGACGCCGATCACGTTGACCGAGTTGCCCGAGGCGTTCACCGGGACGTGGACCGGGACCTGGGCCTGGTTGCCGGAGGCGACGCCCGGGGACATGGTGGCCGCGCCCTCCGCCTCGGAGTCGGCGAAGGCGGCACCGGCGGACGCGCCGGCGGCGAGGCCCGCGACGGCGAGGGTCAGGGCGGCCTTCTTGGCAATGCTCATGGGAAGTGTTCCTCCAGAAGTAGCGGTGCGACCCAGCCACGGGGTCGCACGCTGAGCAACGCGTGGGCCGGTCGGACGACACGGGGTGGGCGCGCCTTGCCCTCGATTGGATCAATCGGCGGACGAACGGGTCGAAGCGGCGTTCCCCTGCGGGAGTTGAGGTCGAACAGCCGTGAGGGACGGCGGTGTCGCCCGGTCGGGTCAGAAAACGGACCGGCCCCCCGGGGGATTACCCGGGGGGCCGGTGGTCCTGTGGACCCTGAGTTCGAGTCAGCCGTGATCCATCGCGATCAGCCGCGACAGATCGTGATCAGCCGTGATCAGCCGTTGAAGCCGCCGTTGCCGAAGGCCGGGTTCAGCACGCCGATGACGTTGGCGGTGTTGCCCACGGCGTTGACCGGGATGTGGATCGGGGCCTGGATGAGGTTGCCCGAGCCGACGCCCGGCGACTTCGAGGCCTTGCCGTCGGCGTGCGCACCGTCAGTGGCGGAGGCGAGACCGGCACCGGCGGCGACCAGGCCGC
The DNA here is from genome assembly GCF_024448165.1 of Streptomyces longispororuber. Classification (GTDB taxonomy): domain Bacteria; phylum Actinomycetota; class Actinomycetes; order Streptomycetales; family Streptomycetaceae; genus Streptomyces; species Streptomyces longispororuber_A. The sequence continues at coordinate 7,386 of NZ_JAMOLN010000216.1, forward strand.
CGGCGACGAGGGTGACAGCCGCGGCCTTCTTCAGGTTCTTCACTTCTAGCTCCTCCTTGCGGTTGCCGCGGCCAGCCGCCGCAGCATGCACTGGAGAACGCCGGAGGGTCCGGCGGGGTACGCCGGACGGTGGACATCTACACGACAGTATGAATCTCACAACGGAGCGGAACCGTCCACGGCGCCGTGCAGTAGTGCGCCGGAGCACGGCCGCCAGGAGCAGGGCGCAGGGGTCAGCCGGCGACCCCGTGCCGGACGGCCCACAGGGCGGCCTGGGTGCGGTCCGCCAGGTCGAGCTTCATGAGGATGTTCGACACGTGGGTCTTCACCGTCTTCTCGGAGAGGACGAGGGCGCGGGCGATCTCCCGGTTCGAGCGGCCGTCCGCGATCAGGCCGAGCACCTCGCGCTCCCGCTCGGTGAGCGAACTGCCCCTCCCCTGCCCGTTGTTCGCCTGCTCCTGGGAGAGCAGGGCGCCGGCCACCTCGGGCTGGAGCAGGATGTGGCCGGCGTGCACGGACCGGATGGCGCCGGCCAGTGCGTCGGGGTCCACGTCCTTGTAGACGTACCCGGCGGCGCCGGCACGCAGGGCCGGGACGACGGTGCGCTGCTCCGTGAAGCTGGTGACGATCAGCACTCGCGCCGGATTGTTCAGTTCGCGGAGCTTGCGCAGTGCCTCCACGCCGTCCATGCCCGGCATCTTGACGTCCATGAGGACGACGTCGGGCTTCAGCTCCTCGGCGCGGTCGACCCCTTCGGCGCCGTCGGCCGCCTCGCCGACCACCTCGATGTCGTCCTGGATCTCGAGGAACGTGCGCAGTCCCCTGCGGACGACCTGGTGGTCGTCGACCAGCAACACCTTGATTGCGTCAGCCACCGGGGACCTCCATCTCGATCGTGGTGCCCTTGCCGGGCTCCGATTCCACTGTGAGCCGCCCGCCGACGCCGCTCGTCCGGTCGTGCATCGAGACCAGGCCGAGGTGGCGTCCCGCGCGGCGTATCGACTTCGGCTCGAAGCCCTTGCCGTCGTCGTTGACGCGGAGCACGGCGCCCACGCCCCGCTTGTCGAGCGTCACGTCGACGCACCGCGCCCCGGAGTGCCGCAGTGCGTTGTGCAGCGCCTCCTGGGCGACGCGGAGCATCGCCTCCTCCTGGGCCGCGGGGAGGGCGCGGATGCCGTCGCAGCAGAACGTGACCCGTGCGCCGTGGGCGCGGTCGAGCACCTGGATCTGCGTACGGAGGGTGGCGACCAGGCCGTCCTCGTCCAGTGCGGCGGGGCGCAACTCCACGACGGCGGCGCGCAGTTCGTCGGCGGCCTCCGCGGCGAGCGCGACCACGTGCTGCAACTCGTCCTTGGCGCGGGCCGGATCGCGGTCCACGAGCTTCGCCGCCGCCTGCGCGGTCAGGCGGAGCGAGAAGAGCTTCTGGCTGACGGCGTCGTGCAGTTCGTGCGCGAGGCGGGAGCGCTCCTCGGCGATGGTGAGCTCGCGGCTGCGCTCGTAGAGCCGGGCGTTCGTCAGGGCGATCGCGGCGTGCTGGGCGAGGATCTGGAGCAGCTCCTCGTCCTCCTGCGTGAAGCCGCAACCGCCTTGCGGCTTGGGGCACTTCTTGTTCGCGAGGAAGAGCGCGCCGATCGTCTCGTCGCCGTCCTTGATGGGCAGGCCCAGGAAGTCGGACATGTCCGGGTGGGCGGACGGCCAGCCTTCGAAGCGGGGGTCCTTGCGGACGTCGGCGAGGCGCTCGGTCTTCGCCTCGCGCAGCATCGCGGCGAGGATGCCGTGCTGGCGCGGCAGCGGGCCGATGGCCTTCCACTGCTCGTCGCTGACGCCGTCGACGACGAACTGGGCGAAGCCGCCGTGGTCGTCGGGCACCCCGAGCGCCGCGTACTCGGCGTCGAGCAGCTCGCGCGCGGAGGCGACGATCGTCTTGAGGACGTCGCGCACCTCCAGGTGCCTGCTCATGGCCAGCAGCGCGGCGCTGACCGCCGCAAGACCAGTCCGTGGACCTTGACTCATGAAGTCACCGTACCGGCGGGGTGTGACGGCGCGTATCGGTCCTGTGGCGGCGCCCGCCTAGGGCCCTGGGCTTAGGCCGAAGGGCCCGTGGCCGTCGCGACCCGCGTACGAGGTGCCCGGGCCCCCGCCGTTCCTACGTTGAAGGCACACGCAGAGCCGGCGGACCAAGGGGACGGTTGTCATGACAGTAGCGATCATCACGGGGGCCTCACGGGGATTCGGGCGGGCGCTCGCCACGGCGCTGGCCGAGCGGGGCTGGGATCTGGTGCTCGACGCGCGGTCCCCCGGGCCGCTGGAGGAAGTGGCGGCGGGGTTGCGCCGGCACGGCGGGGCGGTCGTGGCGGTGCCGGGTGACGTCACGGACGGCGGGCACCGGGTCGAGCTGATCGCGGCGGCCTGGGAGCTGGGCGGTCTCGATCTGCTGGTGAACAACGCGGGGGTGCTGGGCGCGGAGCCACTGGTGACGCTCGGGGAGCACGGGCTCGACGGGTTCCGCAGGGCGCTGGAGGTCAATGTGGTGGCGCCGCTCGGACTGCTGCAGGAGGCGCTTCCGCTGCTGCGCGAGGCGCACGACGGGGCGGTGATCAACATGAGTTCGGACGCGGCGGCCGAGGCGTACCGCACGTGGGGCGGTTACGGGGCGACGAAGGCGGCCCTCGACCAGCTGTCGGCCGTGCTCGGGGTGGAGGAGTCCGGCCTGCGGGTGTGGGCGGTGGATCCGGGCGGGATGCGGACGGAGATGCTGGCCGCGGCCGAGCCGGACGAGGATCTGAGCGGCGTGCCACGGCCCGAGGACGTCGTGCCCGGGTTCCTGCGGCTGCTCGACGAGCGGCCGGCCAGCGGGCGGTACGCGGCGCCTTCTCTGCTGGAGACGCGATGACACTCGCGCTGCGGGTACCGGAGGAGCTGTCGGCGCGGGTGCCCGCCGAACAGCGGGGTCCCGGCCGGGACAGATCGTCGGTGCGGCTGCTGGTGTCGCGCGGCACGGAGGTGGCGCACCACCGCTTCCCCGAGCTGCCGGAGGTGCTGCGGGCCGGGGACCTGCTCGTGGTGAACACCTCCCCCACGCTGGCGGCCGCCGTGGACGGGACGGACGGGCGCGCGCGCGTGGTCGTGCACTTCTCCACGCGGGGCGACGACGGGCGGTGGGCGGTCGAGCTGCGGGTTCCGGACGGCCGGGGCACCACGCGCCCGCGCGCGGGCGGGCCCGCGGGTTCGGTGGTGTCGCTGCCCGGCTGTGTGCACCTCGTCTTCGAGGAGCCGGTCGCGGCGGGGAACGAGCGGCTGTGGTGGGTGCGGGCGACCGGGGACGTGCCCGCGCTGCTGCGGGCGCACGGGCGGCCGATCCGCTACGCGTACACGGAGCGGGACCAGCCGCTGTCCGCCTATCAGACGGTGTTCGCGCTGCCGTACGCCGACGGGGCGGGCAGTGCGGAGATGCCGAGTGCGGCGCGGCCCTTCACGGAGCGGATCGTGGCGCAGCTGGTGAGCCGGGGCGTGCAGTTCGCGCCGATCACGCTGCACACGGGGGTGGCGTCCGCGGAGTCGCACGAGCCGCCTTACGGGGAGCGGTTCGAGGTGCCGGAGGCGTCGGCGCGGCTGATCAACGCGGCCAGGGCCGGGGACGGGCGGGTGATCGCCGTGGGCACCACGGCCGTGCGGGCCGTCGAGTCGGCGGCCGGGGACGACGGGGTGGTGCGGGCGGCGCGCGGCTGGACGGAGCTGGTCGTGACGCCGGAGCGCGGGGTGCGGGTGGTGGACGGGCTGCTGACCGGGCTGCACGAGCCGGAGGCGTCCCATCTGCTGATGCTGGAGGCGGTGGCGGGGCGGGCGGCCGTGAGCCGTACGTACGAGGAGGCGCTGCGGGGCCTCTACCTGTGGCACGAGTTCGGCGACGTCCACCTCATCCTTCCGGACCAGGAGCCTCACGCTGCGCGTTGCACTGGCAACTACTGGTGAGATCGACGGGTGCCCGCTGTGACGCCGCGCATAGGGCGCACATCACGTACGAAGGCGCCTAGTGGATAGCTGAAGGACCAAAGTCCCGAGGCGGGACGGGGGCCAGGGGTCGAGAGCCGACTCCTGGCCCCCTTTCGCATGCCCCCGGTCCACTACCCGGCTTCGTACGTCACACCTTTGCCACGGAATTTTGCGCCCGCTAAGAATGGCCCTCGTCGCTGAGCACCGAACGGTTGTACCCGCGGTGCTCGTGCCCCAAACACACTTCGAGAGGTCCCCATCTCATGTCCAAGCACGCCCCTTCCGGCCATAGTCGCCTGACCCGCACCCACAAGTTCTCGATGGCCGGTGTCGCCGCCCTCGGTGCCGCCGCTCTCGCGGTGACGCTGGTGCCGGGTCATGACACGCAGGCGTCGGCCGAGACGGTCTCCGCCGCCCCCGTCGCCTTCCCGACGGCTGCCGGTACGCAGCAGGTCAAGGACGTGCACGACAGCGTCACCGGCCAGCAGGCCGCCGCGTCGGAGAAGGCGAAGCAGGCCGCCGCCAAGCTGAAGGCCCAGCAGGACGCCAAGGCGAAGGAAGAGGCGCAGAAGAAGGCCGACGCCGAGGCCAAGGCGAAGGCCGATGCCGCCGCGAAGGCGAAGGCCGAGGCGGACGCCAAGGCGAAGCAGGAGCGCGAGGCCAGGGAGGCCGCCTCCCGCGCCGCCGCCCGCAAGCCGGTCTACGCCAACAACCTGGACGGCTGGATCAAGCAGTCGCTGGACATCATGAAGGCCAAGGGCATCCCGGGTACCTACAACGGGCTCTACAGCAACATCATGCGCGAGTCCACGGGCAACCCGAACGCGATGAACGGCTGGGACATCAACGCCCAGAACGGCACCCCGTCGATCGGCCTGCTCCAGGTCATCCAGCCGACGTTCAACGCGTACCACGTCGACGGCACCTCGACGAACATCTACGACCCGGTCGCCAACATCACGGCCGCCGCGAACTACGCGGCCGACAAGTACGGCTCGATCGACAACGTGAACAGCGCGTACTGAGACTCTTTGCCGGGACCTCTGGGTCCTCAGCACGCCGACCCCCACGACAGAGAAGGGCGGCACCCTCGCGGGTGCCGCCCTTCTCTGTCGTGCGTGACGACTACTTGCGCATGACCTCGGGCTCATGGCGGCGCAGCAGGCGCGCGACCGCGAAGCCGCAGATGATGCCGAGCGCGAGCAGCACCGCGATGTTGATGCCCCACTGGCTGACCGAGTGCTCCCACAGCGGGTCGAGGTCGTTCGGCTTCTTCGGGTCCCACGGCGGCATCAGGTGCGCCAGGTCCAGCGTGGCGCCGGCGGCACCGATCGCCCAGCGGGACGGCATCAGCCAGGCGAACTGCTCCAGGCCGATCGAACCGTAGATCTGGAAGAGGACTCCGGTGAAGACGACCTGGACGATCGCGAACATCACCAACAGCGGCATCGTCTTCTCGGAGGTCTTCACCAGCGAGGAGATGACCAGGCCGAACATCATCGACGTGAAGCCGAGCGCGATGATCGAGATGCACAGCTCGACGGCCGGCGGCATCAGGAGACCTTCCTCGGGAAGGTCTCGCGGCGTGAAGGCGATGGCGCAGATGATGACGCCCTGGATGGCCGTGATGAAGCCGAGGACGATGACCTTGGACATCAGGTACGCGGAGCGGGACAGGCCGGTGGCCCGTTCGCGCTCGTAGATGACCCGTTCCTTGATCAGTTCTCGGACCGAGTTGGCCGCGGCCGAGAAGCACATGCCGACCGCGACGATCAGCATGATCGTGCCCGCGTCGCCGTTGAACTTGGACGGCGGCTTGGGCGGCGCCAGACCGAAGTCGGCCGGGATGACCACCGACACGATGCCGAGGACCGCGGGCAGGATCACCATCAGACCCATGAAGCCCTTGTCGGAGGCGATCACCGACACGTAGCGGCGGATCAGCGTGATCAGCTGCGCGCCCCAGGGCTGCGGCTTGGGCGGCTTGACCGCCGCGGGCGGCGGCATCTGCACGGACTGCGGGGCGACGGCGTCGATGTCGGCCGCGTACATCTGGTAGTGCTGCGAGCCCTTCCAGCGGCCCGCCCAGTCGTAGTCGCGGTAGTTCTCGAACGCCGAGAAGACGTCGGCCCAGGTCTCGTAGCCGAAGAAGTTGAGCGCTTCCTCCGGCGGGCCGAAGTACGCCACCGAGCCACCCGGCGCCATCACGAGGAGCTTGTCGCAGATCGCGAGCTCGGCCACCGAGTGGGTGACGACGAGGACCGTGCGGCCGTCGTCGGACAGACCGCGCAGCAGCTGCATGACGTCGCGGTCCATGCCCGGGTCGAGGCCGGAGGTCGGCTCGTCCAGGAAGATCAGCGACGGCTTGGTGAGCAGCTCCAGGGCCACGGACACGCGCTTGCGCTGGCCACCGGAGAGGGAGGTGACCTTCTTCTCCTTGTGGATGTCCAGCTTGAGCTCGCGCAGCACCTCGTCGATGCGCTGCTGGCGCTCCTGCTCGCTGGTGTCCGCGGGGAAGCGGAGCTTGGCCGCGTACTTGAGCGCCTTCTTGACGGTCAGTTCCTTGTGCAGGATGTCGTCCTGCGGGACCAGACCGATGCGCTGGCGCAGCTCGGCGAACTGCTTGTACAGGTTCCGGTTGTCGTAGAGGACGTCGCCCTGGTTGGCCGGCCGGTAGCCGGTCAGTGCCTTGAGCAGCGTCGACTTGCCGGAACCCGACGGGCCGATGACGGCGATCAGCGATTTCTCCGGGACGCCGAAGGAGACGTCCTTGAGGATCTGCTTGCCGCCGTCGACGGTGACCGTCAGGTGGCGCGCGGAGAAGGAGACGTCACCGGTGTCGACGAACTCCTCGAGCCGGTCGCCGACGAGGCGGAACGTCGAGTGGCCGACGCCGACGATGTCGTTCGGGCCGAGCAGCGCGCTGCCGCCCTTGGCGATCGGCTGGCCGTTGACGTACGTGCCGTTGTGCGAGCCGAGGTCGCGGATCTCGAAGCGGCCGTCGGGCGTCGCGTGGAACTCGGCGTGCAGTCGCGAGACCTGGAGGTCGGAGACGACCAGCTCGTTCTCCAGCGCACGGCCGATGCGCATGACGCGGCCGAGGGCCAGCTGGTGGAACGTCGTCGGGCTGCGGTCGCCGTAGACCGGCGGCGCCCCCGCGACTCCACCGGGTCCCTGCTGCTGCGGCACCTTCTGCACCGGCGGCTGCTGCCACTGCTGCTGTTGCTGCGGCGGCTGCGCCTGCTGGGGCGCCTGCTGCGACCAGCCGGGCGCACCGTCCTGCGGCTGCTGCTGCGGCGGTGGCTGCTGGGCGAGGCCGGCGGCCTGCTGCTGCGCCTGGTGCGGCGAGGCGACCGCGGCGGCCTGGGCACTGCCCTGCACGCTCAGGCGCGGCCCGTCCGTCGCGTTGCCGAGGTGGACGGACGATCCGGGCCCGATCTCCATCTGGTGGATCCGCTGGCCCTGGACGAAGGTGCCGTTGGTCGAGCCGTGGTCCTCGATGACCCAACTGCGGCCGCCCCAGCTGATCGTGGCGTGACGCCAGGACACCCTGGCGTCGTCGAGCACGACGTCACCCCCCGGATCACGACCGAGGGTGTACGGCCTGGACGGATCGAGCGTCCAGGTCCTGCCATTCAATTCCAGTACGAGTTCAGGCACTCCATGCCCCACTGAGTTGTCCCCCGAGTATTGCCCCCGCCATGGGGAGTCTAGGGATGTCGAACATCGTGAGGAACTATTTCAGGAAGGCCCCCATGACCGAAAGTCGGGCCTTGCGTCGGGGGTTGTGAAGACTCCCGGACGGCCCCGGTGTGCGCCCCGTTGACGCGGCAGATCCCGCCCCGGAGAGTGGTGAGTGCCCACAACTCCCTACGGATCATGCGCAAATGGGAAAACAGGGGCGATGCGGTACGGATCGGGGGGTCCTGATGGAGACCGGCCAACACGCGACCCGGCGCGGCGGCGTGCCCGTGGGCGATCTGCTGCTGTCCGCGATTGCCGCGGTGAGCTGGGCGTTCATCGCCATGGCGGGCGTCGCGGCGCTCGGGCTCCATCTGCTCGGGGCGGACTCGGCGGGCTCGCTGGGCCCCATGACGGCCGCGGTCGTGGCGCTCGGGGTCGGCGGGCGCGTGACGCCGTCCGGCGACGTCTCGGCCTTCGGCCTGCAGGGCGCGCAGGCGGACACCGCGATCGACGTCGCACCGCTCGGCGTGGGCCTGGTGGGTGCGCTGCTGGTCAGCTGGTTCTTCCTACGGTCCTTGCGCGGCGCGGGAGTTGAGGTCTCGCCCGGCGAACTGCTGGCCCGGGCCGGCGCCGTGGTCGTGCTCTTCGTGGGCATGCTGGGCGGGCTCGCCTGGGCGGGTCACGACATCATCACGATTGACGGTTCGAAGCTGGGACTGAACGACATTCCGGGCGCCGGGGACCTGCCGGGCGGCATCGGCGACAAGCTGCCGGGCGGCATCGGCGGGCTGCTGCCCGACCGGCTCGGCGATCTTGCGGACGCCAAGGCCTCCGTGGGATTCACGGTGCAGACGGGGGCGACGCTGCTGGGCGGCGCGGCGTTCGTCGTCGGGGTCCTGCTGATCGCGCTGCTCGCGTCACGGCGCACGCCGCTGCCGCCCGCCCTGAGCGCCGTGCACCGGGTGGTCAGGCCGGCGGCGTCCGCGCTGGTGACCGTGGTGCTGGTGGCGGTCCTCGCGGGGCTCGCCGCGGCGCTGTACGCGATGATCGGCGACGACCATCCGAAGCGGATCGCGGGCGCGGCGCTGCTCGGCGCGCCGAACGGGGTGTGGCTCGCCCTCCCGCTCGGCATGTTCGTGCCGTGGGACGGCAAGGCGACGGGGGCGCTCGCCCAGGTCCTCCCCGACCCGCTGGACGACTTCCTGCGGCTCTCGTCCGATCAGCCGGTGACGCTGGGCCGGCTGGCCGAACTCGACGGCAGGGTCTGGCTGTTGGCCGTGGCGGTGGCGGTGATGATGCTCTTCGCGGGGGTCCTCACGGCCGTGCGCACGCCGCTGGACGGGGGAGCGCTCGGGTTCGCGGGGCGCTGCGCGCTGCGGCTGGGCGTGGTGACCGCGCTGGCGATGCCGCTCCTGGTGTGGCTGACGGACGTCTCGGCGGGCGCCTCGCTCTCGGTCCTCGGCTTCGACGCGTTC
>NZ_JAMOLN010000217.1 GCF_024448165.1 Streptomyces longispororuber
GGGTGCTGTCCGGGACTTGGGTGTCGTAGGGACCGGCCACGACGAGTCCGCCACGACGGGCGGGCCGGTGGCGGAGACACGGCGGGGGCGGCCGGACCGGGCCACGCGTGGCCGCAACGCCGCAGTCGCCCGCGGCGCACCACCGACGGCGGGCGCACGGCAGCGGCGCACGGGGCGCCACCGGCGCGCAGGCGTCGGCCGCGCACGACGTGGCGTCGTGCGAGGTGGGGTGATGGTCCGTCACGGAGTGCACTTCCAGGCTGCCGGCCAGTGGCGGAGGATCTGGGCCAGCTGTTCGTGGGCGGGTCGGTAGACCACGCGGTCGTCCTCGTGGTCAGTGGTGAGATACCCGGCCAGGCGGCTCTTCAGCAGTTGGCGGATCTTCTCGTCGGGGTCACGCAGGGGCGCTTGGAGCACGGCGTGCGTCAGCGCGGGCCACACGTCCCCCCATGCGACCCCGCGCCCCAGCGCGAACGCGCTCGCCCGCAGCAGGCCGACGGCCTCGACCGCGGTCAGGCCGCTGCCCGCGGCAACGGCGAGCTCGATGTCGGTCCTGAGCAGACCGGTGATGCCGTCGGCGACGCGGTCCAGCCAGTCCGGGTCGGTCAGCAGCCGCGGGCCCTCGGCGCGCAGTTGCTCGACCGCGAGGCGGGCGTGCAGGAACGAGCCGTCGGCGCGGGCGCCGACCGCCAGCGCGGCCCGGGACACGGCCGCCGCGTTCCAGCTTTCCTGGTCGCGGAGGAGGACGTTGACGTAGGCGCGGATGTCCTGGTCGGGCGCGGTGTCGCAGCGCACCGTGCGGGCGTGCGGGAAGCGGTCGGCGAGTTCGGCGAGCAGGTCGGCGGCGGCCGGCCGGGGCGCGCCGTCGTGGGCGGTGGGGCGGGCGCTGCGCACGCCGAGGAGGAGGCGCACCCGGCGCCGCCGGGCGGCGGGCCCCCGCACGGCGGGCGCGGGCACGCCGCCCGTCGCGCGGGCCTCGGGCCGGGTCGCGGAGACGAACGGGGCGAGCGCCGTGGTGATGAAGTGCGTCGGGTCGTACGCCTCGTCGAGGCTGTCCACGACGACGGTGACGGGTGGCCCGGGGCGGGCCAGGAACTCCTCCAACGCGGCCTGCCAGTCGCCGAGTTCGTCGCCGTCGTCGGCCGGGCGGCAGCCCAGTGCGCGGCCGATCCTGCGCAGCGCGGACACGGCGGTGTGGTTGCGGGCCGAGACCGCCGCGCTGACCGCGTGCGGCGGCGGGATCGTGTCGGGCGGGCTGTCGAGGGCGGTCTTGTAGCGTTCCTCGCCGCGGAAGACGGGGTCGCTGAGGGTCACCATGCGGCCCAGCAGGGCCGACTTCCCGGTGCCCGCGCCGCCGGTGACGATCATGGCGCCGCGGGGGCGCTGGATGAACTCGACCAGCAGCCGGTTGAGTTGGGTGCGGCCGGAGAAGTACCAGCCGCCGTCGGCCTTGTCGAGGCGGCCGCTCGCCTTCTCCAGCCAGTACTCCAGCTCGTCGAAGGTCGCGGCGACGTCGCTGACCTCGGCCAGGGCGACCCGCGGCGCGGGTTCGTAGCCGGGGTTGGGCAGGGCGCGGGAGCGCTCGTGCTGCCACTGGGTGAGCAGCGGCTGCGGGATGTTGACGCGGGCGGTGGCCCGGCGGGCGCCGCGGCGGCGTACGGGACGCTCGTCCTCCAGGAGCCGGGCGGCACGGTTGAGCAGCTGGGTGAACTCGCTCATCGTCAGGTGCGGGTGGGCGATCTGCTCGCTGGTGGTGGCCAGCAGATGGGCGCGGGACAGCACCCGGGCCAGCTCCAGGCCGAGGACCTGGCGGCCGCGCTCGGTGGTGGCCAGGACGTTGAGGCGGGCCTCGTCCTTGCGGGCGGGGTCCAGGTCGTCCTGGAGGGTGACGAGTTCGCTCTGCACGGCCGCCGATTCGCACATGTTGAGGATGACCAGGACGTCGTGGGCGTGCGAGTCGAGGGCCGCGTAGGCGAGGCCGGAGGTCGGTACGGCGGTGGCGAGGAGCCGGTCGTCGGAGGTGGTCGGCAGGCGCAGGTAGTGGCGGGCGGACTTGGCGGTCATGCCGTGGGCGCTGACGAACAGCACCAGGGGTGTCCCGGCCTCGGCCTCGCGCACGCCGCTGGCCTCCAGGTACGTCTCGACCTCGTGCCGCGTCGACAGCGGGGTGCCGTCCGGGTTCTGCGACATCCGCCAGCCGAACTCGCCGCCGGCGCGGGGCCACCACAGTTCCAGTGCGGCGAGCTGCTGCCGGAGGGCCTCGTCGAACGCCGGGTCGCCGTCCGGGACGATCAGGCCGACGAGCAGCCCGCGCGGTCCCGTCGACAGCGGTCCGTGCGGCCATTCCAGTGCGTCCGGTTCGGCGGCAACCGCCACAACCGGCCCCCGTTGCTCGCGCATCTTGCCTATTGTCCCGTTCATGAGCTCCCAGCGACAGGCTTCCACCTCCCGCTCCGCCTCCGGAGAGGGCGAGTTACCACTGCATGTGACGCAGGACGCGGTCGTCATCGTTCCCGGCATCATGGGCAGCGAGCTGCGCGACACGGCGACCGGCGACGTCCTGTGGGGTCTGTCCGGGGCCGGCTGGCTGCTGCGGGCGTGGACCCGGCGCGACGGTCTTGCCGACCTCCGGCTGACCGATGACGAACTGGCCGGGAAGACGGGGCGGGTGACCGCGACCCAGTTGCTGCGGCACGGCACCTGGACGCCGTACCTGCGGGGCCAGGAGCCGTACACCGATCTCGTCGACACCGTGCTGGAGCACGTCGCCGACCCGGCGGCGATCCTGCCGTTCCCCTACGACTGGCGGCTGCCGGTCGCCACGAACGGCAAGCTGCTCGCCGAGCGGGCCCGCGCGCACCTCACCGCCTGGCGCGAACACCCCGCCCATCGTGCGGCGCTCGCCCACCGCGCCGACCAGCGGCCCGCCCGCCTCGTCTTCATCGCCCACTCCATGGGCGGTCTCGTCACGCGCAGCGCCCTGGACGGCACGCACTCCGACGACCTCGCCGCCGACACCCGTACCGTCGTCACCCTGGGCACGCCCTTCCACGGTTCGGTGAAGGCCACCGTCATCCTCAACAGCGGCCGTGGCGCGCCGGTCCCACTCCCGCACGCCAAGCTGCGGGCGCTGTGCGCGACGATGCCGGGCCTGCACGACCTGCTGCCGCTGTACCGCTGTCTGCGCGACGCCGACGACGTACGGCGCCTCTCCCCCGGCGACATCACCGCGCTGGGCGGCCACCCGGACCTGGCCCGTGACTCGCTCGCCTTCCACGAGAGCCAGCGGCACGTGCGGCTGCCGGACCACCGCACGGTCGTCGGCGCCCGCCAGCCGACGTGGCAGAGCCTGTCGCTGACGGACGGTCAGGTCACGCCGTACGGCGCGGGGCCCCGCCCCAACAGTGACGGCACCCTCATCAGGGACGCCGCGGGCCGGGTACGCCACTTCGCCACGCACGGCGACGGCACGGTGTACCGCGACGCGGCCGCCCTGTCGGGCCACGTCTCGACGGTGCCCGTCCAGCACGGCGACCTGGCGCGCGCCGACAGCGCCCTGGACGCGGTCGCCGACATCCTCCTGGAGGACCTGCCGCTCGGCATCCCCCTGGGCGAACCCGGCTGCGGCCTCGACGTCCCCGACCTCGCGGAGGCGGGCGTCCCCTGGCAGATCACCGCCGAACACGTCGACTCGCTCCAGGGCCTGACCTGCACACTGACCGACACGGCGACGGGCACGGAGCGGCCGGTCCGCCTCGGCATGCGCGACGGCCGCCCGACGGCCGAGGTGACGGCGGCGACGCCGGGTCTGTACCGGGTCGAGCTGCATACGTACGACCGGTACACGGTGAGCCAGTTGGTGCTGGTGGGTGAGCCGGGGGTGGCGGTGGAGGAGGCGGACGGGTAGGGGGTTGTGGGGAACGGCTCGGTCGTGCGGGCTGCCTTGCCATGACGCGTGTGTGTTTGAGGTGGTCAGGCGAGCGTCGACCGGATCCGGTCGATGGCACGCAGGACCTCACCTCTGTTCTTTGCGCTCTTGATCCAGGTGGGTAGCCGCGCGACGACTGTCATCTTCGTGACCGGCGCATCCCGCGGGGCTCTTTCACGCAACGGCGCCTGTACGAACTGCCGGAGCAGCTCCAGGTGCTCCGGGTTGTAGGCCCACAACCAGCCGTGCCGTGTCTCCGCCTGCAACCACAACGGCAGCCCGAAGTAGGGGTCTGTGGCCTCACCACTCCCCCGGAAGAGGCGATACCCGCTCCCGGCAGCATCCCGAGTCAGGCCGCACGCCCGACAGACGAGACGGCGGCGCGCGAACACCGAGGGCACCGAGCCATCGGTCACAGGCACCGCCGGGGCAACGTGTGCGATCCCGGCGCACTTCGGACAGCGCACGAGCACGTGGTCGATGAAGTGGTACTTCGTGTGCCGAGCGTCTCGGAATCGCAAGGGCGGGAGCATGACGCCAGTATGCGACCGGTCCACCTGCTCATGCCCGGAATATCCGTGCCCTCCCGTGCCCTCCCCGTGCCCTCCCGCGCCCGATCAGGCGGAGAATCACAGCAGGATCAACCGAGCTTCCCAAGCTACGGATACTCGGCCTCTACAGGACCGTTCAGATCGAACATCAACCACTCGAGCCAAGCCGCCGTGACAGGGGGGCAGCGATGACTGAGAAGCCGGGTAGACGCAGGCTGTACGGCCTGTGGATCACGGTGATGATCTTTATCTCCGGCAGGGTCACCGTGTGGCCGTTGCTCGACGGGCACCGGTTCGCTCAGGAGGCAGCGGTCCTGGGGCTCATGGTGCTTGCCTACCTGCTTGGGTTCGCGGGCGGAAGCTCACGCGGGAGCACCTCTCCTGGTGGTGGGAACGTCAAACCGACCACTGACGTCTGACATCACCGGCCGACACCAACAGCCACCATCAGAGGCGGTCAGCGTCGATCCCCGACGACCGACTACCGGGTCTTTTAGACCGTCGTCCGCCGGACCGAGTAGCCCCAGCGCGTGAGCGACCTGACGACAGTCTCGGAGCCGATGGGGTTGGCGCTGTGCACGAAGACTGTGCCGATTCGGAAGGGCCGCCCGTTGAAAGCGGCTTCTTCCATGAGGGTCACCACAGGCAAGATGCTGTCGTCGCCGCCGAGGTCGTGGTCCAGCCAGAGTTCGTCGATGAAACTGTCGCGGTGCTGTTGCAGGAGCTCGATGCCTTCGCCGCTACTGCGCGCGATCTGTGTGGTCCAGGGCAGCGGACGGAGATCGTCTATGCCGAGGATGACGGGCGTCAGCACCGCGACTCTTCATTCATCTGCCCATTATCGCGGCAGGTTTCGCAACGCCGAGGAGCGCAACCGGCCCGCCCCGCCGGCTCAATCGGCGGGCAAGGGCATGCCCCGGAGTCTGGTGCGATGCTCCGACCGCTCCTCCGCAACGACAGAAGTCGGCGCTGCCCCACTCACCCCACCCCGATCGCGGCCTCGATCCCGTCGAGGTGGCCGGCCAGGATCTCCTCGAACGCCGCGGAGCGGTCCTCCCCGAGCGGGCGGACGTCGCGGGCGAAGTGGGACAGGGCCGGGAAGCGGTCGGGGTCGGCGCCCAGGACTGCGACGCGGAAGAGTTCCGTGCCCTGCTCGTACTCCTCCGGCGTCATGATGCCCACCCCGGCCTCTGAGGCGATCAGCGAGACGATCAGGACCACGAGCCGGTGGTAGCGGCGCGGGATCTCCTCGTCGGGCAGGCCCGACTCCCGCAGGGCCTGCAGCACTTCTTCCATGATGAGGCGGGAGCCGGCGCCGCCCGACGCGTACCGGCCCCAGGCATGCGCGAGTTGGGGCTGCTCGCCGAACGCCGCGCGCACCCGTAGGGCGAGGGTGGTCAGTCGCTGCTTCCACTCGCCCTCGGGGCGGTAGCCGTCCATGGCCGTCACCAGGACGCGGTCCGCGACCGCCCGCAGCAGCTCCGTCTTGCTGCGGAAGTGCCGGTAGAGGCTGGAGGAGTCCGTGCCGAGCGTCGCGGCGAGTTTGCGCACGCTGAACGACTCCGCGTCGCTCGTGCGCAGCAGCTCCGCGGCCGCGTCCAGGATCTCCTCGGTCGTCCAGCGTCTGCGACCTGCCATTTCGCTCCTCTCACCGGCCTTCACCTTAGTCTATGCGCCCACCATTGCACTTGCTGTTGCACGCACTGCGTGCATAATGAGGAAACCTACGAGAGGACACCTGTCGTGAGCGACGAGCTGAATCCCGCACAACTGGACGCCGCCCTCAAGCACGTCCATCGCGCCGGAGTTCCGGGCGTGTTCGCCGAGGTGCGCGCCGGTGACCAGGTCTGGAGCGGCGCGGCCGGCGTCGCCGAGACCGGGACCGACCGTCCCGTCACCGCGCGCATGCGGCACCGCGTGGGCAGTGTCACCAAGCCGTTCACCGTCGCCGCGGTGCTGCGGCAGGTCGAGGCCGGCACGATCGACCTCGACGCGCCGGTCGGCAGGTACCTGCCGAAGCTGGTGCCCGGTCCACGCGGCGACGCGATCACCGTCAGGATGCTGGTCAACCACACCAGCGGCCTCGCCGAGTACCTGCCGTACGTCTACCCCTCACTGGAGGGGTTCGCCGAGTTCGACTTCGCGCGGACCGGCCCGCAGAGCCTGGAGGACCACCGGTTCACCCGGTTCGAGCGCACGGAACTGATCAGGCTGGGGGTCGAGGCACCGCCCTCCGGTGCCCCGGGGAGCACTCCCGGGCTCTACTCCAACACCAACTACCTGCTGCTCTCCGAGCTCCTGGCCGAGGTGACCGGGATGCCGGCCGAGGAGTACATCACCCGGGACGTCATCGAGCGGGCCGGGCTGCGCGACACCGTCTTCCCGAGCGGTCCGCGCATCGAGGGACCGCACGCGCGGATCTACGAGTCGTGGTTCGGGAAGCACGAACCACCGCGCGACTACAGCGAGTTCGACATGTCCTTCGTCGGACCTGCGGGTTCGCTGATATCGACCGTCGCCGACCTGAATCGCTTCTTCGGGCTGCTGCTGGCCGGAGAGATCGTCGGTCCCGCGTCGCTGGCGCAGATGCAGAGCACCGTCAAGGTGGTCTCCCAGGAGGGCCGGGTCATCGACTACGGGCTCGGTCTGTACCCGATGGAGGCGCCCGGCCGGCCCACCTTCTGGGGGCACGGCGGCACGGTCTGGGGTGCCGGCACGCTGGCCATGATCCGCGCCGACGGGCAGCGGCAGTTGGCCGTCGCGATCAACCTCCAGCGGTGGAACCTTCTCGACTCCGAGGGCAGGCCTCAGGCCCATCCCATCGACGCCGCGCTCGCATCGCTGTACGAGGTCGCGATGTACGGCTGAGCGTTCAGGCCGTCGGTGCGCCGGGTGCCGGGACGACCACCCGCAACGGCTCGCTCAGTGGGACCGGCAGACTCCAGGCGCGGCGGACCCCGTCCAGGAGCGTACGGGCGCTGTGCGGGGAGACGGCGAGTTCCTGCCGGGCCTCGGCCAGCAGGTGCGGGTCCCCGTCGGGGCCGGACGCGGCGGCCGCACGGCGGCGCTCGCCAAAGGCCGGACCGGTGAACACGTCGAGGAAGGTCAGGGCCAGGTAGGCGTACGCGGTGGCTTCGTCCACCAGGCGGACGGCGTCCTCCGGGACACCCGGCGCGGGCGGCAGCGGGTGGCAGGCGAAGGTCTGCAGGGCGTCGGTGAGCCCTCCGTCACGTGTGTCTGCCGCGGCGGCCACGGACCGCAGCAAGGTGGTCAGACCGCGGAAGCGAGTGAGCACCTCGCTGCTCTGCGCGGACCACTCCTGCTTTCCGAGCAGGATGCGGAACCCGGCGAGGGTGTCGGCGAGTTCCTCGACCACGAGGCGTCGGCAGACGGTCGCCAGTTCGTGTGACTTGGTGTGCTGCTGCATCTCCACGATGCGGCGTGCGTAGCGGATCAGATCACGGGGGATGCCGCCGGACAGCGCGTGGGCGAGCAGGACGTACGGCTCGGGGATCCCGTCGGCGCGCCGGGCGAGTATCGCCTTCGACGCCTCCAGCGTGCAGGGCTGCACGTGGAGGACGTCGTCGAGCGAGCTGTCGGTGGCATCGCGGTGCGGAAGGCCGCGGCGAATGAAGGCGGCGCCGACGTCCTCGGCGACGGACAGCAGGAAGTGGACGTGCGGGATGCCGAGTACCGCCTTGATCTCGCCCAGGAACTCGAGCGCTCGCGTGTCGGTGCCGAGACGGTCGAGCTCGTCGACCGCTATCACGACACGCTTCTCCTTCTCGTCGGCGTCCAGAGCGATGCGCGCGAGAAGGTCCCTGAAGTCCTCGACCAGTTCCGGGAAGCGGGGTGGTACGGAGGTGACCGCGGCGGCGTGCGAACTGCCGAGGGAGACGATGGGGGCGACGGTTCCCGACAGGGTCGTGGTCATCGTCTGCACCGTCTGCAGGCGCATGAGCTGGGTCCGGCACTCCTGCACCAGGTCCGGCACCCGGGCCGGCGGGCGGAGCCGGACCCGAAGCCTGATGAGGACCCAGCCCAGGGCGAAGAGGGCCGACCGGGGCAGATTCTCGGCGTCGAGAAGAATGGCGCGGGTGTGCTCGTTGTTCCACAGGAGCACCAGAGGTACGACGATGCCCGGGATCCCCGTGACGACGGTGATCAGGACGGCGGTCCAGCCTTTCGAGCCGCGCCAGCCGTCGGGCGTGACGGCCTTGCACTTCCCGTACCAGTGCGCGGACACCAGGAGGGGGATGAGGCTCACCACCAGTGCGGCCAGCGGGTCGCCGCCCGGCCGGCCCTGCTCGTCCTTGGGGCCGCTGGCCAGGAAGTCCGACCAGTGCCGGGCGATGCCGGTGTCGGTCAGGAGGTCGTAGACGCTCCACAGCATGAGGGCGCTGCCGGTGACAACGCAGAGGGCGTTCCACAGCACCCGGATCCCGGGTCCGAGCCAGGGCACCCTGCTGAGCCGGAACAGCAGGAAGGCGGCGAGGAGTGTCAGAAGCGCGGCGGTCGGCCGGCCTCCGGCCCAGGAGTTCTCCACCGCCTCCCGGGCCACGCCCGCCGCCTCCTCGGCCCGGTGGACGAGAACGCCCTCGTTCCAGTTCTGCAGAGCCCGCACACCGGGCGCCACCCCGAAGACCGCCAGCACTGCCGCGAGGAACAGCGTCACCGTACGTCCCAGCAGGCGGCGGGACGTGCCGGTGGCGGTGCGCAGCGCCCGGCGGAACCTGGACAGGTCGTCGTAGCGCGGTGTCTCGTGGCCGCGCCAGACGATGTACCGCTCGCAGACGGTGGTGAACAGCAGCAGCAGGAAGTCGTGCGCCACGTAACCCGCCGGCGCCTGGACCAGGACCGAGAAGTCGTCGGTGCGGGCGATGCTGCTCAGCAGGGTCGACTTGCCGGCGCCCCGGGGCCCGCTGACGGCGACCGTGCCGCCCTGCAACTGGTCGAGTTTCGCCTCCAGACGCTTCATGGAGTCGACCGGGACGACGAGTTCGGCGGCGTGGCCCTGGCTCAGGCCGGCCGGATCCAGCGGGATCCACACCGCGTCCGGGTCGGCGCCGAGCAGCTCCGAGATCGCGTTGTGGACGTCCGGCGTGAGATCCGCCTGCCCGAACTCGCGTTTCCAGCCTTCGAGTTGGGCGTCCCGCAGCAGCAGGACCGGAGTCTGGGCCACGAGGCACCCGGCCGCGTCGCGCACCAGCACCAGCCCTTCGCGGGACGCCGGATGCCGTGCCACCGTGACGCCGAGGGCGACGGTGCCCGCCAGGAAGCCGATGCCGGCCCAGCTCGGCAGCTGCCCCACGGCGAGGCCGGCCACGACGGCCGTGCCCACGCCGAGGATGACCGGACGTGCCGGGTCCCCGAGCCGCTCCCTGACCCCCGGGTCCGTCCGCCACAGGCCGATCGCGCCGAGGAGCACCACGCTGAGGAGCAGGAACAGTCCCGTGAGGCTGTGGCCAAGGACGAAGAGGGTCAGGAACACGGCGCACACGACCAGCCCGCGCAGCCGGCGGGTGCCGACCCGCCACCAGGGTGCGGGCAGTTGGCCGCGGCTGCGCTCCCGCCGCTCGCGGCGCAGCCAGCGTCTGGCGCGCACGACCGAGCGGTGCAGTCGCAGCGCGACGGCCTCCGTGCGGCGGGCGGCGGTCAGGAAGCGGCGGCGCTGTCGCAGCGCCCGTGCGATCCGCTCGGGATCGGTGGTCATGACGTGGTGGACGGCCGCTCTGGTGACGGTGGGCCGCACGCCGATGCGCGACCGTGCCTCGGGTCCGTCGAGGGCCTTCTCCAGGACGTCCACGTAGACGTCTCGCTCCCCGGACGACCTCAGCCCCAGCGAATCCGCAGCCCCCTCGGCCTCGGTCATGGCGGCCCTCCCCTCGCGTTGCCCCCGATGCTCCGAACTCCATTGGAGCGGAAGGCCGTTCGGGACAGGAGAGTTCTCCGGGAAAACGCGCCCCGGGCGCCCTCCGCAGCTCATGCGGAGGACGCCCGGGCACCGGTCAGTGCGCGTCAGGTCACGTCAGTGCGCGTCACTTCACGCCGAGCAGCTGCTCGACCGGGTCGATGCCGAAGTAGACGAGGAAGAGCACCGACACGCCCCACAGCAGCCAGTGCACCTCGCGGGCCCGGCCCAGCGCCGTCTTGATGATGACGTAGGCGAGGAAGCCGGCGCCGATGCCGTTGGTGATGGAGTACGTGAACGGCATGACGGCGATGGTCAGGAACGCCGGGATCGCGATGTCGTAGCGGTCCCAGTCGATGTGCTTGACCTGCGTCATCATCAGGAAGCCGACCGCGACGAGGGCGGGGGCGGCGGCCTGCAGCGGGACGATGGTCAGCAGCGGGGCCATGAAGAGGGCGAGCGCGAAGAGGCCGCCGGTGAAGAGGTTGGCGAAGCCGGTGCGGGCGCCTTCGCCGACGCCCGCCGCCGACTCGATGTAGGTGGTCGCCGAGGAGGCCGACGCCGCGCCGCCCGCGACCGCGGCCGCGCCGTCGATGAGGAGCACCCGGCCCAGCTGGGGAACCTGGCCGTCCTCGTCGAGCAGGCCCGCCTCCGCGGTGACGCCGACGACCGTGCCCATCGTGTCGAAGAAGTCGGACAGGATGAGGGTGAAGACCAGCAGCAGGACGGTGACGACACTGACCTGTCCGAAGGCGCCGAACAGGTCGAAGTTCCCGAGGAGTCCGAAGTCGGGGGTGTCGACGAGGGTGTCGGGCAGCGACGGCGTGGTCAGGCCCCACGTCTTGATGTCGGCGGCCTTGTTGAGGACGACGGCGACGACCGTCATCGTGACGATGCTGATGAGGATGGCGCCCTTCACCTTGCGGGCGAGGAGCACGACGGTCAGCACGAGGCCGAGGCAGAAGACCAGCATCGGCCAGCCGGTGAGGCTGCCGGTGCCGAGCTGGACGGGCACGGTGGTGTTCGCGACGTCGGGGATGCGGGTGACGAACCCGGCGTCGACGAAGCCGATGAACGCGATGAACAGGCCGATGCCGACGCTGATCGCTTGTTTGAGCGGCTGCGGGATGGCGTGCATGACCGCTTCGCGCAGGCCCGTCACCACCAGCGCGCAGATGATGAGGCCTTCCAGGACGATGAGTCCCATCGCGTCGTCCCACGTCATCAGCGGGGCGAGCTGGTAGGCGACGACGGCGTTGAGGCCGAGGCCGGCGGCCAGGGCCAGCGGCAGGTTGCCGCCGACGCCCATGATGACGGTCATCACGGCGGCCACCAGGGCGGTGGCGGTGACCAGTTGGGCCGGGTCGAGCTTGGCGCCGGTCATGTCCTTGGCGCCGCTGAGGATGATCGGGTTGAGCACGAGGATGTACGCCATCGTGAAGAAGGTGGCGAGTCCACCTCGTATCTCACGGCCGTACGTCGATCCGCGCTCGCTGATCTTGAAGTACCGGTCGACCGGGCCCTGGGCCATGCCGGGTGTGCCGGGCGGCTGGTGGGCGTCGTGCACCGCGCCCGTCGCGCTGCTCTTCATCAATTCTCCAGGATCGTGCGCGTCGCGCCGGGGGTGCGGGGACGCGTGGGGAAGCGGACGGACATTCGCGGGCGGAAGGGCAGGCATTGGACGATCTGCCGACTCCGCCGTCGGCGAGGCGATGCACGAACGCACATGCGGATGCGGTGGATCTTATGGCGGCACGCTCCGCTCGACAGCCCAGCAAGAGCTCAACTGCCAATGGTTGCAAGGATGTTATGGAGATCGCGTGGCGCTGCGGAGCATTCCGGATGTTCGGGACCGATCACTCACTCGGACGTTTCGACGAAACGTGTGCCTTGATCAACGCACCGTAGCCAGAACGGAGTTCGGCACATATCATCCAGCCCCGTGCCTGGTCCCCCCTCTTATGACGCGCCCCCGCCCTTCGATGCCGCCGCCGCGCGCCGCGTCCGCGAGTCCCTCGGTATGGCCCCCGGCCATGTCGCGCACGGCATGCAGGCGTCCTACGGATTGCGTCACATCACCCCGGACACCATCGCGGCCTGGGAGCGCGGGATCGCCTCCCCCAGCCCGTCCGAACTCTCCGCCCTGGCAGCCGTGTTGTGGTGCGAGCCGACCCAGCTGATCGGCACGCCGCGCTCGCTGCGCGAGTTCCGGCTGATCCGCGGGTACGCGTCCGCCGACGTGGCCCGCGCGATCGGCATGGACCCGGCCTCGTACGACCAGGCCGAGCGGACCGGCAAGTGGACCGGCGACGCCCGCCAGTCCGCCGCCCTGGCCTCCGTGCTCTCGCTCTCCGCCCGCGACCGGCTCACCGCCACCGGTCACGACGACCGGCTCGCCGAACTGCTGCGGGAGGCGGCCGAGACCCGCTGGCAGGCCCACATCCGGGCCGTCGCCAAGCTCACCGGCATCGACAAGCACACGCTGGAGGAGCCGCTGCGCACGATGCACCAGGAGTACCAGCGCCTGATCGCGGCGACGCTCAGCCGGGCCGGTGGCTCGGCGGCGTCGGGCGAGCAGGGACGGGTCTACCTCGACCAGGTCCTGGACCACTTCTGGAGCCGGCTGCCCGGGATCTGAGCGCCTCCCGGGCTGCCGGGGCTGCCGGGGCGCGGGTCCACCGACCGGTGGACCCCAGGTTCCACCGGTCGCCGCTGCCGCCGGACCGCCTCCCGCGACCAGCATGGTCGCCATGAGGAAACCAGGGCGGGCGCCGGTGCACGGCACACAGGATCAGCAGGCCGGGCCGGTCGTCCGGCTCGACCGCGTCAGCAGGGTGTACGGCGGGGCGAAGAACCGGGTGACGGCGCTCGACGACGTCAGCATCGGCCTGGAGCGGGGCACCTTCACGGCCGTCATGGGCCCCTCCGGGTCGGGCAAGTCGACGTTTCTGCACTGCGCGGCGGGCCTCGACCGGCCGACGTCGGGCACGGTGCACCTGGACGGCGTGGATCTCGGCGGGCTGCGGGAGCGGGCCCTGACGAGGTTCCGGCGCGAGCGCATCGGGTTCGTCTTCCAGGCGTTCAACCTGCTGCCCGCGCTGAGCGTGGTGGACAACGTGACGCTGCCGCTGCGGCTGGCCGGCACCCGCCCCGCGAAGGGCGTCGTCGACGAGGTGCTGGAGCGGGTCGGTCTGGCCGGCCGGCGGCGCAGCCGTCCCGGTGAGCTCTCCGGCGGTCAGCAGCAGCGCGTCGCCCTCGCCCGGGCCCTGGTCACGCGGCCCGCGGTGGTCTTCGGCGACGAACCGACGGGCGCCCTGGACACCCGGACCGCCGCCGAAGTCCTCACGCTGCTGCGGCAGTCGGTGGACGAGGCGGGGCAGACCCTCGTGATGGTCACGCACGACCCGCTGGCCGCCGCGTACGCGGACCGGGTCGTCTTCCTCGCCGACGGCCGGCTGATCGGCGCCCTGGAGCGGCCGACCGTCGAGCAGATCACGCGGCAGATGCAGGAACTGGGCACCTGGGGCGACCCGTTCGCGCCGCGGCCGACGACCGGGCTCGGGGTGCGCCGATGATCAGGCTCGCGCTGCGCACGCTGCGCTTCCACAAGGGTGGCTTCATCGCCTCGTTCGTGGCGCTGTTCCTCGGCGCCGTCATCGTGATCGGTTCCGGCGGGCTCCTGGAGACCGGCATCCACAACGCGGCGCCGCCGCACCGGCTGGCCGCCGCGCCGGTCGTCGTCACCGGAGACCAGCGGTACGCGTACACGCAGGCCGAGCTCGTCTTCCCCGAACGGCTGCGCGTGGACGCCGAGTTGGCGGACCGGATCGCGAAGCTCCCGGGCGTGGGCTCGGCCGTCCGGGACCTGTCGTTCCCGGCGGCCCTGACCGGCGGCGGCAAGGTCACCGGCCACAACTGGTCCGCCGCCGGGCTCTCCCCGTACGCGCTCACCGACGGCACCGCACCGGTCGGCGACGGCCAGATCGTGCTCGGCGAGGGGCTCGCGGAGCGTACGGGACTGAAGCCGGGCGAGCGGGTCCGGCTCCTGGCCCACGGCACCGCGAAGACCTACCGGGTCTCGGGCCTGGCCACCGGGCCCGACGACGGGGGCAGCGAAGGCGACGTGTTCCTCGCGGACGCCGAGGCCGCCCGGGCCGCGGACCGCGTCGGCGAGGCCGACTCCATCGGTGTGTTCCCGGCCTCCGGCGCCGACCCGCGGCAGGTGGCCGACGCCGTCCGCGCGGCCGTCGACGGCGCGCAGGTCACCGTGCTGACCGGGGACGACCGCGGTCGCGCCGAAGACCCGGACGTGGTGGCCGACGGCAGTGATCTGATCCCGCTGGCCGCCGCGTTCGGCGGGCTGTCGGCGATGGTCACCGTGTTCGTGGTGGCCGGCACGCTCGGGCTCGGCGTTCAGCAACGGCAGCGCGAGATGGCCCTGTTGCGGACGGTGGGCGCGACTCCGGGGCAGCTGCGCCGGCTCGTGCTCGGCGAGACGCTGTTCCTCGCGGTGGTCGCCACCGGGCTCGCGGCGCTGCCGGGGCAGCGGTTCGGGCGGTGGCTGCTGGGGGCGTTCGCGGACGCGGGCGTCGTACCGGGGTCGATCGCTTACCGGGCGGGGTCCGTGCCCGTGATCGTCGGGATCGGCACGGCGCTGCTGACCGCCGTCGGTTCGGCGTACATCGCGGCGCAGGCGGCGGCCCGCACCCGGCCGACCGAGGCGCTGGCGGAGGCGACGCTGCGGCGCCGCTGGTTCAGCGCGTTCCGGCTGGTCGCCGGGCTGGTGTGTCTGGCCGGGGGCGCGGCGCTCGCCTGGGGGACGGCCGGTTCGGCGGGGCCGGACGCGGCGGGTGTGGCGACTCCGGCGGCGATGGTGTGGGCGGCGGCGTTCGGGCTGCTGGGGCCCGTGATCGTCCGGGCGCTGGTGGCCGTGCTGCGGCGCCCGGTCGGCCGGGTGTCGGGGCTGGCCGGCGAACTGGCCGCGCACAACGCACGGGCGCGCACCGCCCGGCTCGCCTCCGCGGTCATGCCGGTGATGCTGGCCGGCGGCCTCGCGCTCGGCCTGACTTACATGCAGACGACCCAGTCGGACGGCGCGAAGCGGGCGTTCGACGAGAACCTGCGCGCCGACGTCGTGCTGACATCGGCCTCCGGCGGGCTCCCGCTCGGCCTGGTCGACACCGTCCGCGCGCAGCCCGGGGTGGCGGCGGCCGCCGCGCAGATCCCCACGACGGGCTACCTCGAACCCGACGAACCGCTGCGCCCGAGCGAGGGCGAGGACACCGGCCCGCAGCCGACCGAGGTGTCGGTGCAGGGCGTCACGGCGCGGGGCCTGGACCGCACCACGGCGTACCGGGCGGCGAGCGGCAGCCTGTCGGCGCTCACCGGCGACTCCGTGGCGCTGCCCACCGCGTACGCGAAGGACCACCGGCTCGGCGACCTGGTCCCGATGCGGCTCGGTGACGGCACGCGGGTCAGGCTGCGGCTGGTCGCCACGGTGGACGGGCGGCGCGGTTACGAGACGGCGCTCGTCCCGGCGGCACTCCTGATCGGGCACACCGACGGCGGGCTCGTGCCGCAGATCATGGTACGCGCGGCGGCCGGTACCGACGTCTCCCAACTCACCGCTTCCCTCGGTAAGTTGACGAAGGATCAGCCGGGGCTCCTGGTGTCGGGCAAGGAGGCCCTGGAGGCGGCGCAGGCCGACGCGGACGACACGCAGGCGTGGATGGCGTACCTGGTCCTGGGCGTCGTCGTGGGCTACGCGACGCTCGCCCTGGTCAACACGCAGGTGCTCGCCACGGCCGAGCGGCGCAGGGAGTTCATGCTGCAACGGCTCGTCGGAGCCACCCGCCGTCAGGTCCTGCAGATGATGACGGTCGAGGCGTCACTGGTGGCGCTGGCCGGGATCCTGCTCGGGCTGCTGGTGGCGGCGGCGACGCTGGTACCGCTGAGCATGAGCGTGCTGGGCACCGCGCTGCCCGGCGGCTCCCCCTGGATCCTGGTCGCGGTGGTGGCCGGGGCGGCGG
>NZ_JAMOLN010000218.1 GCF_024448165.1 Streptomyces longispororuber
CCGATCCCGAACCCGCACCCGCACCCGCACCCGCACCAAAGGCCCGCCCCGCCGACACCCCGCTGTCCAGCGGCAGTTCACCGGCGAGCGGCAGCCCCATCAGGCGGGCCACCTCGTCCGCGTCGAGCTCCGCCGAACCGCGCACGGGCGCCGTCACCACCCGCACGTCCCGCACGACCATTCCCACCGCTCCGGCCACCCGCCGGGCCGCCGCGACGGCACGCAGCTCCGGTGGCACCAGGAGCAGCGCCAGATCGAGCTGGGCCAGCGCCTCGACCGAACCGGCGTCGACCCGGCGCGGCAGGTCCACCACGACGGCGCCGCCCCTGCGCCGCCCCGCGGCGAGCACCGCCCGCACGGCTTCGGGCGGCACCGTGGCCAGGTCGCCGCGGTCCCAGCTGAGCAGCCTGAGGCCGTGCAGACGCGGCAGCGACTCCTCCAGGGCGGTGCTCCCGACGCGCCCCCGTGACTGGGCGAAGGCCGGCCAGCGCAGTCCGTCCGCCGCCTCGGCGCCGAGCAGCACGTCCAGGCCGCCGCCCAGCGGGTCCGCGTCGACCAGGAGGGTGCGCCGCCCGGCCCGCGCGGACGCCACCGCCAGGGCACAGGCCAGCGTCGAGGCCCCGGCACCGCCCCGGCCTCCGATGACACCGACGGTCAGCGCGGGCCGCCCCACGCCCTCGACGACATCGGCGATCCGGTCCATCAGCCACTGCTCGCCGTCCGGGAGCATCAGCACGTGGTCGGCGCCGATCTCGACGGCCCGCTTCCACACCCCGGAATCGTCCTGGTCACGGCCGACCAGGACGACACCCCGCCGTCGTGGCACCCCGCGCAGCCGTCCCGCGGCGTCGTCCCCGACCAGCACGAGGGGAGCCGCCTCCCAGCCCCCTCTGCCCTCCGGCGCCCCGTGCCCGACCTCGGGCCGCACGCCCGCCGCCGCGCACAGCCGCAGCAGGTCGTCCAGCAGTCCCACGTCCTCCGTCACGATCAGCGGTGCGCGCCGCACGCCCCGCGCGTCGCACGCCATGGCTCCCGTCACGATCCGTCCCCCTCTCGACCCGCTCGCCCGCAGCGCGGGCGATCCGACGCACCGCGAAGTCGCCGGCGCCGAAGCGCCGAATACCGGCCGCGCCTTCGCGTGTCGGCCAAAACGAACCGGCCATGAACGCCGGTCCGAACTTCGCGTGCGGAATCACCGTGCAGCGATCCCGGAAATCGTGTGGATCTTGGTCAATAACTGTGGACGCGAGAAGGGTTGTGAATATCGTCGTGCCCCAAACCGGTGAGCCCTGGGGACAGAGCCCGAGCATCCGCAGAGCAGCCCCTCGGTCACGCACCGTGACGGATCGGCGACGGGCGGGCAGTGGCCCGCAGACCCGGAATCAGGGGCGAAGAGGCAAGAAAAAAGGACCCGAAAACGGGTCCGGACATGCGACGACCCCCGCCGGGGGGGAGAGCGGGGGTCGTCCCCACGGTCCGACTCGGGGGGGGAGGAGCCAGACCGGGTTAGCACGGTCGCGAACGATCCGTGACTTCCATGGTGTACCCGAGAGCCTTCTCAGGCAAACCCACGCGCCCCAGCTTACGCCGAATGGTGGGCGCCTATGCTCGGGCTCGTGGAAAACCACTCCTTGACCCACTCCATGGCTCACTCGATGCCGCGCACAGCGGCGTTCTTTGACCTGGACAAGACGGTCATCGCAAAGTCGAGCACGCTCACGTTCAGCAAGTCGTTCTACCAAGGCGGTCTGATCAACCGCAGGGCCGTGCTGCGCACCGCCTACGCGCAGTTCGTCTTCCTGGCCGGCGGCGCCGATCACGACCAGATGGAGCGGATGCGCCAGTACCTCTCGGCGCTGTGCCGCGGCTGGAACGTGCAGCAGGTGAAGGAGATCGTCGCCGAGACGCTGCACGACCTGATCGACCCGATCATCTACGACGAGGCCGCGTCCCTCATCGAGGAGCACCACACCGCGGGACGGGACGTCGTCATCGTCTCGACCTCGGGCGCGGAGGTCGTCGAGCCGATCGGCGAGCTCCTGGGCGCGGACCGGGTGGTCGCCACGCGCATGGTCGTCGGGGACGACGGCTGCTTCACGGGCGAGGTGGAGTACTACGCGTACGGGCCGACCAAGGCGGAGGCCGTCAAGGAGCTGGCGCTGTCCGAGGGGTACGACCTCGCGCGCTGCTACGCGTACAGCGACTCGGCGACGGACCTGCCGATGCTGAGCGCCGTCGGGCACCCGTACGCGGTCAATCCGGACCGGGCGCTCCGCCGCGAGGCGCTCGCGCGCGAGTGGCCGATTCTGGACTTCCACAAGCCGGTCAGGCTCAAGCAGCGGCTGCCGAATCTCGCCTCGCCGTCCCGCCCGGCCCTGGTCGCGGCGGCCGCGGTCGGTGCGGCAGCGGCCACGGCCGGCCTGGTCTGGTACGCCAGTCGGCGCCGGGCCCTCACCGCTTCCCGCTGACCCTCCCCTCACGGGCGCCCGTTTCACCCCTGTTTGAACCTAAAAGTAAAGAAGTGCAGCCAGGGCTTCCGCTTCCTTCAGGGGAGGAGTACAAAGGAGTCAACGGCCCGCGAGACCAAGGACATCCGAGAGGATCACCTTCAAACGCAACCAAGGCCCCACGGACCGAAGCATGAACACCGGGCACCCACGCGACGTCGACCCGTCGATTACGGGCCAGCCGCACCAGGTGACGGGCGAAGCTCCCGACCTGATGGGCAACTTTTCGAGGACGCTTGGTAACCCAGTGGACATGCCAGCGGCGGTACGAGAACTCGTACCGCCGCAACCCTGTTCGGGGTCCTTTCACGCAGCGCCGCGCTGCAGCGCCTCGCACACCGCGGTCGACTCCCTGACACCCAGCTCGACGGCCTTGCCGCAGTGGGCGATCCAGGCCGCCATTCCTTCCGGCGTACCGGACACATAGCCTTCGAGTGCCGCCGCGTAGGCCGCGCGGCCCTGCTCGGCGTGACCCACCTCTGCGGGGCAGATCGACTTCGGGTCGAGGCCGCTGCCCACCAGGACGATGCGCTCGGCGGCGCGCGCGACCAGTCCGTTGTGCGAGCCGAACGGGCGCAGTGCGAGCAGTTCGCCGTGCACGACGGCGGCGCTCACTAGGGCGGGCGCCTTGCTCCCCGCGATGATCAGCTGCGCGAGCCCGTCGAGCCGGCCCGCGACCTCGTCCGCGTCCGGCACCGGGAGTTCCACGAGCGGCTCGTCGACCGGCTCGCCCGCCTTGCGCGGCCGGCCCACCGTGTCGTCCTGGGCGGCGGCCGCCACCAGGTGCAGCCGCGCCAGCACCCGCAGGGGCGACTGCCGCCAGATGGACAGGAGTTGACCCGCCTCCGCAGTCAGCCGCAGGGCCGCGCCGACCGTGCGGGCCTCCGCGTCACCGTCGCCGCCGCTGAAGTCGCTGCGCCTGCGCACCTCTTCGAGCGCCCAGTCGGCACCCGAGAGCGCCGCGCTGCCGCGCGCGCCGCGCAGGGCGGCCTCGGAGGTGACCTCGGTGCTGCGGCGCCGCATGACCCGGTGCCCGTAGACGCGGTCCACGGCCTTGCGCACGGAGTCCACGGAGTCGGCCACGCCCGGCAGGGTCCCCAGGGTGGCGAGGGGATCGGCTGTCGTACTCATGAGTACGACATTACGGGCCGCGGGGCACCGCCCCACGAAGGAGTGGTCTTCTTCACGTCGGCGGGACACGCATGGCGACCACGCGACTACCCTTAGTGAACATGAAGATCGCTTTCGTAGGGAAGGGTGGCAGCGGGAAGACCACGCTGTCCTCCCTGTTCATCCGCCATCTCGCCACCACCGGCTCCCCCGTCGTCGCCGTGGACGCGGACATCAACCAGCACCTGGGCGCCGCGCTCGGGCTCGACGACGAGGTCGCCGCCGAACTGCCCGCCATGGGCGCCCGGCTGCCGCTCATCAAGGACTACCTGCGCGGCTCGAACCCGCGGATCGCCTCGGCCGACACGATGATCAAGACGACTCCCCCCGGGGAGGGCTCGCGACTGCTGCGGGTGCGCGAGAACAATCCGGTGTACGACGCCTGCGCTCGCAGCGTGGAACTCGACGGCGACGCCGTGCGTTTGATGGTCACCGGGCCGTTCACCGAAGCCGACCTCGGTGTCGCCTGCTACCACTCCAAGACGGGAGCGGTGGAGCTGTGTCTGAACCATCTGGTCGACGGCCGCGACGAGTACGTGGTGGTCGACATGACGGCGGGCTCCGACTCCTTCGCGTCCGGCATGTTCACCCGCTTCGACATGACGTTCCTCGTCGCCGAGCCGACGCGCAAGGGAGTCTCGGTCTACCGCCAGTACAAGGAGTACGCACGGGACTTCGGCATCAGCCTGAAGGTCGTGGGGAACAAGGTGCAGGGCGAGGACGACCTCGACTTCCTCCGCTCCGAGGTCGGGGACGACCTGCTCGTGACCGTCGGGCACTCCGACTGGGTGCGCGCGATGGAGAAGGGGCGCCCGCCACGCTTCGAGCTCCTCGAAGCGGCCAACAAGGCCTCCCTGCAAGCACTCCAGACCGCCGCCGACGCCACGTACGCGGCCCGCGACTGGGAGCGCTACACACGCCAGATGGTCCACTTCCACCTGCGGAACGCACAGAGCTGGGGGAACGAGAAGACGGGGGCCGACCTGGCTTCCCAGGTCGACCCCGACTTCGTCCTGCGCGAGAGCGTCGCCGCAACGGCCTGACGCGGCCTACGACTTGGTGGCCGGTGCGCCCGGCACCCCCTTGGGGGCCGGGGCCGGCGCGCCGGTCAGGAAGGACGCCCAGCCCTGCTCGGGCGCCTTGCCGACGCCGAGCGTGGTGAGCTTCTGCAGCGTCTTGGGGTCCTGCGCGTCGAGCCAGTCGGCGAGCTGCCGGAAGGAGACGCAGCGGACCTCGGGCTTGTTGCAGACCGTGTGGACGGTCTCCTCGATGGCCCGCATGTAGGTGCCGCCGTTCCACGACTCGAAGTGGTTGCCGATGATCAGCGGCGCGCGGTTGCCCTTGTAGGCGCGGTCGAAGCCCTGGAGCAGGCCGTCGCGCATCTGGTCGCCCCAGTACTCGTGCTTGTCCGGGTCGCCCTGCGAGGTGGTGCCCGACTGGTTGACCATGAAGTTGTAGTCCATGGTCAGCGTCTCGAAGGCGCGGCCAGGGACCGGGACGAGCTGCATGGACAGGTCCCACAGGCCGTTCTTCTTCTTGGGCCAGATCTGGTCGTTGACGCCACTGGTGTCGTAGCGGAAGCCCAGGTCGTGGGCCGCGCGCATGAAGTTCTTCTGGCCTTCGAGGCAGGGGGTGCGGGCGCCGATGAGTTCCTTGTCGTAGTCGAAGGGCAGCGGCGCCGCGTTCTTCAGGCCCGTGTTGGTCTTCCACGCCTTCACGAACGACTTGGCCTGCTGGATCTCGCTCTTCCACTCGGCGACCGACCACTGGCCGACGCCCCCGCCGCTGCCGCAGAAGTGGCCGTTGAAGTGGGTGCCGATCTCGCTGCCCTCGAGCCAGGCGCCGCGCAGCTGATCGACGGTGTCCTTGATTCCCCGGGCGTCGTTGAAGCCGATGTCCGAGCGGCCCGGCGAGTGCTGCGGCGGGTGGTACTGGCTCGCCTTGCCCTCCGGGAGCATGTACACGCCGCTGAGGAAGTACGTCATCGTCGCGTTGTTCCGCTTGGCGACCTTGCGGAAGTGGGAGAACAGCTTCTGGCTGTCCTCGCCCGCGCCGTCCCAGGAGAACACCACGAACTGCGGGGGCTTCTGTCCCGGTCTGAGGCGCTCGGCTCTCGGCAGGTGCGGCTGCCGGCCGGTGTACGCGGTCGAGCCGTCGCCGATCAGCCGGACCACGCTGCCGGGAGCGGCCGGTGCCGCCTTCTTCGGTCCGGGGGCGCCCTGCGGGGGTGTCGAGCCGGTGTCGCTGCCCGCGCAGCCGGCGAGGACCGCGGAGCAGGCCGCGGCGGCGGTGACGCCCGCGACGAGCCGCCGGGTGGCGTGGCTGGCGGACCTGGGGGTGGCGGCCATCTTCCGCCCACCTTCTTCCTGGGAGTCGGCTTACCGGAGGGTGAATGCGAGAAATGCCCGCTATGCGCGGGCGGCGGCGCCCAACGTCGCACGCGGTCCGCACGGAATTTGTCCGACAAGCCGACCAAGATTCCTATTCACTCCCAGGGGTGAATCATTGCCCCATTTGCCCCGATAATCCGTCCAGAGACTTTACTCTGCATTACGATCCATTTACCGAACGTTACCGAGCGTTGATCTTCATCCCGCCGCTGCACGCCGTGAACCACGGCCGCGATCGACCCCACCCACCGCCGAGGGGTCCCCCCACATTCCGCGACCGCGCTGCACCCCGGAGGAGACGGGAACCATGTCAGCCTGCGTACCCACCCGCGCCAGTGACTCCGACCGGTCGGACGAGCCCACAGCGGCCGTCCGCAACGCCCACAGTCCGCCACCGGCGCCCCGCCGCCGCTTCCGCATCGCGGGCGCCGACCTGTCCGCGTCCGTCGCGGTCTTCCTGATCGCCCTGCCCCTGTCCCTCGGCATCGCCCTGGCGACCGGCGCGCCCCTGGAGTCCGGGCTCGTCGCCGCGGCCGTCGGCGGACTCGTCGCCGGTTTCCTGGGCGGCGCCCCGCTCCAGGTCAGCGGCCCCGCCGCGGGCCTCACCGTGGTCACCGCCGAGCTGATCCAGCGCTACGGCTGGCGCACCACCTG
The DNA here is from genome assembly GCF_024448165.1 of Streptomyces longispororuber. GTDB lineage: Bacteria > Actinomycetota > Actinomycetes > Streptomycetales > Streptomycetaceae > Streptomyces > Streptomyces longispororuber_A. Next base: position 6,722 of record NZ_JAMOLN010000218.1, read on the forward strand.
CGCGATCACCGTGATGGCGGGGATCGCCCAACTCGGGCTCGGCTGCCTGCGGGTGGCCCGCACGGCGCTCGCCGTCAGCCCCGCCGTCGTGCACGGCATGCTCGCCGGCATCGGCGTCACCATCGCCGTCGCCCAGCTGCACATCGTGCTGGGCGGCACCCCCGAGAGCTCGGTGCTCGACAACCTCCGGGCGCTGCCCGCCCAGGTGGCGAACATCCACCCGGCCGCCTTCGCCATGAGCGCCCTCACCCTCGCCGTGCTCTTCGCCTGGCCCCGCATCCCCGGGCGCGTGGGCCGCGGCACCCGCAAGGTCCCGGCCGCCCTCGTCGCCGTGACCGCCTCGACCGTCACCGCCGCGCTGCTCGGCCTGAGCCTGCCCGAGGTCGACCTGCCCTCCTGGAGCAGCCACGCCCTCGCCGGGCTGCCCGACGGGCCCGTCCTCGGGATCGCCGCGGCCGTCCTGACCACCACCCTCGTGTGCAGCGTGCAGTCGCTCCTCGGAGCCGTCGCGGCCGACAAGCTGGCCACCGGGCGGCCCGACCTGCCGCCCGAGATGCGCCGCTCGAACCTGGACAGGGAGCTGCTCTCGCAGGGCGCGTCGAACATCGTCTCCGGATCGCTCGGCGGGCTGCCCGTCGCCGGGGTCGCGGTGCGCACCACGGCGAACATCAACGCGGGCGCGGTGAGCGGGAACTCCTCGATGCTGCACGGCGTTTGGGTGGTAGCGGCCACACTGCTCCTGGTCCCCGTCCTGGAGCTCATCCCGCTCGCCTCGCTCGGCGCCCTGGTGATGGCGGTCGGCATCCAGATGGTGTCGCTGAACCACATCCGCACGGTGACCCGCCACCGCGAGGTGCTGGTGTACATCGTGACCACCCTCGGCGTCGTCCTGTTCGGCGTGCTCCAAGGGGTCGGGCTCGGTGTCGCGGTCGCCGTCGGCGTCGCCCTGCACCGCCTCGCGCGCACCCGCATCACGCACGAGACGGATGCGCGCGGCGTCCACCACGTGCGGGTGCGCGGCCAGTTGACGTTCCTCGCCGTGCCCCGGCTCAGCCGCGCCCTGCACCAGGTGCCCCAAGGGGAGGACTGCGTCGTGGAGTTGGACGGGTCGTTCATGGACCACGGCGCGTTCGAGGCGTTGCAGGACTGGCAGAAGTCGCACGCCGCGCAGGGCGGCCAGGTCGAGGTGACCGGGCGCGGCGGGGCACGGATCGCCGAGCCGGCGAGCGCGAGCCACTCCTGCTGCCGCCCCTGGACACCGTGGCGCAACCACCACTGTGACGACCGGCCTCCGGCGCCCGCGCCCGAGAGCACCGGGCCGGCGCCGCAGCGGCGCGGCAGCCATCAACTGGCCAGCGGGATCAGCGCGTTCCAGCGGAACACGGCGCCGCTGGTGCGCGGCGAGCTGGCCCGTCTGGCCCGCGAGGGCCAGCAGCCCACCCAGCTCTTCCTCACCTGTGCCGACTCCCGGCTCGTCACCTCGATGATCACGTCGAGCGGCCCGGGCGACCTCTTCGTCGTACGGAACGTGGGCAATCTCGTGCCGCTCCCCGGCGCCGAGAGCGGGGACGACTCGGTCGCCGCCGCCATCGAGTACGCCGTCGACGTGCTGAAGGTGCAGTCGATCACCGTGTGCGGGCACTCCGGGTGCGGGGCCATGCAGGCCCTGCTCAGCAGTCCGCCGACCGGCTCCGGGGCGCTCACCCCGCTCAAGCGGTGGCTGCGGCACGGGCTGCCGAGCCTGGCGCGGATGGGCGACAAGGGGCTGCCGTGGGCCCGGCTCGCGGGCCGGGCACCGGCCGACGCGGTCGAGCAGCTCTGTCTGACCAATGTGGTCCAGCAGCTGGACCACCTGCGCGCCCACGAGTCGGTCGCCAGGGCGCTGGAGCAGGGTGCGCTGGAACTGCACGGGATGTACTTCCACGTCGGTGAGGCACAGGCGTATCTGCTCGACGACTGCGATCCGGTGTTCGGGCAGGTCGCGGCCGCCACCCACGAGGACACGCGGGCCTGAACCGACCCTTCCCCGCATCCGTGCCAAGGATGAGAGCGTGTGGCTCCCGGCTCGCCGGGAGCCACACGCATGAGAACCGGCACGCAGGTCTAAACCAATTGTCGGGCACCCCTTGTCACCAGGGGTCGAGGTCTGATGAGCTGTGGCCTGGGACACAACGGTCGCCTCCGGCACAAACACCGAATGGGAGAAGCGTCGTGAGCAACGAAAGCCTGGCCAACCTTCTTAAGGAGGAGCGACGCTTCGCGCCGCCCGCTGACCTGGCCGCGAACGCCAACGTCACGGCCGAGGCGTACGAGCAGGCCAAGGCTGACCGGCTCGGTTTCTGGGCCGAGCAGGCCCGCCGCCTCACCTGGGCGACCGAGCCGACCGAGATCCTGGACTGGTCGAACCCGCCGTTCGCCAAGTGGTTCGCCGACGGCAAGCTGAACGTCGCGTACAACTGCGTCGACCGGCACGTCGAGGCGGGCAACGGCGACCGCGTCGCCATCCACTTCGAGGGCGAGCCGGGCGACAGCCGCGCCATCACCTACGCCGAGCTGAAGGACGAGGTCAGCCGGGCGGCGAACGCGCTGACCGAGCTGGGCGTCCAGGCCGGCGACCGGGTCGCCGTCTACCTGCCGATGATCCCCGAGGCCGTCATCTCGATGCTGGCCTGCGCCCGCATCGGCGCCGCGCACTCCGTGGTCTTCGGCGGCTTCTCGGCCGACGCCATCGCCACCCGCATCCAGGACGCGGACGCCAAGGTCGTCATCACGGCCGACGGCGGCTACCGCCGCGGCAAGCCGTCCGCCCTGAAGCCGGCCGTCGACGACGCGCTCACCCGCGTGGACGGCGTCGCCAAGGTGCTCGTAGTCAAGCGCACCGAGCAGGACGTCGCCTGGACCGAGGGCCGCGACCTGTGGTGGCACGAGGTCGTCGGCCGGCAGTCCGCCGAGCACGCGCCGCAGGCCTTCGACGCCGAGCAGCCGCTCTTCATCCTCTACACGTCGGGCACGACGGGTAAGCCGAAGGGCATCCTGCACACGTCCGGCGGCTACCTGACGCAGGCCAGCTACACGCACCACGCCGTCTTCGACCTCAAGCCGGAGACCGACGTCTACTGGTGCACGGCCGACATCGGCTGGGTCACGGGCCACTCGTACATCACGTACGGCCCGCTCTCGAACGGTGCGACGCAGGTCATCTACGAGGGCACCCCGGACACCCCGCACCAGGGCCGGTTCTGGGAGATCGTGCAGAAGTACGGCGTCTCGATCCTCTACACGGCGCCGACCGCGATCCGCACGTTCATGAAGTGGGGCGACGACATCCCCGCGAAGTTCGACCTGAGCAGCCTGCGCGTGCTCGGGTCGGTGGGCGAGCCGATCAACCCCGAGGCGTGGGTCTGGTACCGGAAGAACATCGGCGCCGACACCTGCCCCGTCGTGGACACCTGGTGGCAGACCGAGACCGGCGCGATCATGATCTCGCCGCTGCCGGGCGTCACCGAGACCAAGCCGGGCTCCGCCCAGCGCGCGCTCCCCGGCATCTCCGCGACCGTCGTCGACGACGAGGCGAACGAGGTGCCGAACGGCGGCGGTGGCTACCTGGTGCTCACCGAGCCGTGGCCGTCGATGCTGCGCACCATCTGGGGCGACGACCAGCGGTTCATCGACACGTACTGGTCCCGCTTCGAGGGCAAGTACTTCGCCGGTGACGGCGCCAAGAAGGACGAGGACGGCGACATCTGGCTGCTCGGCCGGGTCGACGACGTGATGCTCGTCTCCGGGCACAACATCTCGACCACCGAGGTCGAGTCGGCGCTCGTCTCCCACCCGGCCGTCGCCGAGGCCGCCGTGGTCGGCGCCGCCGACGAGACGACCGGCCAGGCGATCGTCGCCTTCGTGATCCTGCGCGGCAGCGCGAACGCGGAGGACGAGTCGCTCGTCTCCGACCTGCGCAACCACGTGGGCGCCACCCTCGGCCCGATCGCCAAGCCGAAGCGGATCCTGCCGGTCGCCGAGCTGCCCAAGACGCGGTCCGGCAAGATCATGCGCCGGCTGCTGCGCGACGTCGCGGAGAACCGGGCGGTGGGCGACGTCACCACCCTCGCCGACTCCTCCGTGATGGACCTGATCCAGGCGGAGCTCCCGGCGGCGTCCAGCGAGGACTGATCCGGCCACCTGACACGGCCACCGCACACCTGTGACGGGCACTCGGCGAACGCGCCGGGTGCCCGTTTCGTGCGTATCGTGATGATCACCAGGTACGCCGTGCGTACACCCGGTAGGGTGAAGGGCGCGTCAAGGACGCGACAGGAAGTCCACAGGGTGTGCCGGGAAGTCTGGTCGGCGGTGTCTACAGCCGTATCTGACCGGAGGTCGCACGACGTGAGCGCGCCGAAGAAGAACGACCGCAAGGTGCTCGGCAGGCTCTCCCTGCCCGAGCGCAATTTCGTGGCCGACGCCCTGCGCACCGAGACGGTCGGCGGCGTACTGCTCCTGGTGGCCGCCGTCGCCGCCCTCGTCTGGGCGAACATCCCGGCCCTGCGGCACAGCTACGAGGCCGTCAGCGACTTCCACCTCGGACCCGCCGCGCTCGGCCTCGACCTGTCGGTCGCGCACTGGGCCGCCGACGGACTCCTCGCGATCTTCTTCTTCGTCGCCGGCATCGAGCTCAAGCGCGAACTCGTCGCCGGTGACCTGCGCGATCCCAAGGCCGCCGCGCTGCCGGTGGTCGCCGCGCTCTGCGGCATGGCGGTGCCCGCGATCGTCTACGTCGTGGTGAACACGGCCGGCGGCGGGTCGATGGACGGCTGGGCCGTGCCGACCGCCACCGACATCGCGTTCGCGCTCGCCGTGCTCGCCGTCATCGGTACGTCGCTGCCGGGCGCCCTGCGCGCCTTCCTGCTCACCCTCGCCGTCGTCGACGACCTCTTCGCGATCATGATCATCGCGATCTTCTTCACCAGCGAGCTGAACTTCGCGGCACTCGGCGGCTCCGTCGTCGGCCTCGCCGTCTTCTGGCTGCTGCTCAGGAAGGGCGTGCGCGGCTGGTACGTCTACGTGCCGCTCGCCGTGACGATCTGGGCGCTGATGTACAACTCCGGCATCCACGCCACCATCGCCGGTGTCGCCATGGGCCTGATGCTGCGCTGCACCCGGCACGAGGGCGAGGAGCACTCCCCGGGCGAGCACATCGAGCATCTGGTCCGGCCGCTCTCCGCCGGGCTCGCGGTGCCGCTGTTCGCCCTGTTCAGCGCCGGTGTGGTCGTGTCGGGCGGCGCGCTGGGAGACGTGTTCACCCGGCCGGAGACGCTCGGTGTCGTCCTCGGCCTCGTCGTCGGCAAGGCCGTCGGCATCTTCGGCGGCACCTGGCTGACGGCCCGGTTCACCAAGGCGTCGCTCTCCGACGAGCTGGCCTGGCCGGACGTCTTCGCGGTCGCCTCCCTCGCCGGCATCGGCTTCACCGTCTCCCTCCTCATCGACGAACTCGCCTTCAGCGACGACCCCGTCCTGACCGCGGAGGTCAAGGCGGCCATCCTGATCGGCTCGCTGATCGCGGCCGTGCTCAGCGGTGTCCTGCTGAAGGTGCGCAACGCCAAGTACCGCGCCCTGTGGGAGCACGAGGAGCGCGACGAGGACGCCGACGGCATCCCCGACGTCTACGAGCAGGACAAGCCGGACTACCACCTCCGGATGGCCGAGATCTACGAGAGAAAGGCCGCGGAGCACCGCAGGCTTGCCGAAGTGGCGGCCGGGGCAAGCGACGAGGACGAGCGTCCGGCATGATCTGACACCAGGACAGGACGTACGGACTCGTACGGACTGCTTCTTCAGAAGGCCCTCCACAGGAGAACAGGGAGTAAGCGATGAGCGCACCCGACGGCAGCCCGGTCGGCGCCGAACGCAGCATCGGCCAGCTGTTCGCCTCGGCGACGACCGAGATGTCCGCGCTGGTGCACGACGAGATCGCCCTCGCGAAGGCGCAGCTCAAGCAGGACGTGAAGAAGGGGGCGGTGAGCGGCGGCGCGTTCTCGGCGGCGCTCCTGGTGCTGGTGTTCTCACTGCCGATGCTGAGCTTCGCGCTCGCCTACGGCATCCGGACCTGGTCGCACTGGAACATGGCGATCTGCTTCCTGCTCTCCTTCGCCGCGAACGTGTTGGTCGCCGCGGTCCTCGCGCTGATCGGCACCGTCTTCGCCAAGAAGGCCAAGAAGGGCAAGGGCCCGCAGAAGGTCGCCGCCTCGGTCAAGGAGTCGGCGGGCGTACTGCAGAACGCCAAGCCGCACCCCCGTCAGGTGACGCCGGGCGACCGTGTCCCCGAGGCCATCGAGGCTGTGGCACGCTCGTCTTCATGACGGACCCCGCCACCCCTTCGGCTCAACCGCCCTCCTCGGTCGTACGACTTGACGGTCCCTGGACCCATCGGGACGTCGCGGCCAACGGCGCGCGCTTCCACATCGCCGAGATGGGGGACGGCCCGCTGGTCCTCCTCCTGCACGGCTTCCCGCAGTTCTGGTGGACGTGGCGGCACCAGCTCGTCGCGCTCGCCGACGCCGGGTTCCGGGCCGTCGCGATGGACCTGCGCGGCGTGGGCGGCAGCGACCGTACGCCGCGGGGTTACGACCCGGCCAATCTGGCGCTCGACATCACGGGCGTCGTCCGCTCCCTCGGCGAGCCGGACGCCGCGCTCGTCGGGCACGACCTCGGCGGCTACCTCGCGTGGACCGCGGCGGTGATGCGGCCCAAGCTGGTGCGGCGGCTCGCGGTGTCGTCGATGCCGCATCCGCGGCGCTGGCGCTCGGCGATGCTCGCGGACTACCGGCAGTCGCGCTCGGGGTCGTTCGTCTGGGGCTTCCAGCGGCCGTGGCTGCCGGAGCGTCAACTGGTGGCGAAGGACGGCGCGTTGGTGGGCGATCTGGTCCGCGACTGGTCGGGCCCGCGCCAGCCCGACGACAAGACCGTCCAGACGTACCAGCAGGCCATGTGCATCCCGTCCACCGCGCACTGCTCGATCGAGCCGTACCGCTGGATGGTGCGCTCCCTGGCCCGCCCGGACGGGATCCAGTTCAACCGGCGGATGAAGCGCCCGGTCCGGGTGCCGACGCTGCACCTGCACGGCTCGCTCGACCCCGTGATGCGCACCCGCAGCGCGGCCGGCTCCGGCGAGTACGTCGAAGCGCCGTACCGCTGGCGCCTGTTCGACGGTCTCGGACACTTCCCGCACGAGGAGGATCCGGTCGCCTTCTCCACCGAACTGGTCAACTGGCTGAAGGATCCCGAGCCCGATCGGTGAGCACCGGTGAGCTCTGAGTGAGCTCTGAGTGAGCTCTGAGTGAGCTTCGGGTGCGTGACCGGTATGCGGGCGGGAACGCCTGTCCTACGAACAGCCAAATGCCTGGCGCATAAGCCAATTGGGGGCCGTGGGGGCGGTTACCGACCATGAGGCACGGGCACACGTCGGTGTATGGGCTGGACGCACGACTACAGTGACGCAGCACGCAATCGCCGCCCAGCGATGACGCTGGGCTCTCCCCAGAGGGGGGCGCCGCAGGAGCACGTGGCGCACGATCCCCGGCTGGGCATTCCGCGCATCCTGCGCCGTCGGGCCCGGTGGGTCTCGGCGCGGCTGCGCCACACAAGTCGCGGCTGAGACTCCGCCCCGCCCCTCGCCCTAGAGCGCGCAGGCGTCCGTGTCCACCTGCTGGACCGCCGAGCGGCCCTGGGTGATGTCGGTGCGGATCTCGTCCCCGGTCAGCGCGTACCCCGTGTCCGCGTTGTCCAGGGACTTGGCGAAGACGACGCCGTAGACCCTGCCGTCGGGGGTGAGGAGCGGTCCGCCGGAGTTGCCCTGACGGACCGTCGCGTACAGCGAGTACACGTCGCGCTGGACCGTGCCGCGGTGGTAGATGTCCGGGCCCGACGCGTCGATCCGGCCGCGCACGCGCGCGGGTCGGACGTCGTACGCGCCGTTCTCCGGGAAGCCCGCGACGATCGCGCCGCCGCCGCGCTCCGCATCGGTCTGCGTGAACTGGAGCGGAGGCGCCTTCAGCGTGGGCACGTCCAGGACCGCGATGTCGCGCTTCCAGTCGTAGAGCACGACCTTCGCGTCGTACTTGATGCCCTCGCCGCCTATCTGGACGGTGGGCTCGTCGACGCCGCCGACCACGTGCGCGTTCGTCATCACGCGGCGGTCGGAGAAGACGAAGCCGGTGCCTTCCAGGACCTTGCCGCAACTGGGCGCCTGGCCCACGACCTTGACGATGGATCGCTTGGCGTTCAACGCGACCCGGCTGTTCGCCAGGGCCGGGTCGGGCGGCCGGACCTCGGTGATCGGCTCGTTCGCGAACGGGCTGAAGACCTGCGGGAACCCGTTCTGCGCGAGGGTGGAGGAGAAGTCGGCGAACCAGGTGTCCGCCTGCGCGGGCAGCGCCCTGGAGACCCCGAGCAGCACCTTGGAGCTGCGGACCTCCTTGCCGAGCGTGGGCAGCGTGGTACCGGCGAGGGCGGAACCTATCAGCCAGGCGACCAGGAGCATCGCCGCCACGTTGACCAGCGCGCCGCCGGTCGCGTCGAGCGCGCGGGCCGGGGACCAGGTGATGTATCTGCGGAGCTTGTTCCCCAGGTGGGTCGTGAAGGCCTGGCCGACCGAGGCGCAGACGATCACCACGACGACGGCCACGACCGCGGCGGTCGTGGTGACCTCCGCGTCGTCGGTGGCCGCGCCCCAGATGACGGGCAGCGCGTAGACCGCGACGAGGCCGCCGCCGAGGAAACCGATCACCGACAGGATGCCGACGACGAAACCCTGGCGGTATCCGACGATCGCGAACCACACGGCAGCGGCGAGCAGCAGGATGTCCAGCACGTTCACCGATTCAAGCCTCGCCTAACGTCTCGCTTCGCCACTTCCGGCCGGGGCCCGGGGGTGCCCGGGGCGACACGGCACGGGGGCCAGCCTGTCATGACCGCCAGTCGAGCGGCACCGTGTTCTCCCTGTCCCAGGGGCGCTCCCAGCCCGCGTAGTGCAGGATCCGGTCGATCACGCCGGCCGTGAAACCCCAGACCAGCGCGGATTCCACGAGGAACGCGGGTCCTCGGTGACCGCTCGGGTGGACCGTCGTCGCCCGGTTCGCCGGGTCCGTGAGATCGGCCACGGGGACCGTGAAGACCCGGGCCGTCTCCGCGGGGTCGACGGCGGCGACGGGGCTCGGCACCCGCCACCATCCCAGTACGGGCGTGACGACGAATCCGCTCACCGGGATGTACAGCTTCGGCAGCACGCCGAAGAGCTGGACGCCGCGCGGATCGAGGCCGGTCTCCTCCCAGGCCTCCCGCAGGGCGGCTCTCAGCGGGCCGTCGGCGCGCGGGTCGCCGTCCTCCGGGTCGAGGGCGCCGCCGGGGAACGACGGCTGGCCCGCGTGCGATCTGAGCGAGCCGGAGCGCTCCATCAGCAGCAGCTCGGGGCCGCGCTCGCCCTCGCCGAACAGGATCAGGACGGCGGACTGCCGGCCCGCTCCGTCCTTCGGCGGCAGGAAGCGGCTGAGCTGGTCCCCGCTGACGGTCTCGGCGGCGCGGGCCACCGGGGCCAGCCACTGCGGCAGGCCCTCCGTGCGCAGCGAGACGTCCGCGTCCGCCGCTCCGCCGGCCCCGCCACCGCCCGGCCCGCCGGTCCCGCTCGTC
>NZ_JAMOLN010000219.1 GCF_024448165.1 Streptomyces longispororuber
AACGTGACGTCCGCCCCGAGCACGGCCCCGGTGGTCCGTCCCCGGCCGGGGACGCCGAGTCTTCCGTTCCCCGCTCCCGAGTCCGTGCCCACCGTCGATCCACGCCTCACGCAGGCGTTGGGGAAGCCGGTGCACGGGGACTCCGTGGCGCGGCGGACCGGGCAGTCGATCCGGCGGCTGTCGCTGTCCGGGGCGAAGGAGAGCCCGGAGGAGACCCGGCTCGCGCGGGAGTTGCAGCTGCCGGTGAGCACGGGCCGGGTCGTCGCCGTGACGTCGATCCGGGGCGGCGTCGGCAAGACCACCACCGCCGCACTGGTCGCCCGCACCCTGCAACGGTTCCGGCAGGACCCGGTCCTGGCCCTGGAGGCGGACGCCGCACTGGGCACGCTCGCGGTGCGGCTCGGCGCGCAGTCGGTGCGCTGGTCGTGCGCCGAACTGGCCCGCATCCTCACGCCGTCCATGCACCTGATGGACATCAGCGGCTACCTCGTCCCACTGCCCGACGGCGGCTGGCTGCTGCCCGCGAGCCAGGGCCGGGTGGGCCCGCCCCTCGACGTGGCCACCTACCGCACCGTCACCCTGGCCCTGCGCCGCCACTTCGCGGTGACCGTCGTGGACTGCGAGACGCTCCCCGGGGAGGTGGCCAGGACCGCGATGGACACCGCGCACGCCCGCATCGTCGTCGCCCCGATGACCGCCGAGGGCGTCGGCGGCACCCGCGTGGTGCTGGACTGGCTGGCCGGACTGCCGCACTCCGCCCTGCCGTCGACGATCGTGGCCCTCACCTCGGGCGCGCCCGACCAGCACCTCGACCTGCGGACGGCCACCGCCCATCTGCGGGAGACGGGCGTCGGCGTCGTGCACCTGCCGTACGACCGGCACCTCGCGGGTGGCGGCCCGATCCACCCCGACCTGCTCGCCTCGGCCACCCGCGACGCCACCGCACGGCTCGCCGCGGAAGCGGTGCAGCGGGCGGTGCACGTCCGGTGACGCCGCTGAGCCCGGAGGATCCGCCCGCGATAGGCGACTACACGCTGGCCGACCGGATCGGTACCGGCGGGATGGGCGTCGTGTACGCGGCCGCGTCCTCGACCGGGCGCCGGGTGGCGCTGAAGGTGGTGCACCAGCAGTTCGCGGACGACGAGGAGTTCAGGGGCCGGTTCCGGCAGGAGGTGGCCGCCGCACGGCGGGTGAGCGGCGTGTTCACCGCCGCCGTCGTCGACGCCGACCCGGAGGCCCCCCGGCCGTGGATGGCGACGGCGTACATCGAGGGCCCGACGCTCGCCGACCGGGTGCGCGACCAAGGAGCTCTGCACGGACGGGAGTTGCGCGACCTGGCGGTCGGGCTCGCGGAGGCGTTGCGCGACATCCACCGGGCGGGACTCGTCCACCGCGACCTGAAGCCCGCCAACATCGTGCTGTCGCCGGACGGTCCGCGCGTCATCGACTTCGGCATCTCGCGGGCCGCCGACAACCAGGCCCTGACGATGACGGGCCGGGTCATGGGCACGCCCCCGTTCATGTCGCCGGAGCAGTTGCAGGACCCGCGCGGCGCCGGCCCCGCGTCGGACGTATTCTCGCTGGCGGCGGTGCTGGTGTACGCGGCGACGGGGCACGGCCCCTTCGACGCGGACAGCCCGTACATGACGGCATATCAAGTGGTGCACGAACAGCCCGAGTTGACCGGGGTGCCGGTGACCCTGCGGGCGGCCGTGGAGCCGTGCCTCGCGAAGGACCCGGCGGACCGGCCGCCGCTCGGCGTCCTGCTCACCGCGCTGCGGCGGCTGCCCACGGCCGCCGACGCACCCGGCCGCGTGCCGCACCGGGAGCCGGCGACCCGCGTCGACACCACCGCCACGCCCGCCCGCCGGCCGCGCCGGCTGTTCCGGCTGCTCGGGGCGGCGGTCGGGCTGGCCGTCGTGGCGGGCGGCTGCGTCGTGATGCTGCGCTCGCCGGATGACCCGGGGAGCGCGGCGGTGGGGTCGGAGAAGGCCGTCAAGTCCGCGGTGCTGCCCGCCGGTTGGCACTCCTGGCAGACCCGGCTCGACTCGGGCCGGCTCGCGCCGCGCTGCGTGTCCGACGACGGCGGCCTCTACTGCACGGACGCGGACGACGCGGTGGCCCGGATCGACGGCGCGACCGGCCGGGTCGGGTGGCGCACCGGCACCCCGGCGGACCGGGGGGCGCCGCCGCTCGGGGTCACGGACCGGCTCGTGGTCACCCACGAGAAGCGGCCGGACGGTTCGTACGAGGTCGTGGGCCGGTCCCGTACGGACGGTCAGGTGCGGTGGCACCGCACGGTGTCGGGTCAGTGGCGGTACACGGCGATGGCCGGCGGCACCGTGTACGCCGTCCTGCCGGGCGAGCGTCAGGTGGCGGCGGTGCGCGCATCGGACGGCGCGGCGCTGTGGAAGGGGCAGGTGCCCGCGGGCTGGAACTGCGACCTGTACGCGTACGACGGCCCGCTGTTCGGCTTCTGCGAGGACGACGGGGTCACCGACACCTCCGCCGCGCCGAGCAGGCTGCTGACCTTCCGCGCGAAGGACGGCGCGCCGCACTGGCTGGCGTCGACCCTGTACGAGCTGGAGCCGCTCGGCGAGGCGGACGGCGATCTGGTGGCGCTGGGCTTCGACGGGGGCAACCTCGACGAGGAGGACATGGGTTCGTACACGACGCTCGTACGGATCGACACGACGAGCGGTTCGCTGCGCACGACACCGATCACCGGCATCGACCTCACGGTCCTCGCCGACCCCCATCTCCGTGACGGCGTCGTGTACTTCACGCGGATCACCGGTGAGACGGACGCCGTCGACGCGCGCTCCGGCAAGCACCTGTGGTCGCACCCGCGGGGCGACCGGGGGCTCGGCGTGACGGCCGAACCGGTCGTCTCCACCCGCCGCGACGAGGTGTACTTCCTGTCCGACAAGGACCGGCTGACCGCCGTCGACCGGCGCTCGGGCAAGGTCAAGTGGCGTGGCCCCGAGCGCAGTTCACGTGTCACGCCCGAGGGTCCGCTGGGCTTCCTCGCCCTCGTCGACGACGCGGTCGTCAGCGGCTCGAAGGGCCGGCTGACCGCCGTCTCTCCCGACGCCCCGGACGCGAAGCCCCGCACCGGCACCCCGTAGGCGACCTTGTGGGGCGGCATGCCGCCGGATACCGTCCCGATGTATCAACTCGATATATCGGGACGGCAGTTGCGGTCACCCGAGGATGCGGGAGAAGCCATGCGAGCGATCGACTACGACTCGGAGCAGCACCAGGACTACGCGCGTGGCCGGGCGCTGAGCGAGCGGCAGCTCGGGGTGTGGCTGGCCGCCTTCGAGGCGGTGCTGCCGGAGCGTCGCCCGCTGGCGGGCCTCGACGTGGGGTCGGGGACCGGCCGGTTCACCCCGGCGCTGGCCGACGCGTTCGGGCCGGTCATCGGCGTCGAGCCGGCGGCGCGGATGCGCGAGGTGGCCGAGACCCGGTCGTCCCATCCCGACGTGCGCTACGTCGCGGGCAGCGCCGAGGAGATGCCGGTCCCGTCCGCCGCCGCGGACTACGTGCTGATGGGCTGGTCCTGGCACCACGTCAGGGACCGGCCGCGGGCCGTCCGGGAGCTGGCCAGGGTGCTCAGGCCCGGTGGGCGGCTGCTGCTGCGCACGAACTTCAGCGACCACCATCCGCGGCCGTGGTGGCTGGAGCACTTCCCGCGCGGCTACGAGGCGGACGCGTCGATCTTCCAGCCGCTGCACGAGGTCATCGAGGGGTTCACGTCGGCCGGCTGGCGCGTCGCGGGCTTCGGCACGGTCACCGAGCCGTCGGCGGGCACCCGCGCCGCCATGCTGGAGCGGCTGCGGCTGCGCACCCTCTCGTTCTTCGCGCAGCTCGACCCGGCGGAACTGGAGACCGGGTTCGAGCGTCTGGAGAAGGCGGTCGCACAGGACCCCGACGCCCCGGCCCCGGTCTTCGCCGAGCCGCTGCTCACGCTCGAACTGCCCTGAGCAGGGCCGGGCTCAGCAGCCCTTGGAGATCGGCTCGAACGTCACGCGGGCCCGGTCGTCCGCCCCGTTGACCTTGCTGTAGACCGCCGGTGCGACGCGGAACCAGACGTCGTCCCTGGCCTTCTTGCCGTTCAGGTCGTCGAGGCGGACGCACCAGCGTTCCGGGCGCACGACGCGGGTATACGTCTCGGTGCCCTTGCGCACCTTGTCGCAGTCCCGGTAGCGGTCGGTGGTGTACCAGGTCCTGGTGCGGCCCTTCTTGCGCTGGGTGTGCTTGACCTTGCGGGTCTCGGTCTCGCACTTCTTCACGTAGTGCGGGCGGGTGCCCTTGGCGGTCTTCCGGGTGGTGTGCCGGACGGCGTCGCGCACCCCGCTGACCTTGTCGTCCCGGTCCTGCCCGGCCTGGTGCTGTCCGGCGTAGGCGCTGTCGGCCTTGCCGCCGTGCGACGACGACGCCTTGTCCGCGCCGCCGCACGCCGCGAGCGCGGCCACGAGCATCATCGTCAGTCCGGCGAGTGCCGGGCGCCGCTTCACGGACATAGCTCCTCTTGGTGTACATGCCATCAGGGACGGGAAGCGTAGCCGATCATGGGCGGTCGCCCGGTGGGCGGGGGTCACAGCGACTCGCCGGGCCGCAGGTGGCGGTAGCGCGTCCCGGACTCCGCGGCCAGCCACCCGCTGACGCTCGCCAGGCCCCGCTCGTTGATCTGCCCGTCGTGGATGGCGAAGGCCCGCTCGGGGCGGACCGCCCGGACGAAGTCGATCGCCTCGCCCGTCTTCAGCCAGGAGCCCTGGGCGGGGACGAGGAGCGTCTCGACCGGCCGCCCGGGGACATGCAGTGCGTCGCCCGGGTGGTAGAGCGCGTCGTCGACGAGGTAGCCGAGGTTCGGGCAGTCCGGCAGCCCGCCGTGGATCGGGGCGTGCCGGCCGCCGACCGCGCGCACCCGGAAGCCCGCCGCGTCGAACTCCTCGTCCGGCGCCACCGGGCGCACCGCGAGCCGGGGGACGTCCGCGCCCGCCGGGGCGAAGACGGGCACGCCGAGGGCGGCGAGCCGCAACACGTCGACGTGGTCGGCGTGTTCGTGCGTCACCAGCACGGCGTCGGCGCCGTCGAGGGCGGCCGGCTCGCTCCAGACGCCCGGGTCGACGACCAGGGTGCGGCCCTCGTGCTCGATCCGCACGCACGCGTGGGTGTACTTCGTGATCCGCATGGCGCCCCACCGTACGCACCACCCGTCGCGCGCATTGCGAAACTCGCCTTACAGCCCACGGATCGTCCGAATACCCTTACGAGGAACGGGAATTGATACGGTCCCGGGATTCCGGTGCGCCCAGTGGGGGGAGTGGGGTGGCTGCCGTCACCGACGACAGAGCCGGCCGAACGGAGCGGGACGCCGCGGTGCGCCGGCGCATGGCCGAGAGCCTGAACCGGCCGCAGGGACCACTGCGCCCGCTGCCCGCCGTGGTGGTCCTGGGCGGGCGCGGCAGCGGCAAGTCGACGCTCACCGCACATCTGCGCACCTGGGCCGAGCGCATTCCGCTCGCCGCCCTCGATCTGGAGCCGATCAGCGAGCGCGGCGGCACCCGGATCGACGTGCTCACCGAGCTGGCGTTCCAACTCAGCGCGCACCACGACGAGTTGCCGCAGTTGTCGTTCCCCGCGCTCGGTTCGCTGCTGGCCGCCGTCGGTACCGCCGTGGACGCCCGGAGCCGGGAGCGGGCCGTGCGCGAGATGGCCGAGGCGCTGCGCCAGGGGCGGGCCCGCGAGCACAGCTACGAGGAGCTGCTCGGCATCGCCGACACCGCGGCGCAGGCGGCCGGGCTGCCCGGCTGGGCGTCCGCGGTCGTGCCGCTGGTGCAGGGCGGGCTGCGGTCCTGGCGCGGGCTGCGGCTGCGCCGCCGGTTCGCCGAGACGTCCGCGGCGGGCCCCGGCCGGGGCGCCACCGCGGACTTCCTGGTCGGCGTGAACCGGCTCTACCACGGCTATCCCGCGCAGCGCGAGGAGGCCGAGCGGGTGCTGCTCGACGCGTTCCTGGCGGACCTGCGCGGCGCGTACGCCTCGGCGCACGCGGACCGCAAGCGGACCACGAACTGTCTGGCGCTCCTCGACAACGCCGACTCGACGGTCGGCGAGGCCTTCCTGCACCTGCTGCTCGACTCCCGCGAGCGGTCCGGACGCCCTGATCCGCTGCTCGTCGTCGCGACGGCCCGGCGCCGCCCGGAGGCGCTGGTGCGCGCGGAGACGGGCAGCGGCCGGCGTCCCGACTACCGCGAGAGCTGGCCGCAGCAGGGCGAGTTCGTCCCGCTGGCCGCGGGGCCGCTGCGGGCGGGCCGGCTGCGCGACCTGAACCGCCGCGAGGTCGAGGAGCAGGCCGCGGCCGCCGTGGACGCGCTGCCGGTCGGCTCGGTGCTGCCGAAGGCCGACAACGCGGTGCAGTGGCTCGGCTGGATCGTCTACGAGATCACGCGCGGTCATCCGGCCGGTACCGCCCAGGTCCTGGAGGTGCTCCGCCGGATGCCCGCCGACCTGCCGTGGGACCAGCGGGTGCGGCAGTGCCTCGCGCCGGTCGACGGCAGCGTCCGGCCCGCGCCCGTCCTGACGGCGGCCCCCGCCCTGACGGAGTGGCTGCTGCGGGACTGCTCGGCGCAGCTGGCCCGCGTCCTGCCGCGGGCCGCCGCCCCGCTCACCCTCGGCCGCGCCGAGACCTGTGACGCGCTGTGGGAGGGACAGGAGTCGGTCCTGCGCGAGTTCGTGAACCTCAGCGCCGACGACCTGCGCTCGGTGTCCGAGCCCGACGAGGGGCTGCCCGCGCTGCCCCGCCTCAGCCGCTTCCTGCTGCTGCGGCTGCTCGACGGCGCGCCCGGCTCCCCCGACCACGCCGGGACGTGGACGGGCGCGCACCGGGCGCTGCGGGCGGCGGCCCGGGCCCGCGGCGATCTGCGCGCGGCGGCCTACCACGATCTGGCGCTCGGTGAACTCCCGGCCGCCGTCGACTACTTGAGGGAGCGCTTCGACGAGGTGGGCGCCGACACGTGGTGCGCGGACCTGGCCTGGATCCAGCGCGCCCCGGCCCGCTGGCACGGCGCCCTGCCCGAGCCCGCCCGGGACCGGTACGAGCGGCTGGTCGGGGTGGCCGAGGGCGACGCGACCCGGCAGGCCGTCACCCGGCTCCTGACGGCGGGCTGGATCACGGCGCACCCGCGTGCGGACGGGGCTCCGCTGCCCTACGCGGACCCGCTGGGCGACCCGTACGCGGAGCTGTACCCGGACATCGCCGAGGAGTTCCTCACCCTGCGCCGCCCCATCGGCAACGAGCACGACCGCCATGTGCTGCTGCGCATGGCCCAGCGGTACGAGAGGAAACCGTGGTGGTAGACCCTGACGGCGGCCTGCGGTTCCAGCCGCGCCGGCCGCGGCGCCTGAAGTGGCCCTGGCAGGTCGCGGGCATCCTGGCGATCGCGGCGCTGGCGTGGGCCGTGATCGGCCCGCTCACGCCGGCCGACGACGGCAAGGGGGCGGAGTGCGCGCCGGGCATCCACCAGACGGGACCGCGCAAGGAGTGCATCGGCGTCTCCGACGGCTCGTTCGTCTTCGAGGACTCGCTCAAGGACGTGATGAGCAAGATCGCGACGGAGAACGGGCGGGTCGAGAAGTCCGGCAAGAAGTACGTCTCCGTCGTCTACGCGGAGCCGCTGACGACGGTGCCGGGCGAGGAGGAGGCCAAGTACGGGCTGCGCGGCGAACTGATGGGCGCGTATCTCGCCCAGCGCGAGCTCAACGACCCGGAGCTCGGCGCGGGCCGCGGGGACCTGCCCCAGATACGGCTCCTGGTCGGGAACCTGGGCCTGCGCTCCGAGCAGTGGAAGGAGCTGACCGACGATCTGATCGACCGCTCCGCGGGCAAGGACCAGGTCGTCGCCGTCGCCGGGTTCGGGCAGAGCAGGGGCGGCACCCGGCACGCCGTCGACGCGCTGCGCGAGGCGGGCATCCCGATGATGGGGGCCACGGTCACCGCGGACGGTCTCGCGGACGCGGCGCACACCGGCTTCTTCCGGGTCTCCGCGCCCAACCGCGACCAGGCCGCGGGCGCCGTCAACTACCTCAAGGAGCAGCAGCGCAAGCACCCGGGCTACAAGGTCGCCGTCATCCGGGACCGGAACACGGACGACATCTACAACACGTCGCTGTCCACGTCCTTCGGGACGGCGGCGAAGGCGAAGGGGCTCCGCCTGGAGGGCGCGCCGCTGGAGTACCTGTCGGGCGTGGACGGGGTGACGAACGCCTTCTCGTCGGTCGCGGACAAGGTGTGCGATCTGGCTCCCGACGCGGTGTTCTTCGCGGGCCGCGGTCTGAACATCCGCAACTTCATCAACTCCATGTCGGCGCCCGACCGCCGCTGCACCGTGACGCTCGTGACGGGTGACGACGCGCTCGGCGCGTACTACGGCACGAAGGAGAGCGAGCAGCGGCGCGAGAAGCTCCGCACGGAGTGGCGGGACAGCCGGGTGACCGTCCTCTACACGGCGCTCGGCCATCCCGCGCTCGCGGGCGCCCTGTACGAGAAGCCGAACGATCCGCTGCCCGACTTCGTCGACCTGTACCGGGCCGAGTTCGGCGGCAGCGACGACGCGGTCGCCAAGGCCCTGGAGGACGGGCAGTCGATCCTCGGCCACGACGCGGTGTGGACGCTGGGTGTCGCGGTGCGCAACGCGGCGGGCCCCGACGGCAAGGGCCCGGTCAACCCGGGCGCCACGCTGCAGATGCTGCTCCAGCTCGGCGGCAGCAAGGCCGTGTCGGGCCTCAGCGGCCCGATCGCGTTCGCCTCGGACGGCAATCCGGACGGCAAGCCGATGGCCCTGGTCCGGATGGAGCCGAGCGGCACCTACACGTTCCGGCAGGTGCTGCGCCCCTAGGGGCGGTCCGGCGCGGGTGCCGGTCCGAACTCCTCCATCGCCGCGCCCACCATCGCCTCCAGACGGTCGTGGTGGGCGCCGCGCCAGTACACGCGGGCGCAGTCCGTGCACTGGGCGAACACGTCGTAGGTGGCGCGGGTGCCGCCCTCGACGCGGTCGGCGACGTCCTCCTTGCGGGCCTCGGCGAGCGGGCCGTTGCACGCGGTGCAGCGGGTCCAGGGCGTCAGGGCGGGGGCGAACCGGCCGAGGACGTCGCGCAGCTGGTTGTCCGGCTTGTCGCTGTAGACGTAGCCGCCCGCCCACAGTTCGCGGCGCCGCAGCAGGCCCCGGTCCCGGCTGAGCAGGACGCGCCGTTCGGCGGCGGAGCGGGCGGCGAGGGCGGGGTCGCCGATGTCGGTCGACTCGTAGGCGGTGTCGACGCCGAGGAGCCTGAGGCGGCGGGCGAGGGTGCCGAGGTGGACGTCGAGGAGGAAGCGCAGGGGTGCGCCGGGGACGGCCTGGGGGCGGGTGACCGGGTGCACCTCGACGTGTTCGCCCGCGGCGGGGACGTGCCCGGTGGGCACGGCCGCGCCGTCCACGACGAGTTCGCCGACCTCCGTCAGCGGCACCCCGAGCGACTCGACGGCATGGCCGAGCGTGGACACGCCGTCGGTGACGAGCGGGGCGGCGGCGCCCGAGCGCCAGGCCTGCGGGACGAACAGCCCCAGTTCGGGGGCTACTTGGACGAGGATCTCCGGACCGTTCATCGGGCCAGAATGCCACGACGGCGCGGCCGGACGGTTCCGCGCGGCACGGACGGGACAGGAAGCCGTACAGAGGACGACCCGAGCACCGTGGAATCCGAGGACCACCGACAGAAGGCGAGAGCACATGACCGAGCACATCCGGGGGCTGCCACCCGTGTTCCTGGACAGCGCCACCTCGTCGTTCACCCACCTCGTCGAGCGCGTCGCCCCGCACGCCCTGCCGTGGCACCGGGCCGCCGGTGCGGGACCCGCGCCCGAGCTGCCGCACGGCACGACGGTGCTCGCGCTCTCCTTCGACGGGGGCGTCCTGATGGCCGGTGACCGGCGCGCCACCCTGGGGAACGTGATCGCGCAGCGCGACCTGGAGAAGGTGAACTACGCGGACGGGCACACGGCGGTGGCGTTCGCGGGGACCGTGGGGCTCGCCAAGGAGCTCGTGCGCCTCTACCAGCTGGAGCTGGAGCACTACGAGAAGGTGGAGCGCCGGACGCTCTCCCTCAACGGCAAGGCGCAGCGGCTCGCCGCGATGATCCGCGACCATCTGGCGCAGGCGATGCAGGGGCTCGTCGTCGTGCCGCTGCTCGCCGGCTTCGACACCGCGCGCGGCGTCGGCCGGATCTTCAGCTTCGACGTCACCGGGGGCCCGTACGAAGCGGTGGGCTTCCACTCCGACGGGTCCGGATCGCCCTACGCGCGGGGGGCGTTGAAGAAGCTGTACCGGCCGGGGATGTCGGCCGGGGACGCGACGACGGTGGCCGTGCAGGCGCTGTACGACGCGGCCGACGACGACTCCGCGACGGGCGGTCCCGACCTCGGCCGGCGGATCTACCCGTCCGTCGCGCTCGTCACCGAGGACGGCTACCGGCAGCTGCCGGAGGACGAGGTGCGGGCGGTCGCGGAGTCGGTGGTGTCGGCGCGGCAGTCCTCCCCCGAGGGGCCCACGGCGCCGCTCCTGTAGGACGCGGACGCCACGGCGGGCACCGACGACTGGTACGTGCGTGCTCCGTTCGGGGGCCGGGCGTCCGACGACGCCCGGCCCGCCGGTCACTTCTCGTACGAGGCCCCCCGCGCCACCCGCACGATCTCGGCCGCCTGCGCCGCCGTGAGCAGTCCGTCGGCGGTCCACGCGGTGGCGGTCTCCCGGACGTGGGCGACCAGCGCGTTCCTGCCGGGGAACGGGGCGGCGGCCCAGACCGCGTCGAGGAACGAACTCCCGTCTTCCCGTACGGGGTTGGCGACGCCCGAGTCGGTGCCGCCGAACACGACGGTCGGTTCGGAGCGGTG
Source organism: Streptomyces longispororuber (assembly GCF_024448165.1). Taxonomy (GTDB): domain Bacteria; phylum Actinomycetota; class Actinomycetes; order Streptomycetales; family Streptomycetaceae; genus Streptomyces; species Streptomyces longispororuber_A. Next base: position 10,931 of record NZ_JAMOLN010000219.1, read on the forward strand.
GAAGTACGCATGGGTGGGGTCCTGCGTGCCCTCCAGGAACGGGGCGAACCCGACGCCGTCGAGCGTGAAGTGCAGGGGCTTCCCGGCGACGGGGGTGAGGGCGGGGCGCAGGTCGCCGGAGAGCGCGGCGCCGCCGTACAGGCCGAACTCCAGGGCGGTGGTGCGGGCGTCGCGGGCGACCAGGTTCACCGGACCGCAGAAGAGGGCCTGGGTGCGGTGCGGGTCGTCGGGGGTCTGCTCCACCCGGACCCGGAACGGCATCGCGATCCGCACGGTGTCGCCGTCCCGCCAGGTGCGCGACACCGTGGTGTACGTGCCCGGCTTCGCCGAACCGCCTTGCACCGCACGCCCGTTGACCGTGACGCGGAAGCCGTCGACGGCCCAGGCCGGGACCCGCAGCCGGAGCGCGAAGGCGGCCGTGCGGCCGTGGACGGTGAGCGTGCTGCCCTGTTCGCGCGGGAAGTCCGTGGTCTGGGTGACGGTGACGCCGCGATCGGCCCAGGTCAGCGTCGAGGCGGTGTAGAGGTTCACGTAGAGGGCGCTGTCGTCGGCCGCCTTGAAGTACACGGTGTCCTGGTACTTGGTGGCGCTCTCCATCCCGGTGCCCTCGCAGCAGGTGGTGCCCGCCTTCGGCGTGTAGTCGCGGACGTGGCCGGGCTGCAGGCCGATGAAGTAGGTGACGAGCGGCTTCTCCGCGTCGGCCGCGTCCTGCTTGGAGCCGAGCACCTGGTTGAGCAGGGCCCGTTCGTAGAAGTCCAGGTACTTGGGGTCCTGGTCGTGCAGGAACAGCAGCCGGCTGAGCTTGAGCATGTTGTACGCGCAGCAGGTCTCGGCGTTGACGTCGCTGAGCGTCGAGGCGATGACGCCGGGGTCGCCCCAGAACTCGCGGTTGCTGGTGCCGCCGATGGCGTACGTCCGGGACGGCACGACCATGTCCCAGAAGGCGCGGGCGGCGTTCAGGTAGCGGTCCTCGCCGGTCACGTCGTACAGGCGGAGCACTCCGGTGAGGACGGGGATGTGCTGGTTGGCGTGGAGGCCGCTCAGCGTGTCCTGGCCCGCGGCGCACGCGTCGATCAGCTTGTCGAGGTCGAACAGGCGGGCCAGGGCGAGGTGGCGGGGGTCGCCGCTGATCACGTACAGGTCGACGATCGCCTCGACGATCCCGCCGAACTCGCCGCTGGAGAAGATGCCCCACATGCGCTGGAGGGTGGCCGCGGGCAGCACGGAGAGCCGGGAGTGCATCCAGTCGCACAGGCCCTCCGCGAGGTCGAGGGCCTTGGCGTCGCCGGTGGCGACATGGGCGTCGACGAGACCGCGCAGGATCTTGTGGGCCGTGTAGTAGGGCGCCCAGACCTTGGTGTAGTCGCCGCCGGTCATGGACTCCAGGGCGATGAACTGGGTCTCCGGGTAGGCGGCGAGGAATCCCGGGTGGCTCGGGCCGCCCCACGTGCGGCGCAGCGTCGCGGTGCGGGCGTTGCCCGAGGCGTCGGCGAAGGTGGAGCCGCCGGTCTCGTCGAAGCCGTACGCGGCCAGGTCACCGGCGCCCCGGTAGGAGCCGTCGTGCAGGGCCGCGATGTCGTCCGCGTCCAACGCCCTTGAGAACAGGTGGACTTCGTCGAGGGCACCGGCGAACACGGGGTCGCCCGCGTAGTGGGAGCGGCCGAGCCAGTGGTCCTTCAGCGTGCCGAGCGCGGCGGGAGTGAGGATGAGGGCGGGGTTGCGCGCGACCTCGCGGCCGTCGACGTACAGGATGCCGGTGCCGCCGCCGAGCGTGACGGCGACGTGGCTCCACTCGCCGACCGGCAGCGGCGCCGTGCCGTCGATGCCCTGCTCGCCCCCCGCGCCCGAGGTGGTGACGGCGAACCGGGGGTTGCCCTGGGCGTTCCGCGCGGCCAGGTACAGGTACCGGCTGGTGTCGTCGCCGAAGTCGGCGATGCGGGCCCAGGCGTCGGCGTGCTCGGGCCGCACCCGGACGGCGAGCGTCAGCGCGTCGCCCGCACCGTCGAGGACACCGCCGGGCAGGTCGACGTACTGGTAGGAGCCGCGGATGTTCGAGACGGCGCGGCCGCCGGAGCGGCCCTCGACGCTCAGCACGGTGGGGTCGGCGCGCAGCGCGGCCCGCACCCCGTACAGCTCCCCCACGACGGTGCGGATCTTGTCGGCGTACACCTGCTCGCCCGTGCTCGCCCAGGCCTGCGCCAGCATGGTCAGGAAGTGGCCGGTGGTGTGCCCGCGGAGGTTCCCGTTGGCCTCGCCGTCGAGCCCCTCCCAGCCGCCGGGCGCGACGGCTCCCGGGGTGGGCAGCCCCACGTTCGCGCGGAAGACCTGCACGAGCCGCATCTCGTCGTAGCCGCGCCCGAAGTCCAGCATCAGACGCCGCTTGTCCGCGAACACGCCCTTGCCGAGGGCGACGTCACCGAGCCCGAAGGGGTGCACGGCCCAGGCGGCGGGCGCGGGCGCCCCCGCGGGCGTGCCGGCGCGGGGTGCGGCGGCCGCGCGTCCGGGGGTGAGGGAGAGCGCCGCCGCACCGAGTGCGGCGGCGCCCATGAGGGATCTTCTGGTGGGGCCGGGTGCCATGTCCGTACGACCTCTCCTGTTCGAAATACCGACAGCGGTTCGGTAAGCCGAGCAGAAGCTAGACGCCCTGCCCCTACCCGTCAATGCCCTCTCGGCGCCTCACTGGGCGGTCGGCGACCAGCCGCCCAGCCAGTCCGCGACCTCCTGCTCCGCGGCCTGCGCGTCGGTCAGCTGTGGCCGGTCCGCGCTCGCCGCGCCCGCTCCGGCGCCGGTGTTCCGGTACTCGGCGAACCGGTCGTCCTTCCACGAGAACCCGCCCATGTCGGTCCAGGGCGTCGACCTGATCGCGGCGCTCAGCGCCGAGTCGCGGACGGTGGTCTGCGGGTCGAGGGCGGCGTTGCCGCCCGCGTGCCAGTTGCGGCCCAGATAGAAGCTCCCTGCGGTGACGTCGCCGCTCACGGTCGAGCGGTTGATGAGGATCCCCTTGTGGCCCGCCGCGGTGCTCGGCGCCGTGACGTACCCGGCCGAGGTGCCGTTCCACCGCTTCTTCAGGGTGATCACCGACTTGTCGACGACGGCGGTGGCGCCGCCGAAGATGAAGTCGACGTTGCCCACGACGTACGAGTCGGCCAGGTAGACCCGCTTGCCCGCGCCGTCGAGCAGCAGGGTGTCCTGGTCGCCGCTGACGATGACGCCGTCGAGGAAGACCTTGTCGGCGCCGGTGCGCAGGGCGACGGCCTGCGCGGCGACGGACTGGTCCTTGCTCTCGTCGAAGTCGTTGGTGACGCTGAGGTTGCGCAGCTGGGTGTCGTCGGCGAGCACGGCGACGGTGGCGCTGCCGGAGGTGCCGTACGTCGACCCGTCCGGCCTGGTCGACCCGGCGGCGTGCCCCTCGACGATGACGGTGTCCTTGCGGCTGCCGCCGGTGCCCCGGATCGTGACGTGCGGCTTGTTCGCGGGCACGGTCACGGTCTCCCGGTACGTGCCGGGGGCCACGGTGATGACGACGCGCTTGCTGTTGTTCGCCGGCACGGCGTCGACGGCGGCCTGCACCGTGGTGTAGCTGCCGGTGCCGTCCTTGGCCACGGTGGGCGCGGCGGCGGCTGCCTTCGTGGTGGCGCCCGCGGTGGCCGCGGTGGTGCCGATCGAACTCCTGGGTCCCGCACCGGACTTCAGGAGTGCCGGGACGTCGGCGGCCTTGTCGAGCGTGTAGGCGTAGAAGTCCTTCGGTTCGAAGGCGGTGCCGCCGCTCTGGTTCTTGCCCGTGGTGCCGGAGAAGATGCTGCCGCGCTGCACGAGCGAGGCGGTGTCGTCCATGGTGACCGGATTGTTCATGCCCTGGAAGTAGCTGTTCTCCAGGACCATCTTCGTCCGGCCGCGCGAGTAGTTGCCGTACGACGAGGTGATGTCGGTGCCCGGGTCGTCCTGGAGGTAGTTGTTGTAGAGGTGGGCGTGGGCGGCGTTGTCGGTGGAGGGGTTGCGCTGTTCCGTCTCGCGGATCCAGTTGTGGTGGATGGTGATGTCGGTGACGACGTTCTCGGTCCAGCCGATGCCGAAGGCCTTGTTGTCCTGGCTGAGCCTGTTCCAGGAGACGGTGACGTCCGTGGAGTCCTTGCGGACGTCGATCAGGCCGTCGGCCATGTGCCGCAGGTCGTTGTGGTCGATCCACACGTGGTGCGCGCCGTCCATCTGGATGGCGTCGAAGTCGTGCTCCTTGTCGTTCCACGTGCCCTGGTAGGCGTCGCGGATCGTCAGATTGCGGATGATGACGTTGTGCACGCCGGTACCGAGGAAGAAGCCGCCGCCGACGATGTGTCCCGAGGTGCCGGAGCCGACGATGGTCTTGTCGGAGGCGACCTTGATCTCCTTGCCGACGGGGTCCATCGGGATCGCCGCGGCGACGACGATGACGTACGGCTCACTGGCGGTGGCGTACTTCTCCAGGTCGGCGAGGGTCCTCACGGTGACCGTCCGGCCGCCGCGCCCGCCGTACGTGCCGTTCTGGCCCTGCGCGTTCACCGACGCGAAGCCGTCGGCGACGTCGTCGGCCCAGGCCACGGAGGTCTGCGGCGTCGCGGGGGCCGCCGATTTCGCCGGGGTCGCGGCAGAGGCCCGGTCGCCGTCGACGCCGAGCAGGCCGCCGCCGTACGCGAGGGCGGCCGCGGCGGCCACCGCGAGCGGCGCCCCCACGACGAGGGCGGTGCTGCGCCTGCGATGCCTGGCCTTGCCGCGGCCCGTTCCGCGGGGCGTACCGGGAGCCGTTCGCGGGGTCTCTTGGGGTGTGTCGCTCATCTGCGCCTGCACTCCGTAGGAGGTGGGGGTGTCCCGTGCCGGGTGGCACGGGCCGATGAGCGGTCGTCGCCGGGAGGCCGGAAGGTTGCCGCCTTACGGTGGGAAGATGCCGGGCCGGGATCCGGGGACACGGGAGGACGGATGGGGCGCAGCGAACGGGAGGCGGTCGCACGGGGTGCCCGGCTGCACACCGCGGCGCGGTCGTTGCTGTCGGACCACGAGCGGGCCGTGCGGGCGGCGCGCGACGCCCTCGCGCCGATCCTCGACGAGGCGGTGGCCAGGACGCTCGATGTGATGCCGGTGGCCCGGCTCCAGGAGGCCACCGAGGGGCGGCTCCGGCTCGACGCCGTGGAGCGCGCCGGGCTCGCGACGGTGGCCCAGGTGCTGGACGCCGGGCCGGGACGGCTGCAGCAGATCCCGGGAGTCGGACGCGTGACGTCGACCCAGCTCCTGGGCGCCGCACGGCGGTTGGCGGACGCGGTGCACGACAGCGTCGCCGTGCACATCGACGTGGACCGGCCCGAGCCGCGGACGACGGAGCTGGTGCGGACGCTGCACGTCCTGGTGGCGGCGGGCCCGGACGCACGGCGGGCCGTGGAGGCCGCGGGCGCGCTCGACCGGCGGCTCGGACCGCTCCTCGGCGCGGC
>NZ_JAMOLN010000022.1 GCF_024448165.1 Streptomyces longispororuber
CGCCCCTGCAGCGACACTCCCCAGCCGACCCCGTCGGCCCACGCCGCGAACTCCTTGACCCACCCCTCGGGCAGCAGCCCCCGGTCGACCACGAGATACGCGAACAGGTCCTCCGCGACCCGCTCCTTCAGCAGCCACGCCGGATCCGCGGCAGCGACCATCCGCTCCCGCACCTCCCCCAGCGGCGCACACTCCGCCGCCAGCCGGTCCGCCACCCCGGCCGCCCAGTCCGGGTCCGACACCCCGTCGACCAGCAGATGTCCCCCGTTGGCACAGATCGCGTAGGCCGGCGCGGGCCCGGGCAACCGCACCCGCCCGTACTGCTCCCGCGTCCGCGTCGTCGTGGGCACGAACACCGCACGCCGCCCCAGCTCCACCAGCATCCCGGCGGCGTCCTCGGTGACGTACGACAGGGGCTTGTGCTCGTACACCTCGACGCAGAGCAGTCGTGGTGCCTGCGCGTCGGGCATCGTCAGCCCGAGGGCGCCGGCGGAGTAGATGAGCGTACGGTCGAGATCGCTCGCGACAACGACAGGGGTCACTTCGCCGCCACCGCCCTGCCGTCCGCACCGGTCGCCCCGCGCGTGAACCGTGGATGGATCAACCCGACGCAGCTGTACGGCAGTTCACCCACCACCTCGACCGGAACCCCGCGCTGCTCCGCCAGCAGGCGCACATGGTCGAGATCGGCCCCGGCGTCCTCGCGGGCCAGGATCTTCCACGGCACCCGGCGCAGCAGCACCCGCGTCGTCTCGCCGACGCCCGGCTTGACGAGGTTCACGTCGTGGATGCCGTACTCCTCGCTGATCCGCTCCACGGCGGCCCAGCCCTCCCAGGTCGGCGTCCGGTCGGCCCCGAGCAGTTCCTTGACGTCGGCGTCGACCGTGTCACCGACCTCCGCGAACCGGTCCCGCACCGCGTCGAGGAACCGCCCCGACACATCCGCGTCCGCCAGCTCCCGGTAGAACTTGCCGCCGTGGAAGTCATCGGGACCGACCAGGTCGGCCCGGAGCACGGTGCGTGAAATCAGCCCGGACACCGTGGAGTTGAGGCAGGCCGAGGGTATGAGGAAGTCCTCGCGCGTCCCGTAGGTCCGTACGCACGATCCGGGGTCGGCGAGCACGGCGATCTCCGGGTCGAACCCGGCGGCGCCGCCGCCCTCCTCGAACTCCCGTATCGCGGCGGCGAGTTCCCGCGCGATGGCGCCCTTGCCCGTCCACCCGTCGACGAACACGACGTCCGCCGGGTCGTGGTGCGCGGCGAGCCAGCGCAGCGCGTTCGCGTCGATGCCGCGGCCGCGCACGATCGACACCGCGTAGTGCGGCAGGTCGAGGCCGTGCCGCCACTGCGCCCACCGGCGCATCAGCACGCCGACCGGAGTACCGGCCCGCGCGAGGGACACCAGCACGGGGCGCCGCGGCGACCGCTCCGCGAGCACCGTCTCGGTGACCACGCCGACGGCACGGGCGATCCGCGCGGCCGACGCGTCGAGCGCCGCGTGGAACAGCTCCTGGTACTGCTCGCTGGGCTGGTACTCGACCGGCAGCGACTCCGCGTAGTGCGCGCCCCCGCTCTGGATGGCCTCCTCGCGCTCCTCGGTGGGCGCCTCCAGCGTCACGTCCGAGAGGTCCTGGAGCAGCCAGCCGACCTCGTCGGGCGCGTACGAGGAGAAGTCGGGGCCGCGCAGCGGCTCGGGCAGGGACATGCGGGGCCTTTCACTGACGGGTACGTACGAGGGGATCACCGCGACCACGACGCGCTCGGCGTGCGCGGCCACCCGGTCCAACAGGCCGCCGGGCGCGCGGAGTTCGGCGCTGTCGCCGGCCGAGTCGAGGACGACGAGGACCGTGTCGAAGCCGCCCCCCGCCACGTTGTACGCGAAGCGGTCGCCCGGTCCGTCGGCGGGTGCGTCGTGCGCGGGGAAGACGAGGCGGGTGCGGATCGCGTAGCCGGGGTCGTCGACGGCGAGGACCGGGGAGCGGGTGGTGGTGGAGTACGCGACGTCGGCCCCGGCGGCTTCGAGCGCGGTGCCGAGGCGGAGCGGGGCGTACATCAGCTCCTCGTTGCCCAGGACGAGCACGCGGCCCCGGACGTACGGCGTGAGGCGCTCGGCCATCGCGGGCAGTGCCGCTTCGAGGCGCTCGCGGTGCGCGGGCGTGAAGCCGTGCCGGCCGCCGTCCGGGACCCCGGCAGGCCAGCCGAGCCCGTCGACGCGCACGATCTCGCCGCGCTCGCTCCGGGGTGCGGGCACGGGCGGGGCGCCCGCCTCGTGCTCGGCGACCAGCGCCTGCCCCTTCTCCAGCACCCCGTCCGGCAGCCGCACGGAGCCGCGCGCCGCCACCACGAGGTCCACCCGCGCGCCGATCTCCCGGGCGAACGCCTCCAGGCGCCCCTGGTCGTCCGGCGAGCGCATGTCGACGAGCGCGACGATGACGTAGTGGTCGCGCGCGTGCAGCGCGTGCAGGGCGCGGACGGTGTTCAGGACGGTGTTCCCCGTGGAGAACTCGTCGTCGACGAGGACCAGCGGTCCGTCGCCCGCCAGCAGCTTCGGGTCCTCGGGCAGCAGCAGGTGCGAGGTGGCGTGCGAGTGGGACTCCTCGAAGCCGCCCGCGCGCGCGACGCCCTCGACGGGGCGGCGCGTGGAGTGCAGATAGGGCGCCAGGCCGATGCCGTCGGCCACCGAGTGGCCGAGCCCCGTCGCGGTCTCCGCGTACCCGAGCACGACGGCCCGCCGTGCCGCGTCGTCGCCCAGCAACTCCCGTACCCGTACGCCCAGTTCGCACCCGGAGCGCCAGACCACCGACGGGCGCTGCGGCACGTGCTTGCCCAGCACGTTCGACACGAGCAGATGCGCGCGCTTGGGGTTGCGCCGCAGCGCGAGCCCCAGCAGCCCGGTCAGCTCCTGGTCACCGGCCAGCTCGACCCCTAGCCGCTCCGCGACCCATGTACCCGACCACACCACGTCCGCTGTATCCCTCTCGTCCCTGTCGCTGCCGTTACTGCTGTTACTGCTGTTACTGGTCCCGCTGCTGTCACGCCCGGCGCGGCTACGCACCGGGCAGTCCGGCGGTCAGCAGTTCCACGAAGCCGACGTCCTCACGGGCCACCCCGAACGCCTCCGCGCGCTGCAGGGTCCGCTCGGCCCAGGCGCGGTGCGGCTTCACTTCGTTCATCTTGTTCGTGTACGCGGACCGGAGGACTCCGCCGCCGCCCCGCTCGGGCCGCAGGATGTCCTGCGCGTCGCTGTACTCCTCGTGGCTGACGACGGACAGCGCGTGCACGGGCAGCACGTGCGAGGGGTGGATGCAGGTCTTGCCGAGCAGTCCGTTGGCCCGGTCCAGCTCGATCTCGCGCAGCAGTCCGTCCATGTCGTGCTCGATGAGCGCCTGCCGCAGTTCGTCGGCCCGCCCTTCCAGGAAGGGGCTGCGGCGCAGCTGCGGCTTGAACATCCGCTCCTGGTGGCGGAAGTACTCCCAGACCGGCCCGGTCACCGTGAAGCCGGTGCCGTCGGCCCGGCCCAGCCGGTTGACGACGTCGCCGATGACGGAGGCCACTATCTGCACGTCGTACGCCGTCATGTCGGGCGGCCTGCGCAGTCCGTACGCCGAGCAGAAGTCGGTGACGCCGAGGCGCAGCGCGAGGACGTGCTCGCGGTACTTGTCGACCGTGCGGGAGATGCCGGCCAGGGTCTCGGTGCGGGTCTCCAGGTGCAGCAGCTCCGGAGACTCCAGGACCGGCATGGCGAAGAGTCGACGTCCGGCAGGGGCTTCTGCGGCGGTGAGCGCCTCAAGGAACGGAACACCCCGCTCCTCGGTGAACTTCGGCAGTACGAATCCGGACAGCAGCGCCACGCCGGGGCCGATGCGGCGAACCAGGTCGGTGATCTGCGCCGGCTCCCGGACGCGGATGAACAGAAGCGGCGGTTCGGCGCCGGCCGCGACCCGCTCCGCGAGGTCCGCGAACTGGCGCACGAGGTTGTCCTCGGCGCCGGACACCTCGGCGTCGTCGATCGAGTCCTCCAGGCACAGCACCATGGAGACGACACCGCGTCCGGCCAGCTTGAGCACGTCGTCCGCGAGGCGCGGGCGGGTGGCCGGGCTGTAGAGCGTGGCTCCCAGCGCGGCCGCGAGCATGCGGGGCGAGGAGTCCGCGGTGAAGACCCGTGGCTCCCGGTGGAACAGGCGCTCCCGCACCTCAGGGGCGATGTGCCCGAAATGACGCATAAGACTCCCCCGGTGATGGCCCGTGGTGCGCGGCCGCTGCTCGGCCACCCGACGTGATGTGGCCGGTAATAGTACGTACAAAGGTGTGTCAAGGGTTCCCGTCTGCAATGAAATTCTGGTAACCCAGGCATGTCGTACGGCGTGTTCCGGCCGTACGCGCGCACGTCGATCCGGGCACCCCGCGTTGTCCCGACGGGCAGCGGGAAGGCAGGATGACCGCATGACGCACGCGATGCTCAAGGGGGCGAACCTCCCGCTCGACGCCACGGCGGTGCGCGCCGTGCTGCGCTGGCCCCAGGGGCCTGGCGTGCCCGACGTCGACGCCTCGGCGCTGCTGCTCGGGCCGGACGGACGCGTCCGGGACGACGAGGACTTCGTCTTCTACAACCAGCCCCGGCATCCGTCGGGCAAGGTCTGGCGGCTCGGCAAGAAGCGGGTCGCCGAGGGCCTGACCGACACCGTCCAGGCGGACCTCGCGGGCATCCCGCCGGAGATCTCCCGGATCCTGCTGGTGGCGTCGGCCGAGGACATCGAGTTCAAGTACGTGTCGTCGCTGCGCATGCTCGTGTACGACGCCGGCTCCGACGGCAGCGAGCCGCTCGCGCACTTCGACATCAAGCCGGAGACCGGCGCCGAGACGGCCCTGATCTGCGGCGAGCTGTACCGGCGCGGCGACGGCTGGCGGCTGCGCGCGGTCGGCGAGGGCTACTCGAACGGTCTGGAGGGCCTCGCCTCGGACTTCGGCATCTCGGTCGACGAGTCCACCGAGCCGGGCGCGGCGCACTCCCCGGCCCCCGCTCCGGCCTCCCCGACGCCGGTCACGGCGCCCGCGACGGCCCGGTCCGCCTTCCCGCTGCCGCCGCAGCAGCCGCCGTCCTACGGCTACCCGCCACAGCCCGCGACGCAGCCGGCCCCGCAGCAGCAGCCCGCGTACGGCTATCCGCAGCCGGTGGCGGCCGGGCCCGTGCCCGACCCGGCCTTCCGGCTGCCGCCGCAGGGCCCGCAGTTCATCGGCCGCTGACCTTGGACTTGTAGCCCCGGCCCCACTGCAGGCCCCAGCCGTACAGCCGGTCCAGCTCGGCCTGGAACCCGTACACGAACCGCACCTCGCGCCGTACCACCAGATCGCCCTTGACGTTCTCGATGGAGACGACGGCGCAGGAGCGGGCCTGCGGCTGTCGCTCGTCGAGGCTGATCTCGATGCGCGGGCCGTTGCTCGGGTACATCGTCACGACGGCGTGCGTACGGTCGAACGCCGGCGTCTGGTCGTAGATGTAGACGAAGACCAGCAGGCGCTTGATGGACTCGCGGTGATCGAGATTGACGTAGATGGTCTCGCCGGACGCCGATCCGAACCGGTCGTCCCCGCTGAGCTTCACATACGGCGGCGCGTTCAGCGCGCCGAAGAAGCTGCCCAGCGGCTGTACGACACCCTTCTCGCCGTCCACCAGCTCGTAGAGGCAGCCGAGGTCCAGGTCGACGTTGACCATGGACTGGGTGTGCGCCTGCACGACGTCCGGTTTGAACATCCGGAACGGATGCCGCACCAGACTGTTCCGCTTCGGCCCGCCGATGTCCGACGTCCGCATCCGCCAGTGCAGATTGATCCGCAGATTGCCGGTGGCCGCGCCCTGTTTGGAGAGCGACACGGCCGGGTGCCGCTTGGTGAGTTCGATGGTGTTGGTCGCCGCGCTGCCCGAATCGAACTCGAACTGCGCGGAGTTCCCGCGCCATAGCTTGTCCCAGAAGGACATCCCGCCCCCAAGTTCCGCCGCGTTCCCGTGTGTTCCCGCACCCGCCGAACATGCCGACGGGGCGGCCGGTGAGGACTCGTCCTCGTACGACCGCCCCGCTCAACAGCGTTCCAGGATTGCCCCGGGGGTCAAACCCCGGATGACACCTGGGCCTTGTCCGGACTTCCGCTTCCGCCCTCTTCGGCGGCGATCCGCCGGTTGCGCCGGACCGAGGAGAGGAACGACCAGGCGATCAGGACGACGCCGATGAGGCCGGTGATGACCTCGTTGATCTCGTACTGGATGGTGATCAGCAGCAGCACGGCGAGGGCGCCGATCGCGTAGTGCGCGCCGTGCTCCAGGTACACGTAGTCGTCCAGGGTGCCCTGGCGGACCAGGTAGACCGTGAGCGAACGGACGTACATGGCGCCGATGCCCAGACCCAGCGCCATCATCACGATGTCGTTGGTGACCGCGAAGGCGCCGATCACGCCGTCGAAGGAGAACGACGCGTCCAGGACCTCGAGGTAGAGGAACATGAAGAACGCGGCCTTGCCCGCGAGCAGCACCGCGGACGCGGGCTTGCCCTCGCGCTTGGCCTGCTCCTCGGCCTCGTGCTCGCGTTCCTCCTCTTCTTCGAGGCGGTTCTCGAAGAAGCTGGAGAGGCCGCCGACGATGAGGTAGGTGATCAGACCGCCGACGCCGGCGAGCAGGACCGTCGCCTGCTTGTCGACGTGCACGCCGCCGTGCTGGTGGGCGTGGACCGCGACCGTCATGGAGGCGACGAGCAGCACGATCAGGGCGATGCAGACCGACAGCATGTCGACCTTGCCGAGCTTGGCCAGCGGCCGCTCGATCCAGCGCAGCCACTGGATGTCCCGCTCCTCGAAGACGAAGTCGAGGAAGATCATCAGCAGGAACATGCCACCGAACGCGGCGATGGACGGGTGCGCGTCCGTGACCAGCTGCTGGTAGCGGTCCGGCTGGTTGAAGGCGAGGTCGACCGCTTCGACCGGGCCCATCTTGGCGCTGATCGCGACGATCACGACCGGGAAGACCAGCCGCATGCCGAACACGGCGATCAGCACGCCGACCGTCAGGAAGATCTTCTGCCAGAAGGCATTCATCTTCTTCAGGACCCCGGCGTTGACGACCGCGTTGTCGAACGACAGCGAGATCTCCAGGATGGCGAGGATCGCGACGACACCGAACGCGGCCCAACCGTCGTAGAACACCGCCGCGATCAACCCGAGCACGGTGACCGCGAACGACCAACCGAAGGTTTTCAGGACCACTGCCTACCCCATCGTGTGTACGGGTTTCCCCGTGCTGGTTGTACGGGGCTCCCCCGCTCCGTGCACGGCTTGAGAAACGCTTTAGGAAACGTTGACTCCGAAGTCTAGAGCGATGCCGCGGAGGCCGGACGCGTACCCCTGGCCGACCGCACGGAACTTCCACTCGCCGCCGTACCTGTACACCTCGCCGAAGATCATCGCCGTCTCGGTGGAGGCGTCCTCGGAGAGGTCGTAGCGGGCGAGCTCCTGGCCGTCCGCCTGGTTCACGACCCGGATGAACGCGTTGCTGACCTGACCGAAGGTCTGGCCGCGGTTGTCCGCGTCATGGATCGACACGGGAAAGATGATCTTGTCGCAGGTCGCCGGCACCTTGGAGAGGTCGATCAGGAGCGACTCGTCGTCGCCGTCGCCCTCACCCGTGAGGTTGTCCCCCGTGTGCTCGACCGAACCGTCGGGGCTCTTCAGCTGGTTGTAGAAGATGAACCACTCGTCGCCCATGACCCGGCCGCCGCTGCACAGCAGCGCACTGGCGTCCAGATCGAAGTCGGCTCCGGTGGTGGAGCGTGCGTCCCAGCCGAGCCCGACAAGGACCTGGGTGAGATTCGGTGCGGCCTTGGAGAGGGAGACATTGCCTCCCTTGGCGAGCGTGACGCCCATGATCGTGGTCCTCCCCGGGGTTGGGCACTGCTGTTCTTGAGCGCGTCCGGCGCCGCACTGCTTCGAGTGCGGCGCCGGACGGATGAGCGGGGTGCTGGGCTACGGCTCAGACGTTGACGCCGAAGTCCTGCGCGATGCCGCGCAGACCCGACGCGTAGCCCTGGCCGACGGCACGGAACTTCCACTCCGCGCCGTTGCGGTACAGCTCACCGAAGACCATGGCGGTCTCGGTGGAGGCGTCCTCGGAGAGGTCGTAGCGGGCGATCTCGGCGCCGCCCGTCTGGTTCACGACGCGGATGAACGCGTTGCGCACCTGGCCGAAGGACTGCTGGCGGTTCTCCGCGTCGTAGATCGAGACCGGAAAAACGATCTTGTCCACGTCGGCCGGGACCGTCGCGAGGTTGACCTTGACCTGCTCGTCGTCGCCCTCGCCCTCACCGGTGAGGTTGTCACCGGTGTGCTCGACCGAGCCGTCGGCGCTCTTCAGGTTGTTGAAGAACACGAAGTCCTGGTCGTTGCGGACCTTGCCCTCCGCGTTCGTCAGGATGGCGCTGGCGTCGAGGTCGAAGTCCGTACCGGTGGTGGTCCGGACGTCCCAACCCAGGCCCACGACGACCGCCGTGAGGCCAGGGGCCTCCTTGCTCAGCGATACGTTGCCGCCCTTGCTGAGGCTGACTCCCACGAGTCCTCCCTATGGTCTGTAGGGGCGGGGAGCCCCGTAGTGCGTTGGCATCGGATCAACGTCTGGATCCTAGTGACGGGTTCCCGCCCCCGGCGAGGCTTCTCACCGGGTGTCGAGTCACAGGGCGTCGATCGCCTTGACGTACTCGTTCAGGTCGCGGGCGTCCGGCAGGCCGTTCACGACGGTCCAGCGGACCACGCCCTCCTTGTCGATGATGAAGGTGCCGCGCACCGCGCAGCCCTTCTCCTCGTCGAAGACACCGTAGGCACGCGAGGTCTCGCCGTGCGGCCAGAAGTCGCTGAGCAGCGGGTACTCGAGGCCCTCCTGCTCGGCGAAGACACGCAGCGTGAACGGGGAGTCGTTCGAGACGGCGAGCAGCTGCACGTCGTCGTTGACGAATTGGGGCAGCTCGTCGCGGAGCGCGCACAGCTCACCGGTGCACACCCCGGTGAAAGCGAACGGGTAGAAGAGCAGCACCACGTTCTTCTCGCCGCGGAAGTCCGAGAGCCGCACGGTCTCACCGTGCTGGTTCTTGAGCTCGAACTCCGGAGCCTTGGTGCCGACCTCGATCGCCATGGTGGAAGCTTCCCTTCGGTGGGGCTGTTCGGGTGGCTTCAGCCTAGTTGGCGCCGGGGCGCCGGCGTTCTCCAGGTGGCCGCTCACCGCGCCGTGAACGCACACGAGGCCTCCGCGTGGCGCGCAAGAGCGCACCCGCGAAGGCCTCGCATGGGGATACCGGTTCCGCCGGAGAGCTACCGCTTCTTGGCGGCCCCCTTCGGCGTGATGAGCCGACTGCCGTTCCAGTCCTTGCCCGCGTTGATGCTCTTGGTCTGCGAGAGTCCGGCGGTGGTGGCGGCCTCGCCGAGCTCGCTGGGCTCGACGTAGCCGTCACGCCCGGTCTTCGGCGTCAGGAGAAGGATGGAACCGCCCTCCTCCATGTACGCGATGGCATCCACCAGAGCATCGGTCAGGTCCCCGTCGTCCTCGCGGAACCAGAGCACCACGGCATCAGCCACGTCGTCATAGTCCTCGTCGACGAGCTCGGTACCTGTGGCCTGCTCAATGGCCTCACGGAGCTCCTGATCGGCGTCGTCGTCGTAGCCGATCTCCTGGACCACCATGTCGGGCTGGAAACCGAGCCTTACGGCAAGGTTCGTCTCCGCGTGGTCCGCGGTCGCGCTCACGGATTGCCTCCTGATCATGTTTACGAAGTTGTCTGCAGCCCCGCGTACGCGCGGAGCGTTGGCCGTAGTCCACACGTGCGCGACGGATCGCGCAAGTACCCGGCCCCCGAGACCGCCGAAACGGTGACGTTCCAGGCGGTGTCACCGCAACTCCAGTCAAGGATCCCCGCAGGCCAGTGATGTATGCCACAGCGATCTGCCGGGTTTGCCCGTACTGACCCGGACACCCAGCGTAACGAGGGTCGGGCGACCCCGCAGAACACCTGAGCGACATGGGCGTATCGTTGCGATTTGTTCGTAACCCTCTCATGGGTCACCCGCCGGCCGTCCCGTTTACCTCTCGGTAGAGATGACGATTCCGATTTCGAGGTACACGATGGACAACGGCGTACCCGACAGTGGAACAGTGGCATCACCGACAGTGAAGGAACAGCGTGGCTTCCGGATCCGATCGCAACCCGATCATCATTGGCGGTCTTCCCAGTCAGGTCCCTGACTTCGATCCAGAAGAGACTCAGGAATGGCTCGACTCCCTTGACGCCGCGGTCGACGAACGCGGCCGCGAGCGGGCCCGCTACCTGATGCTCCGACTGATCGAGCGGGCCCGTGAGAAGCGCGTGGCCGTGCCCGAGATGCGCAGCACGGACTACATCAACACGATCGCCACCAAGGACGAGCCCTTCTTCCCCGGCAACGAGGAGATCGAGCGCAAGGTCCTCAACGCGACGCGGTGGAACGCCGCGGTGATGGTCTCCCGCGCCCAGCGCCCCGGCATCGGCGTCGGCGGCCACATCGCCACCTTCGCCTCGTCGGCGTCGCTCTACGACGTGGGCTTCAACCACTTCTTCCGCGGCAAGGACGAGGGAGACGGCGGCGACCAGATCTTCTTCCAGGGCCACGCCTCGCCCGGCATCTACGCCCGCGCGTACCTCCTGGACCGGCTCACCGAGGACCAGCTCGACGCCTTCCGCCAGGAGAAGTCGAAGGCGCCCAACGGCCTTTCGTCGTACCCGCACCCGCGTCTGATGCCGGACTTCTGGGAGTTCCCGACCGTCTCGATGGGCCTCGGCCCGCTCGGCGCGATCTTCCAGGCCCGGATGAACCGCTACATGGAGGCGCGCGGCATCGCCGACACCTCCAAGTCGCAGGTGTGGGCCTTCCTCGGCGACGGCGAGATGGACGAGCCCGAGTCCCTCGGCCAGCTCTCCATCGCCGCCCGCGAGGGCCTCGACAACCTCACCTTCGTCGTGAACTGCAATCTGCAGCGCCTCGACGGCCCGGTGCGCGGCAACGGCAAGATCATCCAGGAGCTGGAGTCCCAGTTCCGCGGCGCCGGCTGGAACGTCATCAAGCTGGTGTGGGACCGCAGTTGGGACCCGCTGCTCGCCCAGGACCGCGACGGCGTCCTGGTCAACAGGCTGAACACGACGCCCGACGGCCAGTTCCAGACGTACGCCACCGAGCCCGGCTCGTACATCCGCCAGCACTTCTTCGGCGACGACCACCGGCTGCGCGCCATGGTCGAGGGCATGACCGACGACCAGATCCTCCACCTGGGCCGCGGCGGCCACGACCACAAGAAGATCTTCGCGGCGTTCACCGCGGCCAAGGAGCACAAGGGCCAGCCGACGGTCATCCTGGCGCAGACGGTCAAGGGCTGGACGCTGGGCCCGAACTTCGAGGGCCGCAACGCCACGCACCAGATGAAGAAGCTCACGGTCGCCGACCTGAAGGGCTTCCGCGACCGGCTGCACATCCCGATCACGGATGCCCAGCTCGAGGGCGGCGCCCCGCCGTACTACCACCCGGGCCGCGACTCCGAAGAGATCCAGTACATGCACGACCGCCGCAAGGCGCTGGGCGGGTACGTCCCGACCCGGGTCGTGCGCTCCAAGGCGCTGCAGCTCCCGGACGACAAGACGTACGCGGGTGTGAAGAAGGGTTCGGGCCAGCAGTCGATCGCCACGACGATGGCGTTCGTCCGGCTCCTCAAGGACCTGATGCGGGACAAGGAGATCGGCAAGCGCTTCGTGCTGATCGCCCCCGACGAGTACCGCACCTTCGGTATGGACTCCTTCTTCCCGAGCGCGAAGATCTACAACCCGCTCGGCCAGCAGTACGAGTCCGTGGACCGTGAACTCCTGCTCGCCTACAAGGAGTCGCCGACCGGCCAGATGCTGCACGACGGCATCTCGGAGGCGGGCTGCACGGCATCGCTGATCGCCGCGGGCTCGGCCTACGCGACGCACGGCGAGCCGCTGATCCCGGTCTACGTCTTCTACTCGATGTTCGGCTTCCAGCGCACCGGCGACCAGTTCTGGCAGATGGCCGACCAGCTGGCGCGCGGCTTCGTCCTCGGCGCCACCGCGGGCCGTACGACGCTGACCGGCGAGGGCCTCCAGCACGCCGACGGCCACTCCCAGCTGCTGGCGTCGACGAACCCGGCCTGCGTCGCCTACGACCCGGCGTACGCCTACGAGATCGCGCACATCGTCAAGGACGGTCTGCGCCGGATGTACGGCCCGGACAGCGAGGACGTCTTCTACTACCTGACCGTCTACAACGAGCCGATCCAGCATCCGGCGGAGCCGGCCGACGTCGACGTCGAGGGCATCCTCAAGGGCATCCACCGCATCAGTACCGGGACTTCGGGCACGATCCCCGCCCAGATCATGGCGTCGGGCGTCGGTGTCCCGTGGGCCCTGGAGGCCCAGCAGATCCTGGCGCAGGAGTGGAACGTGCGGGCCGACGTGTGGTCCGCGACCTCGTGGAACGAACTGCGCCGCGAGGCAGTGGAAGTAGAGCGCCACAACCTGCTGCACCCCGAGGAGGAGCAGCGCACGCCCTACGTCACGCAGAAGCTGTCCGGCGCGCAGGGCCCGTTCGTCGCGGTCTCCGACTGGATGCGGTCCGTGCCGGACCAGATCTCCCGCTGGGTGCCGGGCACGTACCAGTCGCTGGGCGCCGACGGCTTCGGCTTCGCGGACACCCGGGGCGCCGCGCGCCGCTTCTTCCACATCGACGCGCAGTCGGTCGTGGTCGCGGTCCTCACGGAGCTCGCGCGTGAGGGCAAGGTCGACCGCTCGGTCCTGAAGCAGGCCATCGACCGGTACCAGCTGCTCGACGTCACGGCCGCCGATCCCGGCGCGGCCGGCGGCGACGCCTGACGCGTCCTTCCCCGGAGGGCGGCGGGACCTGTGGTCCCGCCGCCCTCCGGCTTTTCCTACGATGCGCCCATGAAGGAGCAACCGGCACGGATCCGATGGGAGCGGCGCTCGCAGCGACCGCTGCTCGCGCTCGCCCTGGTCTTCGGCGTCGCCTACGCGGTCCCCATCGTCCGGCCGGACGCCTCGCACGCCGTCAACCAGGCGTGCGCCGTCGTGGAGTGGGTGGTGTGGGGCGCTTTCGCCCTCGACTACGTCGTCCGGCTCTTCCTCGCCCAGGACCGTAGGCACTTCGTGCGCTCGCACCCGCTCGACCTCCTTGCCGTGGTGCTCCCTCTGGCGCAGCCCCTGCGGCTGCTGCGTGTGGTGTCGACGCTGCTCCTGGTGGGCCGGCGGGCCCGCATGGCGGAGCAGATAAGGCTGACGACGTACGTCGCCGGTGCTGTGGTGGGCCTGTTGATGTTCGGCTCACTGGCGGTGCTCTCGGTGGAGCGGGACTCGCCGAACGGCAACATCAAGACGCTGGGCGACGCCGTCTGGTGGTCGTTCACCACGATGACGACGGTCGGCTACGGCGATCACGCGCCCACGACGGGCATGGGCCGGGCGCTCGCGGTGGGTCTGATGCTGTCCGGCATCGCACTGCTCGGTGTGGTCACCGCCAACATCGCGGCATGGTTCATCTCCCGGTTCGAGAAGGACGACGCGGAGGAGCGTCGCCAGACTGAGGCGATCGAGGCGCTCGCACAGGAAGTACGGGCGCTGCGGGCCCAGGTGGCGGTGCTGTCGGGGCAGCCAGTGCTGTCGGGGCAGTCGGGGCAGCTAGGGCCGCCGGGATCATCTGAGGTGTCTGAGGCAGCCGAGGAGGTGTCTGGGGTGCCTGGCCTGGCAGGTCAGCCGGGAACGGTGGACCTGCCAGGAACGGTGGACCGGCCGGGAACGGTGGACCGGTCAGGGACGGTGGACCGGCCGGGGACGGCTTCCTCGCTCGCGGCCTCGGGCGAGCCGGGCGTGCCGCACCCCAATCCGGGTGCGACCGTGGACAGCCCCGGGAACTGACCCGGGGCTGCCTCGAGTTGACCGCTCGGAACGGTCAGCGGCTCGCGCTCAGAACAGTCCTCCCGCGGCGGAGCCGGCCGCCGAGGCCAGCCAGACGATCGCGAGCAGGGTCTCGATCGCGCCGAGCACGACCGCGACGAGGGCCGGCACCGACTTCGTACCGGTCCAACGACGGCCCATGGCCAGCCAGCCGCAGACGACGGCGACCGGTCCCAGCACGATCCCCAGGACGAAGAGCCCTGCGATCGCGCAGACGAGGCCGATGATTCCGAGCGACGCGCGGTCCGGCCCGGTCCGTGACCCGGTACGGCCACGTGAGCGGGGGTGCTTGCGCGTGGTATGTCCGAAGCCCGCCATCATCACTCCCTGAGTTCGTCCGGACTCGGGCGATGCTTCGGGTACCCCCGCTTTCCGCGGTCTACCGCGTGGGCCGCCGCTTATTGCGCGACGCCCTCCGTCATCTCTCCCAGACCTTGAACGCCCGCGCCCGGTACGGCGATTCGGGCTCCCAGGTACCGCTGCCGGGATAGGTCTGGAACTCCCCGGTCTCCGCGCACTCCGCGGACTGGTACGTGGTCACGGGACGGCCGGTTCGATTGGCGAGGGACGCCGCGCTGCTCCCCTCCGGCAGCGCGACGCAACTCTCGATGTCGATCCCGGACAGCTCATAGCTGTGCCGTTGCCCCTTGAACCCGGTCTTGCTCCAGAGACACAACTCCCCCGCCGCGCAGTTGCCGAGCGTCGGTGGCGCCGCCGCGGTGGCGAGGCCGGGAGTGAGGGCCACCGCGGCGAGTGCGGCAGCGGCGACGGTGATGGGCATGGATGTACGCATGTGCTTCAACCCCCGTGTCGTATCGACCAGTTGCGTTCGCGACTGATCACTTGCCTGACACTCTGGCCCGGAAGATCTGGTTCCGGGAAGGGTCGCCGAGCGACGTCACCCGGATAAGCGAAAGCCCCCGGATAGTTCCCCGGGGGCTTCCCTCACAAGGGCGGTTTCAGCGCCCTGTCCACGACTTAAAGACGTGCGTCCGGCGCCGCGATCCGGCGGCCCCGACGGGCGTCCGTCCGCCGTCAGATGTGCGCGGCGCCCGCGCCCGCCTCGGCGTTCTCACCGCGCTTGGTGAGCAGCGCGACGAGGACGGCGACGACCGCGACACCGGCAGCGACCAGGCAGGCCAGGCTCATGCCGGAGATGAAGGTGTCGTGCGCGACGTCCGTGATCTTCCCGGCGATGGCCGCCGGAGTGTTCGGCGGGACGGGCGGGACGCCGACCTGGACGGCCTCGGACGCCTGGTCCAACTGGGCCTCCGTGAGCGGCGGGAGCTTGGCGTCCGCCCAGTTCCCGGCGAGGTCGTTGTCGACCTTCGACGCCATCACGGCACCGAGCACGGCGGTGCCGAGGCTGCCGCCGATCTGCATCGCGGCCTGCTGGAGCCCGCCGGCCACGCCGGACAGCTCCATCGGCGCGTTGCCCACGATGACCTCGGTGGCACCGACCATCACGGGCGCGAGGCCGAGGCCCAGCAGGGCGAACCAGACGGACATGATGGCGCTGCCGGTGCCCGCCTCGAGCGTGGACATGCCGTACATCGCGACGGCCGTGCACGCCATGCCGCCCGCGAGCGGAATGCGCGGGCCGACCTTCGTGATCATCGCGCCCGCGAGCGGCGAGGCGACGATCATCATGCCGGTCAGCGGGAGCAGGTGCAGACCGCTGTCGATCGGGCTCATGCCGTGCACGTTCTGCAGGTAGAAGGTGACGAAGAACAGGCCGCCCATGAACGCGATGGCCATCAGCACCATGAGGACCACACCGGCCGACAGCGGCACGGAGCGGAACAGGCCCAGCGGGATGAGCGGCTCGGCGACCCGTGTCTCCCACACCGCGAACAGGGCGAAGCACAGCACCGACGCGGCGATGAACGTCCACGTCATGCCGTCGCCCCAGCCCCACGCCGGCGCCTTGATGAGGGCCCACACGAGACAGAACATCGCACCGGACAGCAGCGCGATGCCGGGTATGTCGAACGACCTCGGCGCGTTCTCCGCCCGGTGGTCGAGGAGGATGGCGAGCCCGAGTCCGAGGGCGAGGACGCCGACGGGCACGTTGATGAAGAAGACGGACTGCCAGCTGACGTGCTCGACGAGCACACCGCCGAGGATCGGACCACCGGCGGTCGAGGCGCCGATCACCATGCCCCAGATGCCGATCGCCATGTTCAGCTTCTCGGCGGGGAACGTGGCCCGCAGCAGGCCGAGCGCGGCGGGCATGAGCAGCGCGCCGAACAGGCCCTGGAACACGCGGAACGTGATCACGAACGCGATGCTGTCGGACAGGCCGATGGCCCCCGACGCGGCGGCGAAGCCGACCACACCGATGAGGAAGGTCTGCCGGTGGCCGAACCGGTCGCCGAGCTTGCCCGCGGTGATCAGCGTGACCGCGAGGGCGAGGAAGTAGCCGTTGGTGATCCACTGGACGTCGGCGAAGCTCGCGCCGAGGTCCTTCTGAATGGCCGGGTTGGCGATGGCGACGATGGTGCCGTCGAGGGCGACCATCATGACGCCGATCGCGACGGAGAAGAGAGTCAACCAGGGGTGGCCGCGCAGCCCCTTGGCCGGTGCCGGGACAGGCTCGGGCTCCGGAACCCGGTCCGCCTTGTCGACAGTGGTCTGACTAGTCATGTGTTCGAGGCTAGTGACAGCTACTGACAGTTGACAAAGCATTTCACAAGTCGGTAACTGTCACGTCGCTCACACTAAGGTGAGCTGCACAAACAGTGAGAAAGAGGACCATGGCGGCGCGACTCAACCTGCGTGAACTCAAGAAGCAGCGGACGCGAAACGCCTTGCTGCGCTCGGCACTTGAGCTCTTCACGTCCCAGGGCTTCGACCGGACGACGGTCGACGAGATCGCCGAGGCCTGCGAGGTCTCGCAGCGCACGTTCTTCCGGTACTTCGCGAACAAGGAAGAGGCCGCGTTCGCCGTACAGGAGATGGTCGAGTCCCGTTTCGTCGCCGCGCTGCGCGAACGCCCCCTGGAGGAAAGCCCGTTCGAGGCCATGCGGCAGACCGTCCTCGGCACGTGGGACGCACTGAGCCGCTCCGTGGAGGAGGTCATTCCGGTCGAACTCCACATGCGCACCTACCAGATGATCGAATCGACCCCCTCCCTCCTTGCCGCGCACTTGCGCCGCTCCATCGAGCTGGAGGAGGAGATCGCGCAGGTGATCGCCGAGCGCGAGGGCCTCGACGTGGACAGCGACCCACGCCCGCGGGTGGCCGTGGCCGCGTTCAGTGGTGTGATGCGGACGACCGGACGCCTGTGGGGTGCGGGAGAGGACGCGAGCGTCGAGGCGATCCGCGCGCTCACCGAGTCGTACCTCGATCACCTGAAGCCGTCGCTCGGCGAACACTGGCGTCCCGGCCGGAGCGATTCCTGACCGGACGCACGGGAGTGAGCCAGGTCGCACTCCCGCGCGCGTGGGGCGCCCGAGCCCCTCACTCAACGTGAGGGCTTGACCGCAACTACGTCCGCTTTTACCCAAATACACCACTGAAAACGTGATGTGCCTCACCCACTGCACGGAGTCCCACGCGCTTCTCCTAGGGTGTCCCGCAGTGACTTCCTTCGACTCGTCCCCCCAACTCAACGTCTGGCGCGCACTGCTCGCGCTGGCCGTCGTGTTCGTCATGCTGGCGACCACCGGCTGGACCGCGGTGCGTCACCACCGGGGCGTCGCATCGCCCCTGCGGACCGCTCTCACCGCTTGGGAGCACGGCCGCATCAACGGACACGCCCTGCCCGCGCCCGACGGCTCCCCCACCCGCCTCGCGCACTTCTTCGCCTCGCTCACGCCCCACCAGCGCAATGCCCTCGCCAACCGCTATCCCCTCGCGGTCGGCAACATGAACGGTGCGCCCGTGGAGCTGCGGTACAGCGCCAACCGCACCGCGCTCAGCCAGGCCCGCAAGGTCGAGTACAAGCGCATGCACGACGACAGGCTGTCGTCCGTCGGTCACGCCGACGCGAGGCAGCGCATGAAACGCTTCGCGCTGCTGGCGCACCCCGACCGCAAGATCCTCGCCTTCGACCCCCTGGGGAACGGGCGGGTGGCCGAGGTCTTCGGCGACCTCGACAAGGCGCAGCGCGTCTCGGTCGTGGTGCCGGGGGTCGACACGAACGTCCTGACCTTCCAGCGCACGTTCCGCAAGTACTCGGCCCCCGTGGGCATGGCTCGCTCGCTGTACGCCGCCGAGCGCACCGCGAGCCCCGGCACGCGCACCGCGGTCATCGCCTGGGCCGACTACACGGCCCCCGTCGGCCTGGGTGTGGACGCCGCGACCTCGATGCGCGCCGACGACGGCGCGGTCCGGCTCAACGCCATGCTGCGCGGCCTGCCCGGCAGCTCCCCCGTGGCCCTGTACTGCCACAGCTACGGGTCCGTGGTGTGCGGTGTCGCGGCGCACGGCCTGCCCGCGCGGGTCAGCGACATCGCGGTGGCCGGCAGCCCCGGGATGCGGGCCGACAACGCCTCGGGCCTGGGCACCCACGCGCGCGTGTGGGCGACCCGCGACAAGGACGACTGGATCCAGGACGTGCCCAACATGGAGGTGGGCGGTCTCGGTCACGGCGCCGATCCCGTCTCCGCCGCCTTCGGGGCCCGCGTCGTCTCGGCGGCGAACGCCAAGGGACACACCGGTTACTTCGTGCCGGGCACCGAGAGCCTGAGCAACTTCGCCGAGATCGGAACTGGCTCGTACCGGTCGGTGCGGTGTGCGGGCGCGAAACAGGACTGCCGGGAGGGTTTTTCCGGCGGTGCCTCGACCTGACGCGCGTAGAGAACGGCGGAACAGTGGTCCGACGCAACAGGCGACGGAGGCGCGCGTGCCGCATACGATGAGCCGCATGGGTGACGTACTGGCCGGATTTCATGCCGCCTGGGAGTTCGAGTCCGACTCCGTGCTCATCCGCTTCGAACGGGGGATCCGCACGCCGAAGCTCCTTCAGGCGTTGGGCGAGCGCCGCATCCCTCTGGAAGCGATAGCGGCGGTGACCCTGACTCCGGGGAAGCGCGGGACCGTGGTGCTGCACGCCGAGCCGAGACCGGGCGCCGATCCGTTGATGGACGCGGCGGCGGGACAGCTCAAGGAGGGCTGCGACCCGTACCGCCTCGTGCTGCCCGCCGAGCGGGAGACGCTCGCCGAGTACTACGCCGACGAACTGCGCGAGAAGCTCGTCGCCGACGAGGACATCCGGTCCGACGGCTATCTGGTGGCGCCGCCCGAGGCGCCTCTCCAGTTCAAGGCGTACGACGGCAAGGCGTCCTTCGACGGCAGGTCGGTGTCCTTCCGCTGGTTCTGGACGGGGGCGTCGTCGGCGAAGTGGAAGGCCGGGGACAAGACGTTCCCGGTCGGTGATCTGAGTGGTGTCGAGTGGCGCTCGCCCGAGCTGTTCGAGGGGCATCTGCGGCTGCTGCGCCGGGACGCGGCCGCTGAGCAGGCGGGGCAGGCCGACCAGGATCCGGCGGCGGTGGTCTTCGGGCTCGGTTACGGCCCGGTCCACGAGTCCCTGCCGTTCGCGGCATCGGTGCTGGCGGCCGTGCGCACGGCCGGTCCGGCCACCGGCGGGCAGCTGCGTGCGGAGGCGGCGTCGGCCGGCCGTCGTGATCCGGCGGACATCGCCGAGCGCATCCGGCACCTCGGTGAGCTGCACCAGGCGGGGCTGGTCACCGACGCGGAGTTCACGACGAAGAAGGCGGAGCTGCTCGCGGAGCTGTGACGACCGGGGCCCGCGCCGCTCTGTGATACCTGGGTAGGGGGTGCGGTGAGCACCTCGGTATGACGGCACGCACCCTGCTCATTGCCTACGCTGAACTGGCCATGAGCACTGCACCGATCTCTCCCGACCCGGCGCCGCGCCCTCCGGACGAAGACTCCGGACGAGCGGGCCGTCGGCGGCTGCCCGGCTCCCTGCGGCGCGTCGGCGACCGGCTGGCCGCCGCCGGTGCGGCGCTGACGGTCGCCGTCGACGGTGACCGCTCCGAGCCCCTGCTGGCACAGGCGCCGAAGCGCTGGATGCGGCTGCTGCCCTATCTCGTCGCGGTGAGCTTCACCGTGACCCTGATCCCGGTCACGACGCAGGTCCTGTCGAACGACTACGGGGTGGGCGGCGGTCTCGCCGGAGCGATCGCCGTCGCCCAGTCCGCCCCGCTGATCCTGGCGGTCAGTCGCCCGCTGACCGCCTGGTACCTCATGATCGCCGCCAATGTCCTGGGCACGATCCCGCTGTTCCAGGGGGACGCGGGCCGCCCCTCGCCCTGGACGCCGATGGTCGTCGTGGCGTATCTGGTGCTGTGCATCGCCCTGGCGCTGCGCGAGAGCCGACGCACGCTGATCGGCATCTGGGTGGTCACCGTCGTCGCGAGCATCGCCGTCGGCCTCTTCCGGGACGACACCAGTCACGACACGGGCGTGCTCCTCATCGTCCTGAGCGGCGTCGTGCTGCTGCTGGGCGCGCTGGTGCGGGAGCGCGGCGAGACCCGCCGCAAGCTCGTCGAGCAGGAGACGATCAGCGAGGCCGAGCGCACCCGCCGCACGCTCCTGGAGGAGCGGGCCAGGATCGCCCGTGAGTTGCACGACGTCGTCGCCCATCACATGTCGGTGATCACCGTGCAGGCGGACTCCGCGCCGTACCGGTTGCAGGGCCTGACCGACGAGACCCGCGAGGAGTTCGAGTCCATCGCCGCGGGCGCGCGTGAGTCGCTGACGGAGATGCGGCGCCTGCTCGCGGTGCTGCGCAGCGAGGACGCCCAGGGCGACCTGGTGCCGCAGCCCGGCCTCGCACATCTGCCGCAGCTGGTCGACGCGACGATACGGGGCGGTGTTCCCGCCGACCTGTCGTTCCCGGAGCTCACGCTGGTCCGTGAACTGAGGGACGTGCCACCGGCGGTTGATCTGTCGGCGTACCGCATCGTGCAGGAGGCGCTGGCGAACGTGGTGCGGCACGCGCCCGGTGCGCGGGCGGACATCTCGATCGGGCTCGACGACGACGCCCTGCTGGTGATCGTGGTCAACGGGCCGGCGACGGAGCCACTGTCCCCGATCGAGTCAGGTGGTACGGGACACGGGCTGGTCGGGATGAGTGAGCGCGTACGGTTGGTCGGCGGCACGCTGGACGTGGGACCGCTGCCCGACGGAGGGTTCCGTGTGGCGGCCCGTCTCCCGCTGACCGTGCCCGACTCCCCCTCGGCGTAAAGGAATGCGGCACGCATGACCATCCGGGTGATCATCGTCGACGACCAGACCATGGTGCGGGCGGGATTCGCCGCGCTGTTGAACGCGCAGAGCGACATCGACGTCGTGGGTGAGGCCCCGGACGGGAAGAAGGGTGTCGAGGTCAGCCGCTCCACCCATCCCGATGTCGTTCTCATGGACGTCCGGATGCCGGAGATGGACGGACTCGCCGCGGCGCAGGAGCTGTTGGAGCCGCCGCCGGGCGTGGTGCACCGCCCCAAGGTACTGATGCTCACCACGTTCGACATCGACGACTACGTGTACGCGGCGCTGCGCGCGGGTGCGTCCGGCTTCCTGCTGAAGGACGCACCGCCCGCCGACCTGATCTCCGCGGTGCGGGTGGTGGCCGCGGGCGAGGCGCTGCTCGCGCCGACGGTCACCAAGCGACTCATCGCGGACTTCGCCAGGACCCGGCCGAAGCGCAAGGACCTCTCCCCCGAGCTCAAGAGCCTGACGCCGCGGGAGCTGGAGGTTCTGGAGGAGATCGCGCGCGGTCTGTCGAACCAGGAGATCGCCGAGAAACTGGTGCTCGCCGAGCAGACCGTGAAGACGCATGTCGGGCGGGTGCTGGCGAAGTTGGGGCTGCGTGACCGGGCCCAGGCCGTGATCTTCGCGTACGAGTCGGGGCTCGTCACGCCCGGCGGACAGTAGCCCCTACCCGGGTAGCACTTCGTGCGCCGCGGGCCGATTTACCGTCCGGCCCGTGCCTCCGGTGACGTCCGCGGTATCAGTTCGTCCTGCGAGGTGAGCGCCGTGTGGTCGCGCCACCCCCTACTGCGGTATCAGACACGGATACCCAGGTATCACCTGCACGTTGGCTCCGTGGTGTGACGTCCCGCCCCAGGCCGTCTTTCTACCTTCCCCTCGTCACACCAACAGACGGAGGGGAGACGGGCGATGGGCCTGGGCTCTTGGAAACGACGCGGTCGCCGCACGCTGGTCGCCGCGGCGCTCACGACGACCATCGTCGCCGGTACGGCGGGCTGGACGTCGGGGCACGAGCAGCGCCCGTTGACCGGTCCGCCGCCGGGCAGCGCGTCCTGGCGCGCGGACGGGTCCCTCGGGCGCGGCCTGCCCGACCCGGCGACGGCGAGCCCCGCTCAAGTCGCGGCGTTCTTCGCCGGGTTGAGCACGGTGGAGCGGCACGAGCTCGCGGCCCGGCACCCGTCGGTCGTCGGCAATCTGGACGGCGCCCCGACAGCCCTGCGCTACGAGGCGAACGGGATGGCGCTGCGGGCCGAGCGCACCCGGGCCCTGGCCGACGCGGCTGACTCGTCACGCACCCCGCAGGAGCGGGCGACCGCGCGCGCCCTCGCCGAGCGGTGCGCCGAGCTGCTCGCTCCCGGCCGCCGGATCCTTGCCTTCGATCCCCGCGGCCGCGGTCAAGTCGCGGAGGTGTACGGGGACTTGGTGAGGGCCCGGCACGTCTCCGTGATCGTGCCCGGTTCGGACATCGACCTGGGTTCGTTCGACCGGGCCAGGGACGTGTACGGGACGCCTGCCGGCATGGCGCGGTCCCTTCAGGCGGCCGCGGGCGACGGCACGGCCGTGGTGGCGTGGGTCGGATACACCACGCCGCTGGGCCTCGGCCCCGATGCCGCCACGGGCCGGCTCGCCGACGCCGGAGCACCCCGGCTGGCGCGCTTCGTACAGGGGCTCACCGCGGTCGGCCTGCCGAAGCCGGCCGTCTTCTGTCACAGCTACGGGTCGGTGGTGTGCGGGCTCGCGGCGGCCCGGCTCCCGGCGTCGGACCTGGTCGTGCTCGGTTCACCCGGGCTGCGCGCCGACAGCGTGGCCGATCTGCACACCCGGGCCCGGGTGTGGGCGGCCCGGGACGACACCGACTGGATCGGCAAGGTGCCGAACGTCGAGCTGTTCGGCCTCGGCCACGGCGCCGATCCCACCGATTCCTCGTTCGGCGCCCGCTCCGTGCCCACCGAGCGCGCCGAGGGTCACACCGGCTACTTCGCGCCCGGCACGGACTCGCTGCGCGCCTTCGCCGACATCGCCACCGGAGCATCATCATGAGCCTGACCACCCTGCGGGCGTCCGCTTCTTCCGCGGTCGCCGCGATCGACGCGAAGACCCCGGCCCATCGGGACCGGGCGGTGGACGGGCTGCGCGCTCTGGCGCTGCTCGCCGTTCCGACCGGCCACTGGCTCCTCGGCGGCTTCTCCCTCGACGCCCAGGGCGCCTTGCACAATGCGAGTCCGCTGGCCGCCTTCGGCTTCTTCGCCCCGCTGAGCTGGGTGCTGCAGATGCTGGGCGTGTTCTTCCTGGTCGGCGGATACGCGTCGGTCCTCTCGTACCGCCGGGCCAGGGAGCGCGGCGCCTCGACGGCCGGCTGGCTGCGGGGCAGGCTCGCCCGCCTGGGCCGACCGGTGCTGGGGGTGACCGCGGTCTGGGCCGCGATGATCCCTGTCCTGTACGCCGCCGGGGTGCCGGAGACGACCTTGCGGACGGGTTCCACGCTGGTGATACAGCCCCTGTGGTTCGTCGGGGTCTACACCGTGATCACGGCGCTCACTCCGTGGTGCGTCCGGGCCGCGAGAAGGCTCGGCGTCTGGGCGGCGGTGCCGCTGATCGGCTCGGTCGCCGTCGTGGACTTCCTCCGGTACGGTCCGCTCGCCTCGGCCATGCCCTCGTGGCTGAGCCTGCTGAACCTGCTGCCGGGCTGGATGTTCGCCTATCAACTGGGCGTCTGCTGGGGCGAGAAGAAGCTCGGCCGGCGGGGCGCCTGGGTGCTGCTCATCGGAGGTACGGCACTGTTCGCGGCACTCCTCCTCGCCTTCCACTACCCGGCCTCGATGGTGGGTGTGCCGGGCGAGGCCCGGACGAACTCGCATCCGCCGTCGCTGCTCGTCCTCGCTCTGGCCGCCGCGCAGAGCGGCGCCGCGATACTGCTGCGGGACCGCATCGGCCGGCTGCTGCGCCGGCCTGCGCTCTGGGCACCCGTGGTGGTCATCAATCTGTCGGCGATGACGATCCTGTGCTGGCACCAGACGGCGATGCTCGCGGCGGCGGTCCCCGCCTCCTTCGCCGGGGCGATACCGGGCCTCACGACGGCCCCGGACACACTGGTGTGGATAGCGGCCCGTCTCGCCTGGCTGCCGTTGTTCGCGGCGCTCCTCGCGCTGATAGGCCGCTACGCCCGGGGCTTCGAGTCTCCGTGGAAGCGCGTGAGCCGGGGGCGGCGGGCGCTGGCCGGAGTGCTCGCGGCCGGGTTCGCGGTGTTCGCCCTGGGGCTGGCGTGAGGGGCTCGTGCGCCGCTCGCCGCCACGGGCGTGCTGCCGTGGCGGCGAGGGCTGGTCAGCGGCCTCGGCCTCGGTGCCCGACGGCCGTTCGCCGAGCCAACCGAGGAGCCGCTGGTCGAGACTCCCGGGGGCCGGCTACTCGCGGCCCGCCGACGTGAAGGTCATGTCGGCGTAGCGGTCGCCCGCGACCTGGGAGGCGATCGGTTCGAGCAGTGCCAACTCCTCGTCGGTGAGCACCACACGGGTCGCCGCGGTGTTCTCCTCGACCCGGCCGGGCTTGCGGGTGCCGGGGATCGGGACGACGGAGAGTCCGAAGGTCTCGGCCTGGCGGTGCACCCAGGCCAGGGCTGTCTGACCGAGGGTGGCGCCGTGCGCGTCGGCGACCTGGCGGACCGGTTCCAGGAGGGCCGCGTTGGCGGCGGCGTTGTCGCCGGTGAAGCGGGGCTGCTGGCGGCGGAAGTCGTCGTCGGACAGCTCCTTGTCGGCACTGACGAAGGCGCCGGTGAGGAAGCCACGGCCGAGCGGGGAGTACGGGACGAGCCCGACGCCCAGGTCGGCGGCGGCGGGCACCACCGACCGTTCGATGTCGCGGCTGAACAGCGACCACTCCGACTGGACGGCGGCGATGGGGTGGACGGCCTGCGCGGCCCGTAGTTCGTCGGCGGTGACCTCGCTGAGGCCGAGGTGCTTGACCTTGCCTGCGGCGACGAGCTCGGCCATCACGCCGACCGTCTCCTCGATCGGCACCTTCGGGTCCCGGCGGTGCATGTAGTACAGGTCGACCGAGTCGATGCCCAGACGCTCCAGGCTGGAGTCGATGCAGGTCCGGATGTAGGAGGGATCGTTGCTGATGACGCGCTTGTACGGGTCGCTCGGGTCGAGTCCGATGGCGAACTTGGTCGCCAGGACGATCTCGTCGCGGTGCGCCTTGACGAAAGGAGCCAGGAACTTCTCGTTCTCACCGGCACCGTAGGCGTCGGCGGTGTCGTACAGGGTGACGCCGAGTTCCAGGGCCCGCTCCAGGGTGGCCCGGGCTCCGTCGGCGTCGGTCGGTCCGTAGGCCCAGCTCATCCCCATGCAGCCGAGGCCCTGAGTGCCCACCACGGGCCCGTTGCTTCCCAACTCGACAGTGGATATGCGCTCGCCTGCCCGCGGCGTTCGTTCCGTGCTCATGCGGTCAATCCCTTTCCGGCGCCGGACGGGTACCGGCATAGAAATTGATCTTGTGGTCGAGTACGGCGAGGGTGTCCTGGAGTTCGGCCATGCGGTTCAGGACGTCGCGGCGGGTCGACTCGAGCAGCTCCTGGCGTTCGGCGAAGGTCTCCTCGCCCAGGCGCACCAGCTCGGCGTAGCGGACCATGTGGGCCACGGGCATCCCGGTGAGCCGGAGCTTGTTGACGAAGGCGAGCCAGTCCAGGTCGTGGTTGCTGTAGCGACGCTGGCCGGTGTGCGAGCGGTCGACGTCGGGCATCAGGCCGATCCGCTCGTACCAGCGGAGGGTGTGCGCGGTCAGCCCGGTGAAGGCGACGACCTCACTGATGGTGTAGCGGTCCTGGCCGTTCGGGCGCGGATGTGACTCGGGCGCCGCGGCACAGACGTCGACCTTGGCCGGGGCGGGTGCGGGGGTGGTCTCCATCACCGTCATGGGCCCCACGCTAGAACCTTGGAGTGCACTCCAAGCAAGCACATCGTGGGGAAATCCGGACGACATCCCGGAGACGTCCCGTTACGGTGCGGATCATGCCCTTGGTCCGCCGTGCCGTCCCCGAGGACGCCGAAGAACTGACCCGCCTGCGCAAGATCATGCTCGATGCGATGCGGCCCAGCGACGACGTGCGGTGGCAGCCGGCCACCGTCGCCGCGCTGCGGTCCCATCTCGCTGCCGCCGACGGCGAGTTGACGGCGTTCGTCGTCGACGCCCCGGACGGCGCCGGGACGCTCGCGGCCTGCGCCACCGGAGCGATCGACCACAGCCTGGGCAGCCCCGGCAATCCGGCCGGCACCGCCGGGCACGTCTTCAATGTGTGCACCGACCCGGACCACCGGCGCCGGGGCTACTCGCGGGCCTGCATGGAGGCGCTCCTCGACTGGTTCCGGGAGCGCGATGTGCACCGGGTCGATCTGCACGCGACGGCGGAGGGCGAGCCGCTGTACGCCTCGCTCGGGTTCGCCCGCACCCCCGCGCCCGCGATGAGGCTGACGCTCTAGGCTCGTACTCATGCAGAGCCTCGCGTTGATCGACAACTGGCCGGTCCCGACCGCCGCCGCAGCCGTCGTCCGTGCGGACGGCACGGTGACGGGGACACACGGCCCCACGGCCCACCGCTTCCCGCTGGCCTCGGTCACCAAGCCGCTCGCGGCCTACGCGGCACTCGTCGCGTACGAGGAGGGCGCGATCGAGCTCGACGAGCCGGCCGGTCCGGCGGGCTCGACGGTCCGGCACCTGCTGGCCCACACCAGCGGACTCGCCTTCGACGAGCACCGGACGACGTCGGAGC
Organism: Streptomyces longispororuber; assembly: GCF_024448165.1. Taxonomy (GTDB): domain Bacteria; phylum Actinomycetota; class Actinomycetes; order Streptomycetales; family Streptomycetaceae; genus Streptomyces; species Streptomyces longispororuber_A. Next base: position 27,046 of record NZ_JAMOLN010000022.1, read on the forward strand.
CGGGCACCCGGCGGCTGTACTCGAACGCGGGCTTCGAGGTCCTCGGGGACCACATCGCGAAGGCGACGGACATCCCGTTCGCCGAGTACCTGCGCCAGGCGGTGCTCGAACCGCTGGGCATGACGGCGACCTCGCTGGACGGCTCGCCCGCCAAGGACGGCGTGTCGACGGTGGACGACCTGGTGCGGTTCGCCGCTGAGGTGCAGGCGCCCCGGCTCCTCGACCCGCGGACCGTGGCCGAGGCGATGACCGTGCAGTACCCGGGTACGAAGGGTGTGCTCCCGGGGTACGGGCACCAGAACCCGAACGACTGGGGGCTCGGCTTCGAGATCCGGGACCACAAGTCGCCGCACTGGACGGGGAGTTCTTCGTCGCCGCGGACGTTCGGGCACTTCGGGCAGTCCGGCACGTTCCTGTGGGTGGACCCGGCTGCCGGGGCGGCATGTGTGGCGCTGACGGACCGGGCGTTCGGGCCGTGGGCGGCCGAGGTATGGCCGCCGTTCACCGACGCGGTGCTCGCGGAGATCTGAGCGAAGGGCCCCTGGGAAGCGGCCCCTGGGAGGCCTCAGCCGCTCATTTCCCAGATCAGCAGCTGCGCGTCCGTCGTCGCCCGCAGTTCAAGGCCGGGCTCCGCCGTGATACGGGCGGCGTCGCTGGGGGCCAACTCCTCCTTGCCGAGGCGCACTTCGCCGTGCACCACGTGGAGGTAGACGTAGGGGGCGGCGGGCAGTTCGGCCCGTTCGCCCGGGGTCAGGCGTCGGACGTGGAGCATGGCGCCGGCCGCCGGGACGTCGTAGGGGGTCGAGTCGGCGATGCCGTGGACCACCTCGTAGGCGGGGTCGCCGCCGGGGTCGGTGGGGGCCAGCCACATCTGGATGAAGGCGAGCGGTTCGATGCCGTCGTTGCGCTCCACGTGCCGGACGCCGGCGCCCGCGCTGAGGCGCTGGACGTCGCCGGGCCGGACGACGGACTCGTGGCCGGTGGAGTCGCGGTGGGTGAGTTCGCCGGTGACGACCCAGGTGACGATCTCGGTGTGGCTGTGCGGGTGTTCCGCGAAACCGGCGCCGGGGGCGAGGTGCTCCTCGTTGCAGGCCAGGATCGCGCCGAAGCGCAGGTTGTCCGGGTCGTAGTGCGGGCCGAAGGAGAACGCGTGGCGGGAGTCGATCCCGGCATCGGGTTCGCCGCCGGGGTAGCGGTCGCCGGAGCGGCGTACGTCGATCACGGAGTACACGGTAGTCCCCGCTTCCGGCCTCGCGTCGGAGTCACGTCGGAGTCACGTCGGACCCTCCACTCCGCTGGGCCGTCCTGATAAGGCAGTCTTGTCCCCGTGCCCCAATCGGAATCAGCGCAGCCTTCAGAGAACGAATCAGCCGGCCGTCGTCCGGACGCCCTCGCGGATGCCCACCCGCACTCGGCGACCCTGAAGCGCCTGGAGAAGTCCTCCGGGGCGCTCGCCGCGCAGGCGATCACGCGCATGGACGAGACGCTGCCCTGGTACCGGGCCATGCCGCCGGAGAACCGGTCGTGGATCGGCCTGGTCGCGCAGGCGGGTATCGCGGCGTTCACCGAGTGGTTCCGGCACCCGGACGCGCCACAGGCGATCTCGACGGACGTCTTCGGCACCGCGCCGCGGGAGCTGACGCGGGCGATCACGCTGCGCCAGACCGTGGAGATGGTGCGCACCACGATCGAGGTCATGGAGTCGGCCATCGACGAGGTGGCCGCGCCCGGTGACGAGAGCGTGCTGCGGGAGGCGCTGCTCGTGTACGCGCGGGAGATCGCGTTCGCGACCGCCCAGGTGTACGCGCAGGCGGCGGAGGCGCGGGGCGCCTGGGACGCGCGGCTCGAGTCCCTCGTGGTGAACGCGGTGCTGTCCGGGGAGGCCGACGAGGGCGCGGTCAGCCGGGCCGCGGCACTGGGGTGGAACTCGCCGGAGCACGTGTGCGTGGTGCTCGGCACCGCGCCGGACGGCGACAGCGAGCTGACCGTGGAAGCCATCCGGCGGGCCTCGCGCCACGCCAAGCTGCAGGTCCTGACCGGTGTGCTCGGTGACCGGCTCGTGGTGATCGCGGGCGGCAGCGACAATCCGCTGGCCGTGGCGAAGTCGCTGATCGGGCCGTTCGCCGCGGGGGCGGTGGTCGCCGGGCCCGTGGTGCCCGACCTGCTCGCGGCCACCCGTTCCGCGCAGGCCGCGGCAGCCGGGCTCAAGGCGTGCGGCGCGTGGCAGGACGCTCCGCGTCCCGTTCTGGCGGACGATCTGCTTCCGGAGCGCGCGATCGCGGGAGACCCGGCTGCGCGGGACCAGTTGGTGGAGGAGATCTACAGACCGCTGGAGGAAGCGGGCTCGGCTCTGCTGGAGACGCTCAGCGTCTACCTGGAGCAGGCGAGCAGCCTCGAAGGTGCGGCCCGGATGCTCTTCGTACACCCGAACACCGTCCGCTACCGGCTCCGACGTGTGACCGACGTCACCGGGTGGTCGCCATCGGATGTGCGCTCGGCGTTCACCCTGCGCATCGCGCTGATCCTGGGGCGTCTGGCCGACGCAGATCCTCAGTCGTAGGCTTTTGTCGGGGGTCTACAATTCCCCCTTCGGTTCTTCGTCCCTGTCCCCACGGGCGGCCCGCACCGTCCACAAGAGAGAGTGTGAGAGTGCTCGTACTCGTCGCTCCCGGCCAAGGCGCTCAGACGCCCGGCTTCCTGACCCCCTGGCTCGACCTCCCCGGTGCCGCCGACCGCGTCGCCGCGTGGTCCGACGCCATCGGACTCGACCTCGCCCACTACGGCACGCAGGCCGACGCGGACGCGATCCGTGACACGGCCGTGGCCCAGCCGCTGCTCGTGGCGGCCGGGATCCTCTCCGCCTCGGCGCTCGGCGACGTCACGCCGGGTGCGGTCGCGGGGCACAGCGTCGGCGAGTTCACCGCGGCGTCCTTCGCGGGCGTGCTGGACGACACCGCCGCTCTGCAGCTGGTGCGCAAGCGCGGTCTGGCCATGGCCGAGGCCGCGGCGATCACGCAGACCGGGATGGCGGCGCTGCTCGGCGGCGACCCCGAGGTCACCGTGCCGCACCTGGAGAAGCTGGGCCTGACCCCGGCGAACGTGAACGGCGCGGGCCAGATCGTGGCCGCCGGCACGCTCGAGGAGCTGGCCGCGCTGGAGGCCGACAAGCCCGAGGGCGTGCGGCGCGTGGTGCCCCTGAAGGTGGCCGGCGCGTTCCACACCCGGCACATGGCTCCCGCCGTGGCGACGCTGGAGGAGGCCGCCGCCGGGCTGGCCCCGGCCGACCCCACAATCACGTACGTGTCGAACAAGGACGGCAAGACCGTCGCGACCGGCGCCGAGATCGTCTCCCGCCTGGTGGGCCAGGTCGCGAACCCGGTCCGCTGGGACCTGTGCATGGAGACGTTCCAGGAGCTCGGTGTGACCGCGTTGATCGAGGTGTGCCCGGGCGGCACCCTCACCGGTATCGCCAAGCGTGCGCTGCCCGGCGTCAAGACCCTCGCCCTGAAGACCCCCGACGACCTCGACGCGGCCCGCGCCCTGATCGCCGAAGCCACAGAAGCAACGGCCTGAGAAGGAGATCCGAGCAGCATGTCGAAGATCAAGCCCAGCAAGGGTGCCCCGTACGCGCGCATCCTCGGTGTCGGCGGGTACCGGCCGACTCGGGTCGTGCCGAACGAGGTGATCCTCGAGAAGATCGACTCGTCCGACGAGTGGATCCGTTCGCGCTCCGGCATCTCCACCCGCCACTGGGCCAATGACGAAGAGACCGTGGCCATGATGTCCGTCGAGGCGTCCGGCAAGGCCATCGCCGACGCGGGGATCCGGTCCGAGCAGATCGGCGCCGTGGTCGTGTCGACCGTCTCGCACTTCGCGCAGACGCCGGCCATCGCGACGGAGATCGCGGACCGGCTGGGGACGCAGAAGGCCGCGGCCTTCGACATCTCCGCGGGCTGCGCCGGCTTCGGCTACGGGCTGACCCTCGCCAAGGGCATGATCGTCGAGGGCAGCGCGGAGTACGTCCTCGTCATCGGCGTGGAGCGGCTGTCGGACCTGACCGACCTGGAGGACCGTGCGACGGCCTTCCTGTTCGGTGACGGCGCCGGTGCCGTGGTCGTCGGTCCTGCCCAGGAGCCCGCGATCGGCCCCACGGTGTGGGGTTCCGAGGGTGACAAGGCCGGGACGATCAAGCAGACCGTGCCGTGGGACACGTTCCGCAACGGCGACGTGTCGCAGCTGCCCGTGGACTCCGAGGGCAACGTCAAGTTCCCTGCGATCACGCAGGAGGGCCAGGCGGTGTTCCGCTGGGCCGTGTTCGAGATGGCGAAGGTCGCCCAGCAGGCGCTGGACGCGGCCGGAATCAGCGCGGACGACCTGGATGTCTTCATTCCGCACCAGGCCAACGAGCGGATCATCGACTCGATGGTGAAGACTCTGAAACTGCCGGAGCACGTCACGGTCGCCCGCGACGTGCGCACCACCGGTAACACCTCGGCCGCCTCGATTCCGCTCGCGATGGAGCGGCTCCTGGCGACCGGCGAGGCCAAGAGCGGCGACACCGCGCTCGTCATCGGCTTCGGGGCGGGTCTCGTGTACGCCGCCACGGTCGTTACCCTCCCCTAGGCATCCCCGTCCGGATCACCTGGTCCGGACGGTGTCACCACCCTGCCGCTGCCGCGGTGGGCGCCACACCCTCTGGATACACACCGAAGGAGCGCCAAGATGGCCGCCACTCAGGAAGAGATCGTCGCCGGTCTCGCCGAGATCGTGAACGAGATCGCCGGGATCCCCACCGAGGACGTCCAGCTGGACAAGTCCTTCACCGATGACCTGGACGTCGACTCGCTGTCCATGGTCGAGGTCGTCGTCGCCGCCGAAGAGCGCTTCGACGTCAAGATCCCGGACGACGACGTCAAGAACCTCAAGACCGTCGGCGACGCCACGAAGTACATCCTCGACCACCAGGCCTGAGCCACCAGCTCTCGACCTTGAGGTCAGTCGCTCCGCCACCCGGCGGTGGCGCCGCTGAATCCCTCGCATCCGTTGGAGAAAGAATTCCTGTGAGCTCGACCAATCGCACCGTGGTCGTCACCGGTATCGGCGCAACCACACCGCTGGGTGGCGACGTGACATCCACCTGGGAGGGCCTGGTCGCCGGACGTTCCGGCGTCAAGCCCCTCGAGCAGGAGTGGGCCGCCGAGCAGGCGGTCCGCATCGCGGCGCCGGTCGCCGTGGATCCGAGCGAGGTCATTCCTCGCCCGCAGGCCCGCAAGCTGGACCGCTCCGCGCAGTTCGCGCTGATCGCCGCCAAGGAGGCGTGGGCGGACGCCGGTTTCACCGACAAGGCCGGTGAGGACCCGTCCGTCGACCCCGACCGGCTGGGCGCCGTCATCGCGTCCGGCATCGGTGGCGTGACCACGCTTCTCGACCAGTACGACGTGCTGAAGGAGAAGGGCGTTCGCCGCGTCTCCCCGCACACCGTGCCGATGCTGATGCCCAACGGCCCATCGGCCAACGTGGGCCTGGCCGTGAACGCCCGCGCGGGTGTGCACACGCCGGTCTCCGCCTGCGCGTCGGGTGCCGAGGCCATCGGCTACGGCATCGAGATGATCCGCACCGGCCGCGCGGACGTCGTCGTCTGCGGTGGCACCGAGGCGGCCATCCACCCGCTGCCCATCGCCGCGTTCGGCAACATGATGGCGATGTCCAAGAACAACGACGACCCGCAGGGTGCCTCGCGCCCCTACGACGTCGCCCGCGACGGTTTCGTCCTCGGTGAGGGCGCCGGCGTGATCGTCCTGGAGTCCGCCGAGCACGCCGCCGCGCGTGGTGCCCGTGTCTACGCGGAGGCGGTCGGCCAGGGCATCTCCGCCGACAGCCATGACATCGTGCAGCCGGAGCCGGAGGGCCGCGGGATCGCGCAGGCCCTGCAGCACCTGCTGGACAACACCGACCTGGACCCGGCCGAGATCGTCCACGTGAACGCGCACGCGACGTCGACGCCGGCCGGAGACGTGGCCGAGCTCAAGGCGCTGCGCAAGGTGTTCGGCGACGACGTCGACCACTTCGCCGTGTCCGCGACGAAGTCGATGACCGGTCACCTGCTGGGTGGCGCCGGTGGCATCGAGACGGTGGCGTCGGTGCTCGCGCTGTACCACCGGCTGGCTCCACCGACCATCAACGTGGAGAACCTGGACCCGGAGGCCGCGGCCGCCGCGGACATCGTTCGCGGTGAGGCCCGGAAGCTGCCGGTCGAGGGACGCATCGCCGCGCTCAACGACTCGTTCGGGTTCGGTGGGCACAACGTCGTCCTGGCGTTCCGGACGATCTGACGCGTTCCGGCGCGTCCTGGCGCTCCGCCGAGCATGCGAGTGGGCCCGCCCCGGGTGACCGGGGCGGGCCCACTTCGTACGGCCGGGGGAGCTACACCACCTGGTGGAGCCAGCGGACCGGGGCGCCCTCGCCCGCATAGCGGAAGGGCTCCAGTTCGTCGTCCCAGGGCTTGCCGAGGAGCTTGGCGACCTCGGACTCCAGGTGGCTCTCGCCGCCCTTGGAGCGGGCCAGGGCGGCGCGCAGGCGGTCCTCCGGGATGAGGATGTCGCCGTGGATACCGGTGACGGCGTGGAAGATGCCGAGTTCGGGGGTGGCGCTGTAGCGCTCGCCCTCGGCGGCCGCGCAGGGTTCCGCCGTCACCTCGAAGCGCAGCAGCTGCCAGCCGCGCAGGGCGGAGGCGAGCTTCGCGGCCGTGCCGACCTCGCCCTGCCAGGAGAATTCCGATCTCCAGGTGCCCGGCGCGGCGGGCTGCCTGATCCAGTCGAGGCTGACGCGTGCGCCGAGTACGCCCGCGACCGCCCATTCGACGTGCGGGCACAGCGCGCGCGGTGCGGAGTGCACGTACAGAACTCCACGTGTCGTCACCGGACCTCCAGTGTGGGTCGAGGGTCGCCTTCCCCAGCGGCCTCGCGCCCGTGCCGAACCTTCTGTCCTTCTGTCCGAACCGAAAAGGTCCAGACAAAAAGGGACACATCTGACGTGTTGTAATTTAGCGGAACCGGTACAGCGGGGTCTCACAGGGTCGACCGGGGACCCCGGGGCGAGGCTATCGCGCAGCGGTGCAAGGAGTGTGACGTACTGTCGGTCCCGGGGCGCACAAACACCGACCTTTCACCCGGCGGGGCGCAACCCCGGCCCCCCGTACGGCGTCAGCCTGGTCGGTGCACCCGACACGGAGGCAGCAGTGAGAGACGGAGGGGACGACGGGATGCGGAAGCGAAGCCACCGGTCAACTGCCGTGCGGGCCGCCGTCGCCACCGTGACGGCCGGCGTGCTCGGTGTCACGGCCCTCACCGCCTGTGACGCCACCGGTGGCAACTCCCCCGGCCCGAAGGGCTCCACGGCCGCCGCGAAGCCGTCGCCGAAACCCACCCCGACGTGGGACACGAGTCCGCGGTCGGTTGCCGCGGTGGGCGATTCGATCACCCGGGGCTTCGACGCGTGCGGTGTGCTCGCCGACTGCCCCGAGGTGTCGTGGGCGACGGGGTCGGACTCCGGGGTGAACAGCCTCGCCGTCCGGCTCCTCGGCAAGAGCCGGGCCAGGACGCACAGTTGGAACCACGCGCGGACCGGCGCGCGGATGGCCGATCTGCCGTTGCAGATGGAGCAGGCCGGGGCGCAGCGGCCGGGTCTGGTGACGGTGATGGTCGGGGCGAACGACGCGTGCCGCTCGTCCGCCGGTTCGATGACGCCCGTGGCCGCGTTCCGGGCCGACTTCGAGCGTGCCCTGCGCGGGTTGCGGAGCGAGGCGCCGAAGGCACAGGTTTATGTGGCGAGCGTGCCCGATCTGAAGCGGCTCTGGTCCGAGGGCCGGGAGAACCCGCTGGGCAAGCAGGTGTGGAAGCTGGGCATCTGCTCGTCGATGCTGGCCGATCCGGACGACGTCGACACGGCGGCCACGGCCCGCCGCGACGCGGTGCAGGAGCGCGTCGTGGCGTACAACGAGGTCCTGAAGGACGTGTGCGCGAAGGACAAGCGGTGCCGGTACGACGGGGGTGCGGTCTTCGGGTACCGGTTCGGGGAGGAGCAGTTGAGTCACTGGGACTGGTTCCACCCGAGCAAGGACGGTCAGGCCAGGCTCGCGGCGCTGGCGTATCACGGAGTGACCGCCAAGGAGCCGCCGGCCTGAGCGGGCGTAGGGTCTCGATCATGACTGGCGAACTCTTCGGCACCCTTCCCACCGGCACCGCTGTCCACCGCTGGACCCTGGAGCGGGACGGGGTGCGGGTACGCGTTCTGACGTACGGGGGCATCCTGCAGTCGGTCGAGGCGCCCGACCGGGACGGGGCCATGGGCCCGATCGCGCTCGGGTTCCCCGACCTGGCCGGCTATCTGACGCACCCCGCGCCCTACTTGGGCGCACTGGTCGGCCGGTACGCGAACCGGATCGCCGGCGGCCGGTTCCCGCTGGACGAGCGGATCTACCACCTCGCGCAGAACAACGGGCCGAACGCGCTGCACGGCGGCGAGCGCGGTTTCGACAAGCGGGTGTGGGACGCGGCGCCGGCCGGGGACCACGCGGTGCGGTTGAGCCGGGTCTCGCCGCACGGCGAGGAGGGCTTCCCGGGGCGGCTCGAGGTCTCGGCGACGTACGCGCTGGAGGAGGGCGGGGCGCTGCGGATCTCGTACGAGGCGGTGACCGACGCCCCGACGATCGTGAACCTGACGAACCACACGTACTGGAACCTGGGCGGCGCCGGTGCCGGGAACGCAGCGGGCGGTCACGAGGTGCGGATCGACGCCGGGCGGGTGACCGTCGTGGACGACGACTTGATTCCGACCGGTGAGCTGCGGGACGTGTCCGGGACGCGGTTCGACTTCCGGGAGAGCCGGAAGGTCGGGGCCGGTTACGACCACAACTACGTGCTCGACAAGGGGGTCACCGACGCGGCCGTGGCGGTCGCGGAGCTGCACGATCCGGCGTCCGGGCGGACGGTGTCCGTGGCGACGACGGAGCCCGGCCTGCAGCTCTACACCGGGGACCACTTCGACGCGGCGGTGCCGTTCGCGCCCGGGGACGGGATCGCCCTGGAGACGCAGCACTTCCCGGACTCGCCGAACCGGCCCGAGTTCCCGAGCACCGTGCTGCGGCCGGGCGAGGTGTTCCGTTCGCAGACGCTGTACGGGTTCGGCGTCCGCGGCTGAGTCCGTGGGGCGGCGGGGGTCAGGGCCCGCCGCCCCGGTCCGAAGGGGCCGCCGTCAGGCGACGATCGTCTCGGTGACCCGGCCGTCGGTGAGCGAGCGGCCTGCCGTCAGCTCGTACGAACCCTCCTGGTACGCCCAGGAATCAGTGCTCTCGTCCCAGATCTCGAAGGCGCGGCGCGGGAGTTCGACGACCGCCTCGACGGTCTCGCCGGGAGCCGCGCTCACGCCCGCGAAGCCGGCCAGCCAGCGGGCGGGGCGGGCCGGGTCGGGCCGGGTCGGGCCGGGTCGGCGCCAGGTAGAGCTGGACGACCTCGCGGCCGGGGCGTTCGCCGGTGTTGCGGACGCGGACGGTGGCGGTGGTGCCGGTCACGTCGATCGACTCGTAGGTCCAGTCGGTGTAGCCGAGGCCGTGGCCGAACGGGTAGGCGGGGGTGGCGCCGGACCGGTCCCAGGCGCGGTAGCCGATGAACACGTCCTCGGTGTACGCGAGCCGGCCGTCGGCCGGGGTCGTCCCGGTGACCGGGGCGTCCGCGAGGGAGCCCCAGGTGGTGGGGAGGCGGCCGCCCGGCTCCTCGGCGCCCAGGAGCACGTCGGCGAGGGCGTCGCCGCCCTCCTGGCCGGGGAACCAGCTGAGCAGCACGGCGGCCACGTCGTCGCGCCACGGGAGCTCCACCGGGGAGCCGGAGTTGACGACCACCACGGTGTTCGGGTTGGCGGCGGCCACGGCGCGCACCAGGTCGTCCTGGCGGCCGGGAAGGCGCAGGTCGGTGCGGTCGAAGCCCTCGGACTCGACGCGCTCGGTCGTGGCGACCACGACGACGGCGGCCTCCGCGTCCCGGGCGGCGGCGACGGCCTCCGCGATCAGGGTGTCCTCGTCGCGGCGCGGGCCGAGGTGGGTGAGGCTGAAGATCACGGCGGGCAGCGGCATCGCGAGGGACTTGTCGAGGGGGTGCTGGAGCGACACCTCGACCGTCCGGCCCTCGGTGAGGTGCGCCGTGCCGCGCTCCAGCGGGGCGCCGAAGAACGCCTCGAAGGGGTCGGTCTCGCTGCCCATGGCCTGGACGCCGTCGTAGAGGACGGTGCCGTCGACGGTGAGGGTGAACGCGCCGAGGCCGCGCGTGCCGAAGGCGTGGTCGCCGCTCTCGCGCGGGGTGAAGGTGCCCTTGATCTCGATGCTGTGCAGCGTCTCGTGGGTGACGCCGGCGGGCAGGTCGGCGCCCATCCACTGGAGCTGGCCGCTGGGCAGCGAGCCCTCGCCGATGACGTTCCCGTCGGCGTCCCGGCAGACGGCGCGCAGGGTGAACCCCTTGTCGGCGGGGGCGAGTTCGTCGCTGGGGTCGGCGCCGACGGCGTAGCTGAGCGCATCCACGGCGGCGGTCAGTCCGTCGAGCGGGGAGACGACGCGGGCGGGGAAGACGGTGGCGGAGCCGCCGCCGAGGACGCGGGCGTCGCGGGCGGCGGCGCCGATGAGGGCGATCCGGGTGGTCGGCCGCAGCGGCAGGACACCGGAGTTGCGGACGAGGACGAAGGCGCGGCGGGCGATCTCGCGGGCCAGGGCCTCGCCGTCGGTCTCGGCCGGGCGCCGCGCGGGAGGCACGACCGGTTCGGCGCCTTCGAGGATGCCGACGCGGGCGGCGAGCCGCAGCACGTTCCGTACGGCCTCGTCGACCTCCGGTTCGTCGGCCTCGCCCGCGCGGACGGCCGCGGCGAGGGCCGGGCCGTAGACGGTCTGCGGGCCGGGCATCGCGACGTCCAGGCCGCCCTTGACGGCGCCGGTGGTGGAGCGGGCGGCGAGCCAGTCGGAGACGTTGAAGCCGTCGAAGCCCCATTCGCCGCGCAGGACCTCGTTCACGAGGTAGCGGTGCTCGGTCATCGTCGTGCCGTTGACCTGGTTGTAGGCGGTCATGATGCCCCACGGGTGGGCGTTCGCGACGATGGCCTCGAAGGGGGCGAGGTAGAGCTCGCGCAGGGCGCGGCCGGAGACGACGTTGTCGACGGTGAAGCGGTCGGTCTCCGCGTCGTTCGCCACGAAGTGCTTGACGGTGGTGCCGACGCCGCCGGACTGCACGCCCTGGACGTAGCCGGTGCCGATGACGCCGGTCAGGTACGGGTCCTCGCTGTACGCCTCGAAGTGGCGGCCGCCGAGCGGGGAGCGGTGCAGGTTCACGGTCGGCGCGAGCAGCACGTGGACGCCCTTGCGGCGGGCCTCCTGGGCGAGCAGGGCGCCGGCCCGGCGGGCCAGGGCCTGGTCCCAGGTGGCGGCGAGCGCGGTCGGGGACGGCAGGGCGATGGAGGGGTCGTCGGCGGTCCAGCGCACGCCGCGCACGCCGATCGGGCCGTCGGACATGACCAGGGACTTCAGGCCGATCTCGGGGATCGCGGGCAGCGACCACATGTCCTGCCCGGCGAGGAGCCGGGCCTTGGTGTCGAGGTCGAGCTTGCCGAGCGCAGCCTCGATCGCCGCCTCGCGGGCCCGGTCGTCCGCGCTGCCGTCCGCGCTGCCGTCCACCTGGTTCGTCATGCCGGCGCCTCCTCGTCGAGGTCTTCGGGGTCTGGGCACCTCCATCGTGCACTCATCACCTGTAGGTTGGTAGGTTTCGTTACTTCCACGTTATAAAGAGTGCCGGGCGCCTCCCCCGCGATGTCGTACGGTGACCGCATGAGCAGCACCAGAACCGCGCGGAGCGAGGAGCGGCGGGCCGAGATCCTGCGGGCCGCGCTCGAAGTGATCGCGGAGCGCGGGTACCGGGGCGCGAGCCTGTCGGCCGTCGCCGAACGGGTGGGGCTCACCCAGCAGGGGCTGCTGCACCACTTCCCGACGAAGGAGGCGCTGCTCGTCGCCGTCCTGGAGGAGCGGGACCAGTGGGACGCGGTGCCGAGCAGCCGGTGGCGGCTCGATCTCCTCGGGTCGCTCGTCGAGTACAACGCGATGCGGCCCGGCATCGTGCAGACCTTCTCCGCATTGCTCGGCGAGTCGGTGACCGAGGGGCATCCGGCGCGCGCGTTCTTCACCCGGCGCTACGACGGCGTACGGGCGTCCATGGCCGAGGTGCTGCGCACCGAGTACGGCGACCGGCTGCCGGGCGGGCTCACGCCGGAGCGGGCCGCGCCGCTGCTGGTCGCCGTGATGGACGGGTTGCAGTACCAGTGGCTGCTGGACCCGGAGGGCGTGGACATGCCGCAGGCGTTCCGCGACTTCCTGGGCCTGCTCGCGGACGGCGCCGCCGGGTCGTCCTCCCCGGAGGGGGACAGGCCCTAGACCCACCCACCCACGGCGGTGGTCACTGGTTCCAGCGCACCGCGAGGGCCTTGCTCACCGCGCAGACCAGGGCGAAGACGATCGCCCAGACGTAGGCGCCGGCGAGCGCCAGGGCGGCGGCTCCCGCCCCGAACCAGACCAGTTCGAACGCGACGCGGCCGGCGCCGCGCGTCTTGTACCGGGCCTTCGGGGAGCCGAAGAGGGCCCAGGTCGTGATCATCACCGCGAGACCGGCGAGGCCCAGGAGCCAGGCGACGGGGGCCGACACGTCCCGGGTGAAGCCGTAGGCGCCCACCGCGCCGAGCGCCACGAGTTCCACGACGAAGAGGACGGCCAGGTTCGCCGCCTTCATGACGTCACTCCGGGCCGGGGCGCGCCCGCCGCGTCGCCCTCGCCTGCCGTGTGCGGGTGCGGCGGCGCCGGTCGGCCGCCTTCCAGTTCACGCACCATCAAGGTCGCGCCGGCCACCGCCCCCGGCATCAGGAACACCGCCACGAACGGGACCAGGAAGGCCACCGCGAGGGGTGCGCCGAAGCCCCAGGCCAGGCCCTTGCGGGACCTCAACAGGGCGAGGCGGTCGCGGAGTTCGACGCCGCGGCGCTGGAGGGCCACCGACGTCAGTTCCTCCGTGAGGAAGAAGCCCGTCACGAAGAAGCCGAGCACCGGGATCACGGTCTGGCCGACGAACGGGATGAAGCCGAGAGCGAAGAGGAGGATCCCCCACAGGGCCGCGCGCAGCAGGATGCGCAGGCTGTCGCGGGCCGAGATCCACAGGTCGCGCCAGAGCGGCAGGCCGGACTCCGGGACGTCGCCGCCCTCGGCCCGGTCGACCTCTTCGGAGAGCGACTCGTAGAAGGGCTGCCCGATGAGCAGGGTCACCGCCGTGAAGGTGAGGACCGCGAGGAGCAGGGCGAGGGCGAAGAGGACGACGGCCAGGAAGCCGCGGAACAGGCCGAGCCAGGGCGACGACCAGTCGTCGGCGAACGGGGTGACCCAGGTGATGAAGTCGCTGCCCCACACGGCCAGACAGACCAGGGCCGCCGCGTACAGGACGAGGGTGATGAGGCCGGGCAGCAGGCTCCAGCCGTACTGCTTGCCGTGCTGGGCAACCCAGCGCTGCCCCTTCATCAAATAGCCGAAGCCCGCCCCGAGATCACGCATGGCGCAAACCTTACGGGACGGGCCCGGCACCGAAAAAAGGTCAGACGGAAAGCGTGACCGTGATGTTGCCGCGGGTCGCCTTGGAGTACGGGCAGACCTGGTGGGCCTTCTCGACCAGGGACTTGGCGGTGGCCGCGTCCACGTTCGGGATCGACGCCGCGATCTCGACGATCAGACCGAAGCCCTCGTCGTTCTTGCCGATGCCGACCTTCGCGGTGACGGTCGAACCGGTGATGTCGGCGCTCTCCTGGCGGGCGACGACGGCGAGGGCGCCCTGGAAGCAGGCGCTGTAGCCGGCCGCGAAGAGCTGCTCGGGGTTGGTGCCCGCACCCGAACCGCCCTGCTCCTTGGGCGGGTTGACGACGACATCGAGCTTGCCGTCGTCGGTGGCGACGCGGCCGTCGCGGCCGTTCTCGGCGGTGGCTACGGCGGTGTAGACGACGTCGGACTGCGTGATGGCCATGACCGGCTCCCTCGTTCGGTTATTTCGTTAAGTGGAAGGAGGTTACCGAATCATGGAACATCACGGTGTGGCCTGGGTCACTCGATGAAGATCGGTGAGGTCAGAGCTTCACGACCATCTTTCCGGTGTTGTCGCCGCGCAGGACGCCGAGGAACGCCTCCAGGTTGTTCTCGATGCCCTCGACGACGGTCTCGCGGTACTTGAGCTCGCCGGACCTGACCCAGCCGCCGACCTCCTGCACGAACTGCGGCTGCAGGTCGTAGTGGTCGCCGACGAGGAAGCCCTCGATGCGGCCGCGGGTCTGGATGAGGCGGGAGAGGTTGCGCGGGCCGGGGGCCGGCTCCGTGTTGTTGTAGACGGAGATCGCGCCGCAGACGGCGATGCGGCCGTCGCGGTTCAGGCGCGCGATGGCGGCCTCCAGGTGGTCACCGCCGACGTTGTCGAAGTAGGCGTCGACACCGTCGGGGGCGGCCTCCTTCAGGAGCGTGTGGACGTCGCCCGTCTTGTAGTTGAAGGCCGCGTCGAAGCCGTACTCCTCGATGAGGAGCTTGACCTTCTCGTCCGAGCCGGCCGAGCCGATGACCCGCGAGGCGCCCTTCAGCTTGGCGATCTGGCCGACCTGGCCGCCGACCGCGCCCGCCGCACCGGACACGAAGACGCTGTCGCCCTCCTTGAAGGCGAGGGTGCGCAGCAGGCCCGCGTAAGCGGTGAGGCCCGTCATGCCGAGGACACCGAGGTACGTGGACAGCGGCGCGGCCTCCGGGTCCACCTTCACGGCCTGCTTGGCGTCGAACGTGGCGTACTCGCGCCAGCCGAAGAAGTGCAGGACGTGGTCGCCGACCGCGACGCCCTCGTCGTTCGAGGCGATGACGACGCCCACCGCGCCGCCCTGCATGGCCTTGCCCAGCTCGTACGGCGCGACGTACGACTTCGCCGCCGACATCCGGCCGCGCATGTAGGGGTCGACCGACACGTACAGGTTCTTGACCAGGACCTGGCCCGCGGCCGGCGCGGCGACCGGGGCCTCGCGCAGCTCGAAGTCCTCGGGCTTCGGCCAGCCGACGGGGCGGCTGATCAGCACCCACTCGCGGCCGGTGGCAGGGATCTGGGGGGTGTCGGCGGACATGCGCGATCCTCGTCAGCAGTAGGGAAAAGTATTTCAGTACCTGAAACAACCATGCTCCTGAATATTTCAGGATGTCAAGTAACTGGGTACCCTGGAGCCCATGACCGCCACACGTTCCCCCCGGATGGATCCGCTCACGCTGGAAGTCGTCGAGCTGATCGGCGAGGTCGTCGCGCGCTATCACCAGGAGTTCGACGAGGCCGCGGCGGAGCACGGGCTCACGGGGGCGCAGGCGCGGGTGCTGGGGCTGCTGTCGCTCGAACCGCTGCCGATGCGGCAGGTCGCGCAGCGCCTCAAGTGCGAGCCGTCGAACGTGACGGGGATCGTGGACCGCCTGGAGGCCAGGGGGCTCGTGGAGCGGCAGCCCTCACCGGGCGACCGGCGGGTCAAGGTGGCCGTGCCCACGGCGGAGGGGCGCCGGCTCGCCCGCGTCCTGCGGGAGTCGCTGGACTTCGCGCGGGAGCCGCTGGCCGGGCTCTCCCGGGAGGAGCGGGTGGCGTTCCGGGGGATGCTGCGCCGGATGCTCGGGATCGACTGACCCCCGCACCGTCCGGGCACCCCTCAGGTGCACCACCACAGGAACCGCTCGCACGTCTCCGAGGGGGACGGCTGGGCGGTGGGCTTCGTGGCCGTCGGACGCGGCGCGGCGGTGGTCGGGCGCGCCGTGGTCGGCGAGTCGGGCGGTGAACTGGCCGCGGCCGAGGTGGAGTTGACCGGAGTGTCCCGCTGCTCGGTGCCGGGCGACGTCGACGGCGCCTCGCGGGTCGGGCTCGGGGACGCCGACGGCGACGCGGACACGGCGGAGGACGAGGGCGGTGCGGTGGGCGCGGCGGGGTCCGGGTCGGCGGACGCCGGGGACGCCTCCGCGGCGTCCGTGCCGACGTCGGACATGTCGGGGGCAGCCTGGCCCTCGGTGCCCCCGGAGGACTCCGTGGCGAGCTCGGCGAGGCCGAGGCCGCCCGCCGCGAGGACCAGACCCGCGGAGGCGAACAGGATGCGGCCGCGGCGCCGCCGGTGCGCGGCGCGGACGCGGCGCCGGCTGCGGCCGCGCGGCCGGAGCGGCTCCTCCCGCTCGGCCGTCTCGGTCTCTTCGGCCGACTCCTGCGCGGCGAGCGCCTCGGCGTAGGCGCGCACGGCGTCGGCGGGGGTGCCGCAGCCCGGGCAGGCGAGAGCGCCGTTGAGGTGTCTGCGGCACGGGTGGCAGTAGTCCATGACGTAGGGAGGCTAGGCGCCGGGTCGGTAACGGAAAAAGCCGGTGCTGTGAATCTTCTGTGCGGAAGAGCCCGTTCCGACCAGCGCTGTTCGGTGCAGACCCATTGACACTCCCCCAGGCCCGTCCTTACTGTCACGCCAGCATTTCGAACGTGTGACGAAATATCGAACAGCTCAGGGGGCAACTGCCTTGCGCATCACGGGAATCAGCACGCATGTGGTCGGGACTCCGTGGCGGAATCTGACCTACGTCCAGGTGCACACCGACGAGGGCATCACGGGCGTCGGCGAGACCCGGATGCTGGGCCACACCGACGCGCTCATCGGCTACTTGAACGAGGCCAAGGCCAACCACATTCTCGGCTCCGATCCGTTCGCCGTCGAGGACCTGGTCAAGCGAATGAAGTACGGCGACTACGGCCGGGCCGGCGAGATCGTCATGTCCGGCATCGCCGTGATCGAGATGGCCTGCTGGGACATCAAGGGCAAGGCGCTGGGCGTCCCGGTCTGGCAGCTGCTCGGCGGCAAGGTCACCGACAAGGTCAAGGCGTACGCCAACGGCTGGTACACCACGGAGCGGACGCCCGAGGCCTACCACAAGGCCGCGCGCGCGGTGATGGAGCGCGGGTACAAGGCGCTGAAGATCGACCCGTTCGGCACCGGGCACTTCGAGCTGGACCACGAGCAGTCGCTGTACGCGGTGTCGCTGATCGAGGCCGTGCGCGACGCCATCGGCCCCGACGCGGAGCTGATGCTGGAGATGCACGGGCGGTTCTCCCCCGCCACGGCGATCCGGCTGGCCCGTGACCTCGCGCCGTTCAAGCCCGCGTGGCTGGAGGAGCCGGTGCCGCCGGAGAACCTCAAGGCGCTGGAGAAGGTCGCCGCGAAGGTCGACATGCCGGTCGCGACCGGTGAGCGGATCCACGACCGGATCGAGTTCCGGGAGCTCTTCGAGAGCCAGGCCGTGGACATCATCCAGCCCGACGTCGGCCACATCGGCGGCATCTGGGAGACCCGGAAGCTGGCGGCGACGGCCGAGACGCACTACATGCTGGTCGCCCCGCACAACGTGGGCGGGCCCGTGCTCACCGCCGCCTCGCTCCAGGTCGGCTTCACCTCGCCGAACTTCAAGATCCTGGAGCACTTCAACGACTTCGCCGACGCCGACATCAAGAAGGTCGTCAAGGGCGCGCCGCAGGTCGTGGACGGCTACTTCGAGCTGTCGCACGAGCCCGGCCTCGGCGTCGAGCTCGACGTCGACGCCGCCGCCGAGTTCCCGCAGCAGCAGGCCCGCTTCGACCTGTGGGCCGAGGGCTGGGAGAAGCGCGACCCCAAGGCGGGCAAGTGAGCTCCGCGGTCGTCGTCGACGCCCCCGGGCAGCACCGGCTCGTCGCGCACGAGCCGGCCGCGCCGGGGCCCGGCGAGGCCCGGGTGCGGGTGCACGCCGTGGGCATCTGCGGCAGCGACCGCGAGGTGTACCAGGGCAACCGCCCCGAGGGCTACGTGCGCTACCCGCTGACCCCCGGGCACGAGTGGTCCGGTGTGGTGGACGCGGTGGGCGACGGGGTCCCGGCGTCGCTGGCCGGCCGGAAGGTCGTCGGCGAGGGGTTTCGCAACTGCCAGGTGTGCGACCGCTGCCACGCCGGTGAGACGACGCTGTGCACCGCCGGGTACGAGGAGACGGGCTTCACGCAGCCGGGGGCGATGGCGACGACGCTGGTGCTGCCCGCGCGCCTGCTGCACGTCCTGCCGGACGACGCAGACCTGTCGGCCGCGGCGCTGCTCGAACCCGCCGCGTGCATCGCCGCCGCCGCGCTCAAGGCGGAGGCGCGGCCCGGGGACCGGGTGGCCGTCGTCGGGACCGGGACGCTCGGCATGTTCGCCGTGCAGTTCCTCGCGGCGGGCTCACCCGCCGAGCTGCTCGTCGTCGGCTCGCGGGACGAACGGGCCGCGCTGTCGCGGCAGTTCGGGGCGACCGACTTCAAGCTGCGCGGGGACGAGCTGCCGGACGACTTCGACGTGGTCATCGAGACCGCCGGGTCCGCCTCCGCCGCGCGCACCGCGGCGTCGCTGCTGCGGCGGGGCGGGCGCCTGGTGCTCACCGGGATCCCGGCGGCCGGGGCGGACGGGCTCGACCCGACCGATCTCGTGGTGCGGCAGCTGGAGGTGCGGACCGTCTTCGGGGCCGCGCCGGACGCGTGGGCGCACGCGGTGCGGGTGTTCGGGGCGGGGCTGCTCGATCCGGCGCCGCTGGTGACGCACGAGGTGCCGCTGGAGCGGTTCGCCGAGGCCATCGAGCTGGTGGGGGCCGGGGATCCGAAGGTGGGGAAGGTGTTGTTGCGCCCTTAGTCCTCGCGGGGATTGTGCCCGCTCACGGGGTTCGCGACCGGCAGGATCCGAACCCCGTTCGACATGTCGAACATAGTGGAACGTCACTTGAACGTAAGGACCAGCGTGACCGACTCACCCCGCCAGCCCGGCGAACCCGCCCTCTCCGCCCTCGGCCTGAGCGCCCCGGCGCCGGACCCGGCGGACGCCTCCCCGCACACCTTCCCCGACGGCGGCACGTGGCGCGTCGAGATCCCGTCCGTGGAAGGCCCCGAGGCCGTCGGCGTCGTCCTCAAGGAGGCCTCGCGCCTCGACGTCCCGATCCACCGCATCAGCCAGGGCAGTGGCGTCTGGATGCTGCGGGACACCGAGATCGTCGAGATGGTCGAGGCGACCGCCGAGCGCGACATCGAACTGTGCCTGTTCACCGGCCCGCGCGGCACCTGGGACACCGGCGCCTCCGTGCGCACGGACTCGCGCGGCGCCGGCCTGCGGGCCCGTGGGCACGACGCCGTCGCCGGCTGCGTCGAGGACGCCGTCCGGGCCGTGGAGCTGGGCGTGAAGTGCCTGCTCGTGGCCGACGAGGGCGTGCTGTGGGCGCTGCACCGGGCGCGCACCCAGGGGATCATCCCCGCCGACACCACCCTCAAGGTGTCCGCGCTCATCGGGCCCGTGAACCCGGCCTCGTACGCCGTGTACGAGCAACTGGGCGCGGACTCGCTGAACGTGCCCAGCGACCTGACGCTCGCCCATCTCACCGAGATCCGCCGGGTGTCGGCCGCCCCGATGGACATGTACGTCGAGGCTCCGGACGACCTGGGTGGTTATGTCCGGATGTACGAGATCGCCGAACTGGTGCGGCGCGGCGCCCCGTTGTACCTGAAGTTCGGGCTGGCGAAGGCGCCCGCCATCTATCCGTACGGCGCCCATCTGCGGGACGTCACCCTCGACACCGCGCGCGAGCGGGTGCGCAGGGGGCGGCTCGCGCTGGATCTGCTGGCACGGCACGGAGCCGGTGACGGAATGTCGCCGCTCGGCTCCCGGCTGCCCGGCGATCTCAAGCGCTTCAACACGGCCCAATAACGTTCCGGAAACACAACTTCCCAGATTCAGACAAGGCCGCGCAGAATCCGACGCACCTCCTCTCGGTCAACCACCGCTCCTCGTCAGCGACTTCGCACTTCCCGACCGAGCTCTGCACTCTCACATCAAGGATGATGACCATGCGAAACCGCCGAGCCGCTCTCGGAGCGATAGCCGCCACCGCCTCCCTCGCGCTGACCCTGACCGCCTGCGGCCAGGACAGCGAGGGCGGCAAGGACGAGGGCAAGAAGAGCGCCGAGGGCTCCACCGTCGGCATCGCGATGCCGACGAAGTCCTCCGAGCGCTGGATCGCGGACGGCAACAACGTTGTCAAGTCCCTGAAGGCGAAGGGCTACAAGACCAAGCTGGTGTTCGGTGAGGACGACCCCGACCAGCAGGTCTCCCAGATCGAGAACATGATCACGCAGGGCGTCTCCGCGCTGATCGTCGCCGCGATCGACAACAAGTCGCTCAGCTCCGTGCTCCAGCAGGCCGCCGACGCCGACATCCCGGTCATCGCGTACGACCGGCTCATCCTCGACTCGAAGAACGTCAGCTACTACGCGACGTTCGACAACGAGAAGGTCGGCGAGCTCCAGGCCGGTTCGCTGGTCACCAAGCTCGGCCTCGACCAGGGCAAGAAGGGCCCGTTCAACGTCGAGCTGTTCGCCGGCTCCAACGACGACAACAACACCAAGTACTTCTTCAACGGCGCGATGAAGACGCTGCAGCCGTACATCGACAAGAAGCAGGTCGTCGTCAAGTCCGGCCAGACCAAGCTCAACCAGGTCACCACGCTGCGCTGGGACGGTGCCACCGCCCAGAAGCGCATGGACGACATCCTGACCTCGACGTACAAGGGCAGCAACCGCGTGGACGCGGTGCTCTCCCCGTACGACGGCATCTCGATCGGCATCCTCTCCGCCCTGAAGTCGGACGGCTACGGCTCCAAGTCCAAGCCGCTGCCGGCCGTCTCCGGCCAGGACGCCGAGGTCGCCTCGGTGAAGTCGATCATCGCGGACGAGCAGTACTCGACCGTCTACAAGGACACCCGCGAGCTGGCCAAGGTCGCGGTGACCATGGTCGACGACGTGCTGCACGACAAGAAGCCCGAGGTCAACGACACCAAGACGTACGACAACGGCGCCAAGGTCATCCCCTCGTACCTGCTCAAGCCCGTCCTGGTCACCAAGGACAACTACGAGAAGGAGCTCATCGACGGCGGCTACTACACCAAGGCCGACCTGGGCCAGTAAGTAACCCCGTCCGACCACTAGTTGAAGGGCACGACCATGGCGGGACCCGTCCTGGAAATGCGCTCGATCGTCAAGACCTTTCCCGGTGTCAAAGCGCTCTCGGACGTCACGCTGACAGTACGTCAGGGCGAGGTCCACGCCATCTGCGGTGAGAACGGCGCCGGGAAGTCCACCTTGATGAAGGTGCTCTCCGGCGTCCATCCGCACGGCACGTACGAGGGGGACATCCTCTTCGAGGGGAACCCCTGCGAGTTCAAGGACATCAACGCGTCCGAGAAGCGCGGCATCGTGATCATCCACCAGGAGCTGGCCCTCGTGCCGTTCCTGTCGATCGCCGAGAACATGTTCCTCGGCAACGAGCACGCCACGCGCGGGATGATCGACTGGCGCGAGACCCTGCGGCACGCCACCCGGCAGCTCCGCCGGGTCGGCCTGTCCGAGAACCCCAACACCCGGATCGCCGACATCGGCGTCGGCAAGCAGCAGCTCGTGGAGATCGCCAAGGCGCTCGCCAAGGACGTGAAGCTGCTGATCCTGGACGAGCCGACCGCGTCGCTGAACGACGAGGACTCCGGCAAACTCCTGGACCTGATCCTGGAGTTGAAGGAACAGGGCATCACCTCGATCATCATCTCGCACAAGCTGAACGAGATCCGTCGCGTCGCCGACTCGGTGACGATCCTGCGCGACGGCCGCACCATCGAGACCCTCGACGTGCACGCCGAGGAGACCAGCGAGGACCGGATCATCTCCGGGATGGTCGGCCGCGACCTGGAGCACCGCTTCCCCGAGCGGACCCCGCACCACGCCGAGGAGGGCGCGGCGCCGGCCCTGGAGATCCGCAACTGGACCGTGCACCACCCCATCGACCGGGAGCGCAAGGTCGTCGATGACGTGTCGGTCCAGGTCCGCCGCGGCGAGATCGTCGGCATCGCCGGCCTGATGGGCGCCGGCCGCACCGAGCTCGCGATGAGCGTCTTCGGGCGGACCTACGGCCGGTACGCGGGCGGCACCGTCCTCAAGGACGGCACGGAGATCCGCACCAAGTCGGTCGCGGAGGCCGTCGCGCACGGCATCGCCTACGCGACGGAGGACCGCAAGCACTACGGCCTCAACCTCATCGACACCATCAACCGCAACATCTCCCTGGCGGCGCTCGGCAAGGTCTCCAAGCGGGGCGTGGTCGACGAGCACGGCGAGCGGCAGGTCGCCGAGGAGTACCGCAAGTCGATGAACATCAAGGCCCCGACGGTCTTCGAACCGGCGGGCAAGCTGTCGGGCGGCAACCAGCAGAAGGTCGTCCTCAGCAAGTGGATCTTCGCGGGCCCGGACGTGCTCATCCTCGACGAGCCGACCCGCGGGATCGACGTCGGCGCCAAGTACGAGATCTACACGGTCATCGACAAGCTCGCGGCCGAGGGCAAGGCGGTGGTGTTCATCTCCTCCGAGCTGCCCGAACTGCTCGGCATGTGCGACCGCATCTACACGATGAGCGCGGGACGGCTGACCGGTGAGGTCGCCCGCGCGGAGGCGACGCAGGAGTCCCTGATGCGCCTGATGACCAAGGACAAGAACGGGACAGAAGAGGTAACGCGATGAGCACGGACGTGATGGACAAGTCCCCGGCGCCCGCGCCGCCGGGCAAGGGCGGCGGCGCCGGCGCCGGGGGCGGGCTGCTGCACCTCGTGCTCGACGGAATGCGCCGCAACATGCGCCAGTACGGCATGCTGCTCGCGCTCGGCCTGCTCGTGATCGTCTTCGCCATCTGGACGAACGGCGACCTGATCCTGCCGCGCAACGTCTCCAACCTGGTGCTGCAGAACAGCTACATCCTGATCCTCGCGATCGGCATGATGCTGGTCATCATCGCCGGCCACATCGACCTGTCGGTCGGCTCGCTGACCGCCTTCGTCGGCTCGACGGCCGCCGTCCTCATGGTCAGTCACGACGTGGCCTGGCCCGTCGCGGCCGTCATCTGCCTCGCGATGGGCGCCGCCGCCGGTTCCATCCAGGGCTGGCTGATCGCATACGGAGGCATACCCTCCTTCATCGTGACGCTGGCCGGCATGCTGGTGTGGCGCGGTCTCACCGAGATCCTGCTGAAGGGGCAGACCCTCGGCCCGTTCCCGGAGGGCCTCGGCAAGCTCGGCAACGGCTTCCTGCCCGAGGTCGGCCCGAACACCAACTACCACAACCTGACGCTGCTGCTCGGTGTCGTGCTCGCCGCCGCCGTGGTGATCCAGGAGCTGCGCGACCGCCGTCGCCAGCAGGAGTTCGCGCTCGAACTGCCGCCGTTCAACCTGTTCGTGCTGAAGCTGATCGCGATCGTCGCCGCCATCGCCGTGGTGACGATGCTGCTCGCCAGCTACAAGGGCGCCCCGATCGTCCTGCTCATCCTCGGTGTGCTGGTCGTCGGCTACGGCTATCTGATGCGCAACTCGATCTTCGGCCGGCACATCTACGCCATCGGCGGCAACCTCCCGGCGGCGAAGCTCTCCGGCGTGAAGGACAAGAAGGTCTCCTTCTACGTCTTCCTGAACATGGGCGTGCTCGCGGCCCTGGCCGGTCTGGTCGTCGCGGCCCGGCTCAACGCGGCCTCGCCGAAGGCGGGCCTCAACTTCGAACTGGAGGCCATCGCCGCGTCGTTCATCGGCGGCGCGTCCATGAGCGGCGGTGTGGGCACCGTCCTCGGCGCGATCATCGGCGGTCTCGTCCTCGGCGTGCTGAACAACGGCATGAACCTGCTGGGCGTCGGCTCCGACTGGCAGTCGGTGATCAAGGGGCTCGCGCTGCTCGCCGCGGTCGGCTTCGACGTGTGGAACAAGCGTCGCGTCGGTTCGTAACGGTTTCTCCGGAAAGTTCGCACGTCGCACGTCATCAGGCTCAACTCCCTCTCTAGGAGCGTCAGATGGACACGTCCAGACGTACGGTGCTCGCGGCGGCAGCCGCGGGTGTCGCCGCCACCACCGTGATCAGCGGCACGGCACACGCCGCGTCGGGAAAGCAGCCCGTGAAGGAGCTCTTCGGCAAGCTCGCCGACGGCACGAAGATCTACCGCTGGTCCCTGCAGAACGGCGGGACCCGGCTGAAGGTCCTCTCGTACGGCGGCATCGTGCAGTCCCTGGAGCTCCCCGACCGCCACGGCCGGTACGCGAACGTCTCCCTCGGCTACGACAACATCGAGGCGTACGTCGCGGGCACCACGTTCTTCGGCGCCACCATCGGCCGGTACGGGAACCGCATCGCCAAGGGGCAGTTCACGCTCGACGGCACGAAGTACCAGCTCTCCGTGAACGACGGGGTGAACTCCCTGCACGGCGGCGCCAAGGGCTTCAACACCCGGGTGTGGGACGTGGAGGGCTTCACGTCCGGGTCCGACGTCGGCCTGCACCTGTACTACACGTCGGTCGACGGCGAGATGGGCTACCCGGGCACGCTCAGGGTGAAGGTCACCTTCACCCTGACCGCGCGCGGCGACTGGCGGATCGACTACGAGGCGACGACGGACAAGGCGACCGTCGTGAACCTCACCAACCACACCTACTACAACCTCGCGGGCGAGGGCAGCGGCTCCATCGAGGGCCACGAGCTGACGCTGGCCGCCTCCCGGTACACGCCCACCGACTCGGGGCTCATCCCGACCGGTGAGCTGGCGAAGGTCGCGGGCACGCCGTTCGACTTCCGGCGCGGCAAGGAGATCGGCGACGACATCCGGGCCGCGCACCCGCAGCTGATCACCGCGAAGGGCTTCGACCACAACTGGGTGCTCGACAAGGGCAGCACGTCGTCGCCGGTGCACTTCGCGACCCTGCGCGACCCGGGTTCGGGCCGCACCCTGAAGATCGCCACCGATCAGCCAGGCGTGCAGTTCTACTCGGGCAACTTCCTCGACGGCACGCTCACCGGTCCTTCCGGGCGCACCTACCGGCAGGGCGACGGCCTGTGCCTGGAGACGCAGCACTTCCCGGACTCGCCGAACCAGCCGTCGTTCCCGTCCACCGTGCTGCGGCCCGGTCAGACGTACCGCACGACGACGGTGCACTCGTTCAGCGCCTCCTGAGCGCCCCGTGAGCGCATCGTGAGCACCTGCCGTTGAACACCGCCCCGCCCGTATCCGTATGACACGCCACCACGGATACGGGCGGAGGCAGTTGATGAGCGCGGGTGTCGTCTCACTGTTCCAGGGCAGTACGGCCCACTCCCCCTCCTACGGCCAGCTGCGGCGGGCCGGGGCGGGCGGCGGCGGGCACGTCACCGACTTCTGCATCCCCTGCAACCCGTACTTCCCCACGCCCGCGATGCTGGACGCGCTGCGCGGGCGGCTGCACGAGATCCTGACGTACTACCCGAGCGGCGCCGACACCATCACCGCGGAGCTCTGCCAGGTCCTCGGCCTCAACCCGCAGACCGTCGCGATGGGCAACGGCTCGACCGAACTCATCACCTGGATCGACCACTTGCTGGTGCGCGACTCGCTCGCCGTGCCGGTGCCGACGTTCGGGCGGTGGACGGACCAGCCGATGGAGACGGGCAAGCGGGTCGACATGTTCCCGCTGCCGGAGCGCGACGGGTTCGCGCTCGACCCGGCGGCGTACGCGGAGTTCATCCACGCGCGCGGCTCCCGGGTCGCCGTGATCTGCAATCCGAACAACCCCGACGGCGGCCTCGTGCCGCGCCGGTCGCTGCTGGCCCTCCTCGACGAGCTGCGCCATCTGGACCTGATCGTGATCGACGAGTCCTTCCTCGACTTCGCCGACGCCGCCGAGGGCGGCCAGGACCCGAGCCTGGTGCGGGAGGCGGTCCTGCGGCCCAACGTCATCGTGCTGCGCAGCCTCGGCAAGAACTTCGGGCTGCACGGCATCCGCTTCGGCTACCTCGTCGCGAACCCGGGGCTGGCCGGGCGGGTGCGGGCGGCGCTGCCGAAGTGGAACCTCAACTCCTTCGCGGAGACCGTGGTGTTCATGCTGCGCGACCACCGCCAGGAGTACGCGGACAGCATTCGCCAGGTCTGCCGCGACCGCCAGGACATGCGCTGGCACCTGGCACGCCTGCCCGGCCTCACCGTGTACCCGTCGCAGGGCAACTTCCTGTACGTGCGCCTCCCGGACGGCCTCGACGGGGTCGCGGTGCGCGATCAACTCCTGGACCGGCACGGCGTGCTGGTGCGGGAGTGCGGCAACAAGATCGGATCTTCCAGCAACTTCCTGCGCCTCGTGGTGCGGCCTCAGCCGGACGTCCTGCGCCTGGTGTCCGGACTCGAGGCAGTCATGGGGAGCGGGAGGGGAGCCGCCGTGCCCGAGCTGAACGGAGGGACCACCTACAGCTCGGGCACGGCGGCGGTGGACCGGGTGGTGTGGGGCGCCGTGTCCTGAACTCCTCCACGGGACTCAGGGGTTGTGCCAGGCCGCCGGGTCGTCGGTCAGCTCCCGCACCTGGTCGGGCAGCCGCCCGCCCGCGATGTCGGCGAGGCTGACGCCCTCCAGGATCTTGCGCACGTTGGCGCGCAGCGCCACCCACACGGGCAGCAGCGGCTCGGCGGGGCCCTGGTAGCTGAGGGCGCTGGGCCGCTCGCCGCGCACCGACACGATGGGGCCCTCGACGGCGCGGACGACGTCGGCGACGGTGATCGCGCCGGCGGGGCGGGCCAGGAGGTAGCCGCCGTTGCCGCCGCGCCGGCTGACGACGATGCCGCCGCGCCGCAGGTCGCCGAGGATGCCTTCAAGGAACTTGTGCGGGATCTCCTGCGCCGCGGAGATGGTCTCCGCCTTGACGGGTCCGCCGTCGGTGCGGACGGCCAGTTCCAGGCCGGCCCGGACCGCGTAGTCGGCTCTGGCTGAAATCCTCATGGGGTCATTGTCGGGGACGGTTCGGGCTCCTGGGCCGGGGGTGCGGCGACCGTCCTGCGGGTGCGCAGGGTCACCGCGAGGCCCACGGCCGCGACCGCTCCGCAGACCACCACGAGAGGGGCGCCGGACACGCCCCACATGGCGAGCCCCGACCCGGTGAGCAGGACCACCAGCGCCCAGCGCAGGGCGGGCCCCGACACCCGGGTGGAGAGCACGGCGCCGGCCAGCACACCGGGGATCGCGCCGACCAGCAGCGTGCCGGTCAGGCCCAGCGACACGTCGCCGACGAGGAAGTGCCCGAGGGCGGCGGCGCCGACCAGCGGGACGGCCTGCACCAGGTCGGTGCCCACCAGGTGGTTCGCCCGGAGCCGGGGGTGGGCGAGCATCAGCATCACGATGATCAGGGAGCCGGAGCCGACCGAGGTCATCCCGACGACGAGCCCGCCGACCAGCCCGATCAGCAGCGTCGCCACCGGCCTGACCCGCACCTCGGCGTCCTCGGCGGCAGCGGCGCCCAGGCCGCGGCGCCGGTCGAGCCACATCCGGGCGAGCATCCCGGCCACGGCGAGCAGCAGGGCGCCGCCGATGACGTACTTGACCCGGGTCTGGAGCGCCGCACCGTCACCGAGCGCCTGGAGGAGCAGCGCCCCGGCGAACGCGGCGGGCAGGGCGGTGGGCAGCAGCCACCGGACGATGTCCCAGCGGATCGTGCCCGCTCTGTGGTGCACGGCGGCGCCGAAGGGCTTCATGAACAGGGAGGTCGCCAGGTCGCTGCCGATGGCGGCGGTGGGGTTGACCCCGAAGAACATGACCATGATCGGGGTCATCAGGGCGCCACCGCCCATACCGGTGAGCCCCACCGCGAGCCCGACCAGGGCACCGGCGACGACGATCGTCCACGAGAAGTCCATGAGGGCCACTGTGCCCACGTTCCCTATGGGGAAGGTATGAATGGCGCTCGAATTTCACATGGTGGACCGCCCTCACCGGCGCACCCGCGCGGGTCTCACGCCAGCCGGATCACGTTCCACGACAGGGGTTCCAGGGTCGCCTTGAGGGTGGCGTCGGACAGGGTCGTGCCGGTCGCCGTGTGGGGGGCCACCCGGTTCGGGTCGGTGAGGGTGTTCTTGGCGTCCGGGTCCTGATCCGACAGCACCGAGTGTTCGGTCACCGTCGTCAACTCAAGGCCGTTCAGGGCGACTTCCAGAGGGAGGGCCTGGGTCTGGCTGCGGTTCACCGCGAAGACGGTCACCGTGCCGTCGTCGGCGCGGACCGCGGTCGCGTGCAGCAGATCGGCGGTGCCGTGGCGCTGCGTGTCGTACGTCGGGGAGTCGACGCGGACGTCGAGGACCTCGCCGCGGCCGTACCGGGAGGCCTGCGCGAACGGGAAGAACGTCGTCTGGCGCCAGGCCGGGCCGCCCGGCTCCGTCATGATCGGCGCGATGACGTTGACCAGCTGCGCGAGGCAGGCGACCGTGACGCGGTCCGCGTGCCGGAGCAGGGCGATCAGGAGCGAGCCGAAGACGACCGCGTCCGTGACCGAGTAGACGTCCTCCAGCAGGCGGGGCGCCTCCGGCCAGTCCAGGGCCGAGACCTGGGCGTCGGTGCGCGACATGTACCAGACGTTCCACTCGTCGAAGGAGAGGTTGATCTTCTTCTTCGACTTGAGGCGGGCGCCCACGTGGTCACAGGTCGCGACGACGTTCTCGATGAACGACTCCATGTCCACCGCCGAGGCGAGGAACGAGTC
The DNA here is from genome assembly GCF_024448165.1 of Streptomyces longispororuber. Lineage (GTDB taxonomy): Bacteria > Actinomycetota > Actinomycetes > Streptomycetales > Streptomycetaceae > Streptomyces > Streptomyces longispororuber_A. The sequence goes on from NZ_JAMOLN010000022.1 coordinate 55,728, forward strand.
GCGGTCGCCGTCGTGCTCCTCGTAGTAGGCGTGCAGCGAGACGTAGTCGACCAGGTCGTAGGTCTCCTGGAGGACCGTCGCCTCCCATTCGGCGAACGTGTCCATGGCCTGGCCGGAGCTGCCGCACGCGACCAGTTCCACGTCCTTGTCGATCTGGCGCATGGCGCGCGCCGTCTCGGCGGCGATCCGCCCGTACTCCTCGGCCGTCTTGTGGCCGGTCTGCCAGGGGCCGTCCATCTCGTTGCCCAGGCACCACAGCCGGATGCCGAAGGGGTCCTTGTCGCCGTGCGCGATCCGGCGGTCGGACAGCTCGGTGCCCGCCGGGTGGTTCGCGTACTCCTGGAGCTCGATGGCCTCCGCGACGCCGCGCGTGCCGAGGTTCACCGCCATCATCGGTTCGGCCTGCGGGCCGACCTTCTTCAGGAACGCGATGTACTCGGAGAGGCCGAAGCGGTTCGACTCCGTGGTGCGCCAGGCGAGGTCGAGGCGGCGGGGGCGGTCCTCGACGGGGCCGACCGAGTCCTCCCACTTGTAGCCGGAGACGAAGTTGCCGCCGGGGTAGCGGATGGCGGTCGCGCCCAGCTCCCGTACCAGGTCCAGGACATCGGTGCGCAGGCCGGCCTCGTCCGCGGTGGGGTGGTCCGGTTCGAAGATGCCGGTGTAGACGCAGCGGCCGAGGTGCTCGACGAAGGAGCCGAAGAGACGGGGGTCGACCGTGCCGACCGTGAAGGCGGGGTCCAGGGTGAAGCGGGCGGTGCTCAATGCTTTCCTTCCGTTCTGCGGGAGAGGGGCGGTGCTCAGAGGGCCGGCCAGCCGTCCTTGGCCCACCGGATGTCGTTCAGGCCGAGCTTGGGCGTGCCGTTGTCGTCCGCGTCGTAGTAGTGGTAGGCGAGGACGTCACGGCCCCTGTCCTTGAAGACGGACTCGCCGCCCGTGCCGATGAAGCGGCCGTGGCCCGCCAGGAGCAGCGAACCGCCGCCCTCCAGGAGGGACGTGCCGTCCTTGTCGGCGTACGGGCCCGTCACCGACGTGGAGCGGCCGACGCGGATCTTGTACGTGGAGTTCACGCCGGAGCAGCACGCGTCGTACGAGGCGAGGAGGTAGTAGTAGCGGCCGTGCTTGACGATCGCCGGGCCCTCGACCGCGTACGGGGCGTCGGGGCGGGTGGCGAGATGGTGGACGGTCGCGCCGGGGACCGCCTTGCCGGTGCGGGGGTCGAGCTCGACCATGCGGATGCCGGTCCAGTAGGAGCCGAAGCTCATCCACAGCCTGCCGCCGGCGCGGACGACGGCCGGGTCGATGGCGTTCCAGGTGTCCGTGGTCTCGGAGGTGAAGACCTTGCCGTGGTCCGTCCAGGTGCCGGGGAGTCCGGAGGGGGACGTGGCGACGCCGATCGCGGAGTGGTTCGTGCCCCAGGACGAGACCGCGTAGTAGAGCCAGTACCGGCCGTCGCGGTACGAGATGTCGGGGGCCCACGGGTCGCCGGTGGCGTTGTACTCGTACCACCAGCTCGGCGGCGCGGCGAAGGCGTTGCCCTCGTCCGTCCAGTGCACCCGGTCCTTCGAGAGGCGGGCGCCGATGACGCCGCCGGTGGAGTACGCGACGTAGCCCTTGTCGCCCTTGAGCGCGATGACGGTCGGGTCGTGGATGATCTGCTGGCCGGTGATGGCCTGCGGGTCCGGGTAACTCTCCACCGCCTGAGCCGTGTTGGGGAGCAGGGCGAGGGCGACGGCGGCGGCCGCCGCGAGCACGGTTCTCACTGTCCCGCCAATCCCGTGTGGGCGACGCCCGCCACGATCTGCCGCTGGAAGAAGACGAACACGACGATCAGCGGCAGGCCCGCCATCAGGCCGCCGGCCATCAGCTGGGCCCACTGGATGCCGTAGGAGTTCATGACGGTCGCGATGCCGTTCGGCATGGTCATCAGGTCGGGGTTGTTGGTGACCATGTACGGCCACAGGAAGTTGTTCCACGACGCGATGAAGGTGAAGATGCCGACCGCCGCGAGGGAGGGGCGGGCGAGCGGGACGACGATGGTGAAGAAGACCCGCCAGCGGCCCGCGCCGTCGATGAAGGCGGCCTCCTCCAGTTCGCGGGGGACGCCCTGGAAGAACTTGTAGAGGATGTAGACCATGGCCGCGGGGGCGCACTGGGGCAGGATCATGCCCCAGTAGGTGTCGACCATGCCCATCTGCTGGACCGTGGTGAACAGCGGGACGCCGAGGACGGCCGGGGAGATCATCAGGCCCGCCATCACCACGCCCATGAGCACGCTCTTGCCCCGGAACTCGGTGCGGGCGAAGCCGTATCCGGCGAGTGCGGCCACGGTGAGCACGACGGCCGTCACCACGACGGACACCACGAGGGAGTTGACGAACCAGGTGGAGACGTTGCCGGTCTCCCACAGGGCCTTCCACGCCTGGCCCGTCCAGACCTTCGGCAGCCAGTGCGGCGGGATCTCGGCGGCCTCGGCCTCGGACTTGAGCGAGGTGAACAGGGCGGCGGCGACCGGCGCCACGAAGACGGCGGAGACGGCGACGCCGAGCAGGGTGAGGACGATCTGGCCGGCCGTCCAGGGCTTGCGGGTCCTGACCCGTATCTGAGTGGCGGTCATCGGGCGCCCTCCTCACGGTTGCGCAGCAGCACCATCCGGCCGAGGGCGACGGCGGCGATGATCACGAAGAAGATGATGGACATCGCGGAGGCGTAGCCCACGCGGTAGCTGGTGAAGCCCTGTTCGAGGGTGTACTGGACGAAGGAGCGGGTGGCGAGCTCGGGGCCGGGGCCGAAGTCCATCATCACGACGGCCTGGTCGAAGAGCTGGAGCGAGGCCAGGACCTGGAGGGCGACGACCAGGCCGGTGATGTGGCGCAGCATGGGCAGCGTGATGTGGACCATGCGGTGCCAGGCGTTGGCTCCGTCCAGCTTGGCGGCCTCGTAGAGGTGGCCGGGGATGCCCTGGAGCGCGGCGAGGTAGAGCAGGAAGGAGAAGCCGACCGTCCACCACAGCGTCTCGATGACGATGGCGAGCATCGCGTACGACTTGTCGGTCAGCCAGGGCGTGGTGAGGCCGAACGTCTCGTTGAAGAGGCCGATGCCCTGGGTGAACAGCCACTGCCACATGTTGGCGGCGACGGTCGACGGCAGCAGGAACGGGGCGAAGAAGCAGAGCCGCCACACCCACTTCCCGCGCTCGATGTGGTGGGCGAGCATCGCGAGGAAGAAGGCGAGGACCGTGATGCAGGGGACGACGAGGAGGGTGAAGTACGCGCTGTGGCCGAGCGCGTCCCACATCGCGGAGTCCTTCAGGGCCTCGCGGTAGTTGTCGAGGCCGACGAAGTTCGCGCCCTCGCCGGAGATGTTGGCGTCGGTGAAGCTGAGGTAGATGCCGCGCAGCAGCGGCCAGATCACGAAGAGCGCGAAGAGGACCAGGAACGGGGCGACGAACCAGCCGCCGTGCTGGAAGCCCTGCTTGCGGCGGACGGTGGCGCTCGCGGCGGCGCTCTGCGCGCGGGCCGGGGCGATGACGGTCTCAGCGCTGGTCGTCGTCATGCGACCGCACCTCCCTGCGCGGCGGTGTGTCCGTCCATCGGGTTCTTCGAGGCGAGGAGCTTGGTGAGCTCCTTCTTCATGCGCTCGGCGACGGATGCGGGCTTGGCCGAGCCCATCGTCGAGGAGACGACCATCGGGCCGAGGTCCTGGGCGAGGACGCCGGTGGAGCCCGCGAACCACACCTTCGGCTCGTTGGCCTGGTGGTCCATGGCGCTCACGTACTCGTTCTGCGGGGTGAGCTTCTGGTACGCGGCCGTGGACAGCGTCGGCGTGTACGCGGGGATGTGCCCGCCGGCCGCCCACTGCAGGGCGTGCTGGACGACGTACGCGGCGAGTTCGTGCGCGCCCTCGTCGGTGGCGCCGCCGCGGCCCGCCTGGTGCGGCAGGACGAAGGCGTGCGACTCGGCGTGGGTGGCCTGCTTGCCGAAGACGGGCGGCAGCGGCGTCGCCCCGTACTCCAGTTTCGCGCCGGAGAAGACCGGCACCGACCAGTTGCCCTCCCAGGTGAACGGGGCGCCGTTGATGAACTGTTCGCCGGTGGGCGCGCCGGGGATGACGTAGCCGTCGGTGACGTGCCGGCGGAGGAACTCCAGGACCTGGGTGGCCTTGTCGGGGTCGAAGAGGACCTCGGTGTCGTCGTCGTTGAACCAGGTGCCGCCGAGCTGGGTGTAGAAGGCGACGAAGAACCACCACTGGAAGTTCTGGTCGTTGGTCCACAGGCCGATGGTCTGCAGGCCCTTCTTCTGCACCTTCTTGGCCTTCTTGAGGACGTCGAACCACTCACCGGTGGAGCCGACCTCGATCATCCGGCCGTCGTCGCCCAGCAGGTCGGCCTTCTTCAGTACGTCCTTGCGGTAGAAGCAGAGCTGGACGTGGACGTCGAGCGGCAGGGCGTAGAGCTTGCCGTCGATGACCCCGCGGTTCCACAGCGCCGGGTTGTAGTCCTCCTTGCGCACCCCGTACTTGGCGAGGAGGTTCTCGTCCCAGGGGTCGAGGAGGCGGCCCGGCGAGAAGCCCGCGACCCGGCCCAGATGCATGACGCCCAGCTCGGGGGCCCGGTTTCCCGCGGCGGCCATGGCGAGCTTGGTGTAGAAGGGGTTGCCCCACTGGAGCGTGGAGTCCTTGACGGCGATGTCCGGGTGTTCCTTCCGGAAGGCGTCCAGCATCGCGATCATGTTCGCGCCGTCGCCGCCGCTGAAGAGGTTCCAGTAGCGCACGCGGGTGTCCGCGCCGGAGGCGAGTGCGTCGGCCCCGGTTCCGAGCGCCGCGAAGCCGAGGCTTCCGGCGACCGTCAACCCGCCCAGTCCGGCGAGGAGTTGCCTGCGGTTCAGGCCAGGTCGTCCCATTCCCTGCCCTTACTGTTTCGAAGGTGTATGTTCGATATTTCGGCTGCTGCCCGTAACTTCGAACGGGACCGTATGGTCGAAGCGCTTCGACCGTCAATGGGTCGGACACCGGAAACTTTCGGCCGGGCCAAGGGCGCGGGGGACGCGCTCAGCCACGGAGAAGCCGCACAAGAAAAGCCGCGGACACCTCTGCCGGTTGACGAGCAGACGTGTCCGCGGCTTTCGTCGCGGCTGGGCGCGCGGTTCCCCGCGCCCCTGGCGGGGTTACCCGAAGCCGGGCTGCGGCAGCCCCTGGCCCGCGCCGGGGAACACCAGCAGCGAGCCTTCCAGGGCGGTCGGCCGCTCCAGGCCGATCCGGGCCGACGAGACGTACAGGTCACGCAGGTCGGAGCCCCCGAAGGCGCAGGCCGTCGGACGGCGCACGGGCAGCGGGACGACCCGGTCGAGCGCGCCGGACGGCGTGTAGCGGCGCAGCGCCCCGCCGTCCCACAGGGCGACCCACACACAGCCGTCGGCATCGACCGTGAGGCCGTCGGGGAAGCCCGCGCCCTCTTCCACGGACGCCAACTCCCTTCGCCCGACCACGTGTTCGCCGTCCACGTCGAAGACGTCGATGCGCCGCGTCGGGGTGTCGACGTAGTACATGCGCTTCCCGTCGGGGCTCCAGCCCGTGCCGTTCGAGACGGTGACGTCGTCGAGGACGGTGGTGGCCGTGCCGTCCGGGGCGAGGCGGATCAGGTTGCCGCCGCCGGGCGTCTCGTCGTACGCCATCGAGCCCGCCCAGAGCGATCCGTCGGGCGCGACCGCCGCATCGTTGCCCCGGCGGCCGGGGACGGGGTCGCGGTGCAGCCAGCCGAAGGTGCCGTCGGGCGCGTAACTGCCCACGCCGTCGCGGAGGTTGACGACCAGGCCGCCGTCCGTGCGCGGTTTCGCGGCACCCACGTGCTGCTCGGTGGCCAGCACCGTGCGGCGGCCGCTGCCGGGTTCGTACGTGTGGACGCGCGAGCCGAGGATGTCGACCCAGATCAGCCGGCCGCCGGCCGGGTCCCAGGTCGGGCCCTCACCGAGCTCGGCGGACTCGCGCACCGCCTGCTCGGCCCTCACGGCGTGCCCCGGTGGCCGAGCCGCTCGGACAGGTCGGCGGCGCCCTTGGCGGCGAGCTGGGCGAGCTCGTCCTCGCGGGCGTCGCTCCAGCGGATCATCGGCACGGAGATGGAGAGCGCGGCGACGACCCGGTTGGTGCGGTCGCGGACGGGCGCGGCGACACACGACACGTCCGTGTTCGACTCTCGGCTCTCCACGGCGATGCCGCGCTCGCGGATGCCGGACAGGTGGGTGCGCAGATCGGCCGGGTCGGTGATCGAGTTCGCCGTCATGGCGATCAGGTCGGCGTCGTCCGGGATCCGCGCGGCCAGCTCGGTCTCGGGCAGCGACGCGAGGAGCATCTTGCCGACCGAGGTGCAGTGCGCGGGCAGCCGGCGGCCCGCGGCGGAGACCATGCGCACCGCGTGGGTGGAGTCGACCTTCGCGATGTAGATGACGTCGGTGCCCTCCAGGATCGCGACGTGCACCGTCTCGTCGCAGGTCTCGGCGACGGTCCTGGCGACCTGCTGCCCCTCCGCGGCGAGGTCGAGCTGCTCCGCGTACCGGCTGCCGAGCTGGTACGGGCGCACCCCCAGGCGGTAGCGGCCGGGCTGGCCGGGGACCTGGACGATGTACGAACGGGCGGCGAGCGTGGTGACGAGCTCGTGGACCGTGGTGCGCGGGAGCTGTAGCTTGCGGACGATGTCGGGGGCGGACAGCGTGCCGTCCCCGTCCAGGAAGAGCTCCAGTATGTCCAGAGCCCGGGTCACGGCGGGTACGAGGCGTCCCACGACCGGCCCCCTCCCTATGTTCGATATTTCAACAGACGGTCGGTATCGCGAACATAGGCTACGCACAGTGGGGTTGAGCGGGCAATGGGGTGGCGAAAGCCCCAGGTCCCGGCGGTCCGAGCGGTGGCCGGCCGGTCAGGGCGGCCCCAGTTCGCCGCGGAGCCGGCGGGCCCGCAGCACCAGTTCCAGCTCGAAGCGGCGGTCCGGGTCGTCCACCTCGTCGCCCCACAGCTCGCGGATCTGGCGGAGCCGGTAGCGGACGGTCTGCGGGTGGACGCCGAGCCGGGCGGCGACCTCGGGGGCGCCGCCGCGGGTCTCCAGCCAGGCCAGCAGCGTCTCGGCGAGCCGGCGGGCGTGGGTGGGGCCGCAGTGTCCGAGGGGGGCGAGGGCCCGCCGGGCGAGGTCGTCGACGAGTTCCTCGGGCTGGAGCAGGACGAGGGCCTGGGTGTGCTCGGTGCAGCGCAGCACCCCGGCGGCGGGTAAGAGGTCGCGCTCCATGAGGGTGACGGCCGCCTCGGCCCAGCGCAGCGACTTCGCGGCCTCGGCCAGGGCGACGGCCGGGCCGACGGCGCCGGTCCAGCCGGACAGGGCGCGGCGCAGCAGTTCGGGGCGGCCCGCCGCGTCGGGGTCGGGGACGACGAGGCGGGGGCGCTCCGTCTCCATGTCGAGCAGCACGTCGGGGCCGACCGCGGGGGCGACCGCGTCCCGCGCGGGCCGCAGCAGCACACCGACGGCGACCCGGTCGGGCACCGGCCAGCCGATCCGGGCGGCCCGCTCGGTGAGGGCCTTGACCGGGTCGGGCGGGGCGACGGCGGGCTGGCCCTCCAGGAGCAGGGCCATCAGTTTGCGCTGCTGGCGCAGCCGTTCCCCGGCCTGCCGGGCGGCGGCCTCCGCGTAGCCGCGGACCGACTGGTCGACGAGGCCGTCGAGGTACTCGTAGCCGGATTCGGCGAGTTCGTACATGGCGGGTGGCGGGATGCGCAGGCGCTGGCCGATGTCGGCGAGGCGGCGCCAGGCGAGTTTCACGCCGAGCCGGTACATCGCCTGGAGCGCGTCGAGGCTGCGGCCGTGCAGGCTCTGTCCGCGTCCGAACTCCTGGAAGACGGACGGAGGTTGTCCCTCGGTCACGGTGCTGCCGGAGACGTCGGTGAGGCGCCGGACGAAGCCCTCGATGGCGCGCCGGATGCCGACCAGGGCCATCGGCTCGCCCGACTCGTCGAGGATCAGCGGCAGTTGGGGGTACTCACGGCGGATCTCGTCGAGGATGTCCTCGGCGAGCCGGGGCGCCTCCTCCATGGCGAGCGCGGCGAACTGCTTGACCTGGAGGCGCGGCACGTCGCACCAGGCGGATCGTGTCGTGGCGGGCACGGCTCAGCGCTCCTGCCCGGGCGTCTCGTAGGTCAGGAGTGGGGTGTTGGGCTGATCGGGCGTGGCGTTGATCAGCGCGAGCACACCGAAGGCCGCGGCGACGGCGAGCGCCGCCCCGGTGGCCGCGCAGAGCACGGCGGCGAGCAGTCGGTTCATCGCAGGGTCAGCCTCTCGTCCATGGCGAAAGCGGAGTGCTGAGGTCGGTCCCCACCCTGTGTGTTCCGGCAAGTCCCCAGTGTTGGCAGCGGATTGACACCTCGTCAAGAGTGCGTCTACGGTTCCCGGCCCATGACCGGCAGACCACGGGCGGACCGTGGTGCCCTTCCCCCCAGGAGTGCCGGATGCGCCGGACAACCTCGCCCTTCTCCCTGCTCTGCGTGGGTCTCGGTACGTTCCTGCTCGTGCTCGCCGGGCTGCTCGCCTGGTACGTGGAGCCGCGCGCCGAACGCACCCCGATCGACACCGACACCACGACCGTGTTCACCGGAAACGGCAGCTACTTCGACACCGAAGAGATCGAGACCGTCGACGATCAGCGCATCACGATCACCCGTCAGGTCCGCGGCGACGTCGCCGAGAGCGAGCGCAGCGGCCGTGCCGTGTGGGACGTCACGACGTCGGTGGACACCGCCGCGTCGCTGCCCGCGGCCGATCCGCACGACGCGCTCCAGTGGACCCTGGAGCGCTGGGTCACCGACCGGAGGACCAACAGGCCAGTGCACTGCTGCGGCGAACAGCCCGCCTTCGAGGGCGAGGCGTACCTGAAGTTCCCCTTCCACGTGGAGAAGCGCACCTACACCTGGTGGGACAACACCCTCGGCGCGACGGTCCCGCTCCGCTTCAGCGGCACGGCCCGGGTCCAGGGCTACGAGGGCTACCGCTTCACCGGCACGGTGGCACCCGCCCGCACCGGCTCCCGGCTGGTGCCGGGCCGCCTCGTGGGCCGGCCGAAGCAGAGCCAGGTGCTCGCCGAGGAGTGGTACGCCAACCACGGCGTCGAGCTGGTCGTCGACCCGCTGACGGGCCGGGTCCTGAACGCGGCGATCGGCCCGCGCAAGACGCTGCGCGCACCGGGTTCGGCGAAGGACGCGGTGGTGCTCCTGGACAGCGAGCGGATCGCGTTCACACCCGCCACGCAGCGCGCACAGGTGGCGCTGGCCGAGGACGACAACGACCGGCTCACGCTGCTCGGCACGATCCTGCCGATCGGGGCGGGAGGGCTCGGTGCGCTGCTCGTGGCGGCCGGGACGGTGCTGGTCGTCCGGGGCAGGGGTGGCCGGGGCGAGCCCGAAGGGCAGACGCGTCCGGATCCCGATACGTCCCCGACGACCCTGGAAACGTCCACGATGTGACGGTACGTCAGCTCGGGAAAGCCCGAAACTTGTCACGCGGGTGAGTAGCCGCATCGAACAGCGCGGCGAAAACTGTGCCACCCCACCCCGTGCACAGTCCGAACACAGCCCCGGCACAGTACCCACCAGTACGGCTTTCAACAGTTCCGTGCTTCCCCGACGTTCCCCGCAAGTGCACCGCAGTCCCCGTAAGTGCCCCGCAGTCCCCGCAAGTGCCCCCCCACGGTTCCGCACCCTGAGACGAGTTGGAGCACCGATGCCCCAGCACGTGCCTTTGTCGCTGCGCACCGCGTCGCCGGCCGGCGCGCAGCCCCCGCCGGCCGGTCCCCCACCACCGCGCCGCATCGTCTTCCTCGCCCACCGCGACCTCGGCAATCCGGCCGCGGGCGGCTCCGAACTCCTCGTCGACCGGCTCGCCGACGGGCTGACCCGCCAGGGCCACCAGGTGACCCTGCTGTGCGGCGGCCCCGCCGCGTACGGCGCCTTCCGGGACTACCGGGTCGTGTCGGCGGGCGGGCAGACCGCCCACTTCCTGCGCGCCCGCTCGGCGTTCGCCCGCCAGGTCGGCGACTGCGACCTGCTGGTGGAGGTGTGCAACGGCATGCCGTACCTCGCCCCGCTCTGGCACCACGGCCCGACGCTCTGCCTGGTCAACCACGTCCACACGGACCTGTGGCGGATGCGGCTGCGCGGACCACTGGCGCCCGCGGCCCACCTCGGCCGAAGACTCGAGCACTGGGCCCTGTCCGGAGCCCAGCGCCGCAACCTGCTCGTCGCCGTCTCGCCGTCGACGGCGAGCGCCCTGCACGCCATCGGCGTGGACCGGGACCGCATCCGGCTCGTCCCGAACGGGGTCGAGGAGCCGGGCCCGCGCGCCGACCGCTCCCCCGAGCCGCTGTTCCTCGCGATGGGCCGCCTGGTCGAGTACAAACGGATCGATCTGCTGCTGCGGCTGTGGGAACGGGTGCGCCCGGTCACCGGCGGCCGGCTGGTGATCGTCGGCGAGGGCCCGGAGGGCGAGAGGCTGCGCCGACTCGCCGGTCCCGGCGTCGAGTTCAGGGGACACGTCTCCGAGGCGGAGAAGCACCGGCTGCTCTGCGAGGCCTGGCTGCTGCTGCACCCCTCGGCCGTCGAGGGCTGGGGCCTGGTGATCACCGAGGCGGCGGCGCGCGGCACACCCGCGGTCGGCTTCGACGTGCCCGGCGTACGGGACTCCGTCGAGGACGGGGCGACCGGTCTGCTCGCGCACGGCGAGTCGTCGTTCGCGGCGGCCTGGTGCACGCTCGCCCTGTCCACGCACCGCCGCGAACTGATGGGCAAGGCGGCCGAGGAACGGGCGGCCGGCTACCGATGGGCGCACACCGTACGGCAGTTCAGAACGGTGGCCGCGGAGGCGGTGAGGGGCTGGGCGCCATGACGCCCCCGGCCGGGTTCAGGGACCCGTCGTTCCAGCGCTCGCTCACCCTCTTCCGCGCGTTCCTGCGCGAGCAGCGCGACCCCGAGACGTGTTACGCGCTGCTCGCCCGGGACGCCGCCGACCAGGTGGAGGCGTACGGGAAGGTGGCGGGCAAGGTCGTCGTCGACGTCGGTGGCGGCAGCGGTCACTTCACCCGGGAGTTCCGGGCGCGCGGCGCCCAGGGCATCCTCTTCGAACCGGACACCCGGGAGCTGGGCAGCAGTCCGCCGCAGGCCACGGTGGTGGCCGACGGCTATCTGCTGCCGCTGGCCGACGCGTCGGCGGACGTGACGTTCTCCTCGAACGTCCTGGAGCACGTCGCCGACCGGGACACGTTCCTGAGCGAGCTGGTGCGGGTGACGCGGCCGGGCGGCCTGATCTACGTCTCGTTCACCAACTGGTTCTCGCCGTGGGGCGGTCACGAGTGGGCGCCCTGGCACTATCTGGGCGCCGGCCGCGCCCAGTCCCGCTACCGGCGCCGCACCGGCCGGGCCCCCAAGCACACCCTCGGCGAGAACCTCTTCGCCCACCACATCGGCCCCACGCTGCGCCATGTCCGCGCCCGCGACGACGTCACCGTCGTCTCGGCGCGCTCCCGCTACTGGCCGTTCCTCACCGAGGCGGTCGCGCGGGTCCCCGGGGTGCGCGAGTTCGCCACCTGGAACCTCCTCCTCATCCTCAGGCGGTGTCCCCCATGACGACCATGGTCCAGGCTCCACCCGCCGCGGCGACCAGCCCGGACCCCGGGCCGGGTCCGCGCTCGCGCCGCTGGCTGTTCGCGTTCTGGGCCGTGCTGTTCGTCGCGTTCTGCGCGGTGCAACCGGGCCGCATGACGTTCGAGACGAAGCTCGGCGTCGCCCTCGACCCGTGGCAGTTCCTGCGCGATCTCGGGGAGCTGTGGCACGACCGGGCGGGCTTCGGCGGGATCGCGGACCAGTACATCGGCTACGCGTTCCCGATGCTGCCGTACTACGCCCTGGCCGACCTCCTCCAGCTGCCGGTGTGGCTGGCCGAGCGGCTGTGGCTGTCGATCGTGGTGACCGTCGCCTTCTGGGGCGCGCTGCGGCTGGCGGAGCGCCTGGACATCGGCACGCCGCGCAGCAGGTTGCTCGGTGCGGTGACGTACGCGCTGTGGCCGACGTTCACGATCGTCATCGGCTCGACGTCGGCGGCGGCGCTGCCGGGCGCCTTCCTGCCCTGGGTCCTGCTGCCGCTGACCAACCCCCGTACCAGCCCGCGCATTTCGGCGGTCCGCTCGGCGCTCCTGATCCCGTTCATGGGCGGCGTCAACGCGGCGGCGACCCTCGCCTCGCTGCTCCCGGTGGGCCTCTATCTGCTCTCGCGCGCGCCGTCTCCCCGTAAGCGCCAACAGATCATGTGGTGGGTTCCCGCCGTCGTCCTGGCGACGGCCTGGTGGGTGATCCCGCTCCTCCTCCTCGGCATCCACGGCGAGAACTTCCTTCCGTACGTGGAGAGTTCACAGACCACGACGGAGACGATGGCGGCGACGGAGACGCTGCGCGGCGCAGGCAACTGGGTGGCGTACCTCCACCTCGGGGACGCCTGGCTCCCCGCAGGCTGGACCGTGGCGACCGCCGCGGTCACCATCGTCTGCTCGGCCCTGGCCGCCGCGCTGGGCCTCGCGGGCCTGGCCCGCCGCGACCTGCCGGAGCGCCGCTGGCTGGTGCTCACCGTGCTGACGGCCGCGCTCGTCACGCTCGCCGGGTACGGGGGCGCGCTCGGCGCCCCCTTCCACGAGACGGTCCAGTCGTGGCTGGACGGCGGCCTGGCCCCGTTCCGCAACATCTACAAGTTCGAGACGGGCATCGCGCTGGCCCTGGCGCTCGGCCTCACCCATCTCACCGGCCTCGCCATGGAGAGCCGGGGCACCCGCCCGCTGCGCGCCCGCCGGCACGCCCCGCTCATCGCGGCGATCCTCGTCCTCCCCGGCCTCGCCTGGCCGTACCTCAACGGCTCGATCCTGCAGCCCGGCTCCTTCCAGAAGCTCCCCACCTACTGGAAGACCACGGCGGACTGGCTGCACACGTACTCGCCCGACTCCCGCGCCCTGGTCGTCCCCGCGACGGCCCACGGCATCTACACCTGGGGATCCCCGATCGACCAGCCCCTGGACGTGCTGGCCGAGTCCCGCTGGGCGCAGCGCGACTACGTCCCGTTCGGCACGGCGGGCAACCGCCGTGCCCTGGACGAGGTCGAGCAGGCCCTCATGTCGGGCGTCCAGGTCCCGGGCCTCCAGGACTATCTGAGCCGCTCGGGACTGCACTACGTCGTCGTCCGCAACGACCTCGACCCCGACCAGCTCGGCTACGTCCCCACCGCCACCGTGAAACGCACCCTCACCGAGTCCGGCTTCCACCGGGTCACCGGCTTCGGGCCGGTCGTCACCGGCGGCCGGATCGCCGAGAACACGCCGACGCAGATCGAGGGCCTCTACCCGCGCCAGCGCGCCGTCGAGATCTACGCGCCCCGGGCGGACACCCACCGCCCCGGCCAGGCGGGCCTCCTGCCGGTGCGGAACACGGCCGAGGTCAGCGGCGGCCCCGAGTCCCTGCTGCGGCTCTCCGCCGACCCGGCCTTCCGCGACCGTCCCGCGGTCCTGACCGGCGACAACCACCCCGGCACCGGAACCCCCGGCCTGCGCACGGCCGCCGACGGACTGCGCCGTGCGGACACCCGGTTCGGCCTGGTCAACACCAACACCTCGTACCCGTACACGCCCACGGAACGCAACAGCCCCAACGCGTCCGAGAACCCGGGCGAGAAGCCGAAGCAGATCCTCCCCACCAAGGGCGTCACGCACCAGACGACGGCCCGCATCGAGGGTGCCCGCTCGGTCACCGCGTCCTCCAGCGGCAACTGGCTGCTGCACCTGCCGCAGTTCGACCCGGTGCACGCCTTCGACGGCGACCCGGACACGGCGTGGGCGGAGGGCGCGCCCGACTCGCCGAAGGGCGAATGGGTCCGCGTCGCGTTCACCGGACCGACCACGATCCCGGCCGGGCTCCGGGTGACGCCGCTCCCCCAGGACGCCGTCCGGGCGGCCCCCACCCGCGTCAGGATCGAGACGGACAAGGGCTCGACGACCGCCGAACTCCAGCCGAACGGCAAGCCGCAGCAGGTCAGGGCCCCCGCCGGCACGGCGAAGTGGCTGAAGGTGACGATCCTCGACACCCAGCAGACCCGTCCCGGTCTGACGGGCGCGGGGTTCTCCGACATCGACGTCCCCGGCGTCCGGGTGGCCCGCTCCCTGCGGCTCCCGGCCGACTCCACCGAGGCCGATCAGTTCAGCTTCCACCGCGCCACGGGTGACGGCGCCCTCACCCTCACGGACACCGAGGCGTCCCTGAACCGCACCTTCGAGACGACGGGCTCGTCCCCGTACACGTTCAAGGCGACGGCGACGCCGACGCCCACCCAGGCCCTCGACAAGCTCCTCTACGACGTGGCGCCCGACCAGCGGCGCAGGATCACGGCGACCGCCGACTCCACCGCCCGCCTGGGCACCGACACCACCGCCCGCAACCTCACCGACGGCGATCTGACGACGGCCTGGATCGCGGGCGACGAGCCCACCGTCCACCTGCGCTGGCCGGGCAGGAAGAAGGTGTCGGAGATCGTGCTCCCGGCGGCCGGAGGACTCTCCACCCGCCCCGAGAAGATCGACATCAGCAGCCCCGACGGCGCGGCCCAGGCGGGCGTGGACGAGAACGGCGTGGCCCACTTCGACCCGATCACCACCGACCGCCTGGACGTCACCATCACCGAGTCCGCGCCCCTCAAGGTCCACAACCCGGTGGCCGACGAGGACCTCCAGCTCCCGGTGGGGCTGACGGAGGCCTACCTCCCGGCCCTCGACCGGTACCGCGTCGAACAGCCCGACCCCGAGCGGAAGTTCACCCTCCCCTGCGGCAAGGGCCCGGCCGTCACCATCGACGGCACCCGCCACCGCACCTCGGCCCGCGGCACCGTGCGCGACCTCACCGAGCGCCGCCCGGTGGACATCACCCTGTGCGACGGGCTCACCCTCCCGGCGGGCACCCACACCCTCACCTCCGCCGCGGACGGCGCGCTCGCCCTCACCGACGTCACCCTCACCCGGAGCACCGCCACCGCGACGAAGGCCGTCACCCCCACCACCCGCGACCTCGCCGTCCACGACTGGCTCGGCGACCGCCGCGAGGTGCACGTCGGAGCGGGCGAGGCGACCTACCTGACCACGTACGAGAACGCCAACGACGGCTGGCGGGCGACGCTGAACGGCCGGGAACTCACGGCCCTGCGCCTCGACGGCTGGCAGCAGGCGTGGCTGATCCCGGCCGGGGCGAGCGGCACGGTCAAGCTCTCCTACGAACCGGCCCGCACCTACGAGATCGGCCTGTTCGCGGGCGGTGCGGCGGTCCTGCTGCTGATCGGCCTGGCCCTGTGGCGCCGCGAACCGCCCGAGGGCCAGGAGCCACCGCCCGCACCGCCGTCCCCCGGCTGGGTCC
The DNA here is from genome assembly GCF_024448165.1 of Streptomyces longispororuber. GTDB lineage: Bacteria > Actinomycetota > Actinomycetes > Streptomycetales > Streptomycetaceae > Streptomyces > Streptomyces longispororuber_A. Next base: position 71,184 of record NZ_JAMOLN010000022.1, read on the forward strand.
TCGGCACCGTGGCGCTCACCCTCGTCGCCGCCGTGATCGCGGGCCCCTGGGCGGCCCTCGTCCCTGCGCTGGCCGTCCTGGCCTGGTGGCGCCACACGCTCCTCGTGCCGATCGCGTTCCTGGCGATGGCCGCGGCGGGCGTCATCGCCGCGACGACGGCGGGCCAGCCGATCCGCGACGGACAGGGAGCCTTCGGCCCGGCGGCCCAACTCCTCGCCCTCATCGCGCTGTTCGCGGCCCTGGTGACCAGCCGCGCCCGGCACGCTCCCGCGGCGGCCGAGG
>NZ_JAMOLN010000220.1 GCF_024448165.1 Streptomyces longispororuber
GATGGTGACCGTGGTGGGGAACGTGGCGACGACCCCGGTCTTCCGGGAGTTGCCGACGGGGCCGGTCGCCCGGTTCCGGCTCGCGGCGCACGCCCGCCGCTTCGACCGGGTGCAGAACGTGTGGGTGGACGGCCACACGAACTTCTTCACGGTGTGGGCCTGGCGGGCGCTCGGATCGAACGTGCAGAGCTCGCTCTCGCTCGGCGAACCGGTGGTGGTGCAGGGCAAGTTGAAGGTGCGGGACGAGGAGCGGGGCGGGCAGCACTGGACGTCCGCCGACATCGAGGCGGTCGCGATCGGCCACGACCTGTCGCGCGGCACCTCCGCGTTCCGGCGGGTGACGCTGACCCGGTCGGGGAGCGCCGTACCGTCCGACGCGTCCGATCCGCCCGGGGAGGCGAGGGCCGCTCAGGGGGCGCAGCAGCCGCCCGAGCCGTCCTTCGAGATCGAACCGGAGCCGGTCGGCTGACCCGGACTGCCTGAGTGGCGTGAGTGACCTGGCTGGCATGGCTGACCGAAGTGCGGCATTTCGGCGATTGCGTACCGGTGATTTGTCGATATGCCCAGCTCGGGGGCGATGTTGGCGATAACGATTACGAGTCGGATCGGTTGCCGGAAGACAGCTCCGGGCATCGCGATAGGTCGCTTCCCTAGGATGCCGGGCGTGGCTCTGTGGGCTCGAAGGGGTTCGAAGAGGCTCAAGGGTCGGCTGAATCGCCCTCGTTGGCGCTCCGGCCGGCATTGCTTCTGTCGGCGGGACACTCACCCCCCATGTGTCACACGTCCTGCCTGAAGGGAATTACGTGTTTTCTGTGTTCTCACGGGCCGGCCGGCGCGGACGAGTCACCGCTCGTCTGGCCGCGGCGGCCCTGGCGTCGGGGCTCGTCGCCACCGGGGCGATATCCGGCGCGGGTGCGGCCGTCGCGGACGACGGGGTCAGGGAGCAGGGCGGCGCGAGCGCCACCATCAGCGGCCTGGAGACCTACGGCGAGGCGGTCGTCCACCGGGACGGTCAGGACGAGAAGGTCTCCGCGGGCCTCTTCCGGATGACCGTCGACGGTGGCGGGACGCTGCAGACGTACTGCATCGACCTGCACAACCCGACGCAGACGGAGGCCAAGTACCAGGAGACGCCCTGGAGCGGCACGTCGCTGGGCGGCAACCCGGCGGCGGGCAAGATCCGTTGGATCCTGCAGAACTCCTACCCCCAGGTCAACGATCTGGCGGCGCTCGCCCGCAAGGCCCGCACCGGAAGCCTCACCGAGCAGGACGCCGCGGCCGGCACCCAGGTCGCCATCTGGCGCTACTCCGACCAGGCCGACGTCGACGCGGTCAGCCCCGCGGCCGAGAAGCTCGCCGACTACCTGCACAAGAGCGCCCGTTCGCTGACCGAGCCGCAGGCGTCGCTGACCCTGTCGCCGCAGGCCGTGTCCGGGCACCCGGGCGAGCGGCTCGGCCCGGTCACCGTCCACACGAACGCCGAGAGCCTCACCGTGACGCCGCCCGCCGAGGCCGCCGCGGGCGGGGTGAAGGTCGTCGACAAGGACGGTACGCCCGTCACCTCGGCGACCGACGGCAGCCGGATCTACTTCGACGTCCCCGCGGACGCCGCGTCCGGCTCGGCCGCGCTGACCGTGCAGGGCTCGACCACGGTGCCGGTCGGCCGTGCCTTCGCCTCCGACACGCGCAGCCAGACCCAGGTCCTCGCGGGCTCCAGCGAGTCCACGGTCTCCGCGACCGCGACGGCGACCTGGGCGAAGGAAGGCGCCGTGCCCGCGCTGTACGCGCGCAAGAACTGCGCCGCGGGCGGCGTCGACATCACGGCGACGAACAAGGGCGACGAGCCGTTCAGCTTCCGGCTCATGGGCACCCGGCACACCATCCCGGCCGAGTCCTCCCGGACGGTGACGATCCCGCTCCAGGAGGACCAGGCCTACGACTTCACGATCAAGGGTCCGAACGGGTTCGAGAAGCGCCTGCGCGGCGTCCTCGACTGCAAGACGGCGTCCGCGGCCACCGCCGCCGACGACGGCCTCACCACCCAGACCACCACGCAGCCCAGCCCCGCGTCCGTCGGCGGCACCGGCACGGCGGGCACGGACCTGGCGGAGACAGGCAGCTCGAACGCGACGCCGGTGATCGCCGGCATCGCCATCGTGCTCGTCCTGGTGGGCGGTGTGTCGGTCGTCCTCGGCCGCAAGAAGAAGGCGTCGTCGAGCGACGGCGAGTGACGTCGCGCGCGCCGGAGCGCCGTGCTCAGTGCCCGCCGGACCGGCGGGCCCGGGCCACCAGGTCCGGGGGGAGGCTCGGGCCCGCGCACGCGTAGTCGATCAGCTGGTCCCGGTAGGCGGTGTTCGCGAGTGCCGGGGCCAGGTCGATCAGGGCGCGCAGGCCGTCGGCCGACCCGGCCAGACGCGTACGGAAGGCGGCCCTCACCGCGCGCAGCGTGACGTCCCCGGGCTGCTGCTCCAGGCCCCGCTCGACGCGCCGCACGGCCTCGGCGAAGTCGCCCTGCTCGGCGCGCACGTCGGCGAGGTCCAGGTGGAGCGACCAGTTGGTGGGGTCCAGGTCCAGGGCGCCCTCGTACGCCGCCGCGGCCTGCCCCGGATCGCCCATCACCCGCCAGGTGGCCGCCCGGGCGACGGCGGTCCACATGACCCGGCCGGCGGCGTCGGCGCGATCGCACAGGGCGAAGGCCAGGTCGTAGCGGCCGCAGGCACGGGGCAGCCGGGCCATGGCGGCCAGCGCCTCCGGCACGGGGCTGCGCCCGGACACCACGTCGAGCGCGTGGAACCACGGCGCGAACCGCTCACGCATGGCGTCGCCGTCCAGGTCGTGCCCGTGGTCCAGGACCCGCAGACACGCCTCCGCCAGCGCCTCGGCACTCACCGCACCCAGGAAGCGCGCATCGCCGAACCACGGCGCCGCACCCCACGCCACGTCGGGCCGCGCCCCCGTCACCGGCCCGAGGGCCATCGCGGCGTCGCCCATGTCCTCGTCGAGAACAGGAAGTAGGCCTGCGCCGGCACGGAGCGCAACGAACCGTCCCGCTTGAGCGGCCCCTCGACCTCGGCCCGCCGCTCCTGCCACAACTCGGCGAGCGAGGCATAGGTCTCCGGCTCGGCGGGCGTCGCGGCGATCGCCCCGACCAGAACCTCCACAGCACCGACCGGGCTCCCGCCGCAGTGCGCCAACACCCGAGCGAGCCGCACGCCCGCGTTCACCGACTGGTTCGACATCGCCAGAGATTGCGCCACGTGTCGGTCCAGGAGGTCCGACAGCAACTACCGCTTTCGGTTGCCGCCTCCGTTCCTTCCCCCTACATCGGGAGATAGACAGCGCCCGACACGCGCCATTCAGCACTGCCGTCCCGGCTCAAAGTGACGCTGATTCGCGTGTACGGACCGCCATTGCCCGGAACGGCCCCTCGATGGCTCAGGGAGCTGACAAGAAGGTCGAGTTCTACGTGCGCAGACCTGCCACCCGTGGCTATCCGTGGTTCCTTCTCGGTATCCAGCCAGGCTATGGTCCAGGCTTGACGCTCGGACCATAGCGGCCACCACTTTCCCGATTCGGGCTCCCTGAGCGCCGCCATCCTGCCCAGGCTGCCGTGCGCCACGAACCGCTGTGCCCGCTGTTTCGCATCCGCAGGAGTGGTGTCGTACCTCGTGTCATATGTGTGCGCCAGGGAGGCCCATGCCATCGCCACATCAAGCGGATCGTGGCCATCTGCGGTCATGTCCGGCACATATGAGGTGGCGCGCCCGATCGGGGTCCCCAGCGCGGCGGAGGGATTCCATCCGAGGCGATCCATTTGACGTGTGGGCTCAGGGCCGGTGAATCCGTTCGCATAGGCTTGGACGCGGGTGTACTTGATTCGGTCATCGCCAGGAGCGGGGAAGTAGGTCGCGTACCATCCGACGAGAGCGCGTCCTGATATATGGAACGGCTTCCCGTTGTCCCTCAGTGTCCACGTGTGCGACTCGCCGTCAACGGTTCCGTCGATCCTTATGACGTAGTCGTATCCGCCCGCCAAGGCCGTAGTCGTGAGATTGAAGATCTCTGGCTTCTGTGGTTCGAGATAGATGTAAGTGCGCCCGAAGAACGGCTGCCGAGAGATCATCCCCTCCTCTGTCCCTTTCAGTGGCAGGGAAGGGGAGGTGTCCATCTTTATTCCGATGTCTATCTTCGCTGCGCTTCCTTCTGTTTGGCACAACAGAACCGTCCCGCTCGGCCGCGGCTTCTTCGGTTGGCCCACCTTGACGGCGCGAATGTTCTTGATGGCTACCGTTCGGTCCTTGGCCCCGGTGGCCTCGATCTCGATCCGGGACGTCACGAAGTCGATTCCGCCGTGGGTGTGCGCCCATCGTCGCTGGCTCGCGCAGTCGGTAGCCCTCGGCAGGGCTGCTCTTTCTGTCCCGACGGGGAGGATGACCGCATCGTAGTCGCTATAGGAATCCAATTCGTAGCGTGCATGGAATTTTGGATCCTGTTGACTGACCTTGTTCTGGAGGACCCCACTGACAAGTGCCACGGGAATGCCGACGACGAGCAGCGCCACCCCCACCATGATTCCGACGAGAATTTCGGTCCGTCGCCCCCTTGCGGGTTCGGGCCTGTCGTTTCCCGTGGAATTTTCCCCACTCTGCCCAGGGGTACCATGCTCCCCGTCCAGCCCGCGAGTCGGTTCGTCGCTCATTGTTCCCCCCGCGATTTCCGCGCTGTGACTCACCAGGGAATTTAGCCATTCCGGCGGGGGGCATCAATGCGCGGAACAGTGCCGGTGAGAGAGCGCGTACATCCTGCGGCTGTACTACGTCCGCCCCGCGCCGCAGCCGCGCCCTCCGGGCCCCGCCCGGGCCGTGCGACGTCACCCGAGGCCGACAAACAGCGACCGACAGTGACCGTCCCGCTACGTCCGTCCACGTCGAACCCCCAGCTCAGGGCCACCCTTCGATACGGGTTTCCGCCCAGCACTAGCGATGCGGCAAGATGGGGTGTATCTGCCCTCACGCGGTGGAGCCGCGGAACGCGGGTCCCACACTTCGACTGCCGGACGGTTTCTCTTGGCTGAGTTCATCTACACCATGCGCAAGACGCGCAAGGCGCACGGCGACAAGGTGATCCTCGATGACGTCACCCTGAACTTCCTGCCGGGAGCGAAGATCGGCGTCGTCGGTCCGAACGGTGCCGGTAAGTCGACCGTCCTGAAGATCATGGCGGGCCTGGAGCAGCCGTCGAACGGCGACGCCTACCTGTCGCCCGGCTTCAGCGTCGGCATCCTCATGCAGGAGCCGAAGCTCGACGACGCCAAGACCGTGCTGGAGAACGTCCAGGACGGCGCGGCCGAGATCATGGGCAAGCTCAAGCGCTTCAACGAGGTCGCCGAGCTCATGGCCACCGACTACTCGGACGAGCTCATGGAGGAGATGGGCAAGCTCCAGGAGGACCTCGACCACGCCGACGCGTGGGACCTCGACGGTCAGCTGGAGCAGGCCATGGACGCCCTGGGCTGCCCGCCCGGCGACTGGCCCGTCACGAACCTCTCCGGTGGTGAGAAGCGCCGCGTCGCGCTCTGCAAGCTCCTCATCGAGGCGCCCGACCTGCTGCTCCTCGACGAGCCCACCAACCACCTCGACGCCGAGTCCGTGAACTGGCTGGAGCAGCACCTCGCCCAGTACAAGGGCGCCGTCGTGGCCGTCACCCACGACCGCTACTTCCTCGACAACGTCGCGGAGTGGATCCTGGAGCTCGACCGCGGCCGCGCCATCCCCTACGAGGGCAACTACTCGACCTACCTCACCAAGAAGTCCGAGCGGCTCAAGGTCGAGGGCAAGAAGGACGAGAAGCGGCAGAAGCGGCTCAAGGAAGAGCTGGAGTGGGTGCGGTCCAACGCCAAGGGGCGTCAGGCCAAGTCCAAGGCCCGTCTTGCTCGTTACGAGGAGATGGCCGCCGAGGCCGACAAGATGCGGAAGCTGGACTTCGAGGAGATCCAGATCCCGCCGGGCCCGCGCCTGGGCAGCATCGTCGTCGAGGTCGAGCACCTCAGCAAGGCCTTCGGCGAGAAGGTCCTGATCGACGACCTGAGCTTCACGCTGCCGCGCAACGGCATCGTCGGCATCATCGGTCCGAACGGCGCCGGCAAGACCACGCTCTTCAAGATGATCCAGGGCCTGGAGGAGGCGGACTCCGGCAGCATCAAGGTCGGCGACACCGTCAAGATCTCCTACGTCGACCAGAACCGCGCCAACATCGACCCGAAGAAGACCCTTTGGGCCGTGGTGAGCGACGAGCTCGACTACATCAACGTCGGCCAGGTCGAGATGCCCAGCCGTGCGTACGTGTCCGCCTTCGGTTTCAAGGGCCCCGACCAGCAGAAGCCGGCCGGCGTGCTCTCCGGCGGTGAGCGCAACCGCCTCAACCTCGCGCTCACCCTCAAGCAGGGCGGCAACCTGCTGCTCCTCGACGAGCCGACGAACGACCTCGATGTCGAGACCCTGAGCAGCCTCGAGAACGCGCTTCTCGAGTTCCCGGGCTGCGCCGTCGTCGTCTCCCACGACCGCTGGTTCCTGGACCGGGTCGCCACGCACATCCTCGCGTACGAGGGTGACTCCAAGTGGTTCTGGTTCGAGGGCAACTTCGAGTCGTACGAGAAGAACAAGGTCGAGCGGCTCGGCGCCGACGCGGCCCGTCCGCACCGGGCCACCTACAAGAAGCTGACCCGCGGCTGATGGCACGCCACGTATACGCCTGCCCCCTGCGCTGGGCGGACATGGACGCGTACGGCCACGTGAACAACGTGGTCTTCCTCCGATACCTGGAGGAAGCGCGGATCGACTTCCTGTTCCGCCCGGACAAGGACTTCCAGCAGGGGTCTGTCGTGGCGCGCCATGAGATCGACTACAAGCGGCAGTTGGTCCACCGGCACGCGCCGGTGGCCATCGAGCTGTGGGTGACCGAGATACGGGCCGCTTCGTTCACGCTCAGCTATGAGGTGAAGGACGCGGACGAGGTCTACGTGCAGGCCTCGACCGTGATCGTGCCGTTCGACTTCGAGGCGCAGCGGCCGCGGCGGATCACCGCCGAGGAGCGCGCCTTCCTGGAGGAGTACCGGGACGACGGCAGCCCTTCGGGGGCGCTCGCCGCATGAGCGCGCCCGTGCTGTACTTCGCCGACCCCGGGGAGGCGGCGGACCTCGCCGCCTTCCTGGGCCGGCTGCTGCACTACGACAAGGCGGCCGCCGTCCGGCTGCAGGCGCAGGCCGGTGGGCAGGCGCTCGCGGTGTTCGGGCGGCCGCCGTCGTTCGAGGTGCTCGCCATCCGTACGGCACGCCTGCTCAAGCCGTACGAGAACGGGATCGACGACTCCCTCGACGTGACCGTGTCCGCCGGGCAGCTGCTGGAGTCGGTCGACGCGGACGGGGGCTCGTCGAGCGCCGTGATCCCGCCGGCCGTCACCGGGCCGCCGTGGGCCGGGGTGCTGCCGCCCCGGGGCGGCTGGGAGCGGCTCGACGGGTTCCCGGACGCCGCCGCGCTGCACGGGCTCGTGAAGGCCGCCGTCGCCGAGTTCCGGGCGCGGGTCGAGGAGTTGGCGCCCGAGGCGCGGACGCGGGCCGAGCTCGATCACATCGGCCGGGAGATCTGGTCGCGCCAGATCGCGGGCAGCGCCGTACCGGTACGGGTCGCCCACGCCGCGGTGTCGCTCGGCTTCCTGCGGGGCACGTCGGCCGATCTGCTGACCTCCGGCGCGTGGGTGCGGCTGCGCACCGCGTACGGGTCCGTGGCCATGCGGCGGACCGGCTCGGGCCTCGGCGGCCTGTTCGTCGGCCCCGCCTGACGGCCGCCCACCGGCGGGCGAAGGCCCTCAGCGCTCCTGGTCGTCCGGCCAGATCTGGATGTGGTCCTCCTCCAGCTCCAGCATGACGCGGTCGCGCATGCCCAGCGACTCCGTGTACTCCGTGGGGAGTTGGAGGCGTCCCGCCCGGTCCAGCATCGCGTACTCGCGCGAGACCAGGGACTCCTGACCCGTCGCCGCGTCGACGTGCGTGCGGCGCAGCACCTCCGTCGACGTACGGCCGTCGCGGATGGCGACCGTGCGGCGCACCTCGCTCGCCACCGTCTGGTCGTGCGTGACGATGACGACCGTCGTGCCGAGCTCCTCGTTCGCCGTGCGGAACGCGGCGAAGATCTGCTCGCCGGTGTGCGAGTCGAGTTCGCCGGTGGGTTCGTCGGCGAGCAGCACCTTCGGCTCGTTGGCGAGGGCCACGGCGATCGCCACGCGCTGCTGCTGGCCGCCGGACATCTGCTGCGGGCGGCGGTCGCGGCAGTCGGCCACGCCCAGCAGGTCGAGGAGCTCGGTGGCCCGCTCCGACTTCTTCGCGCGGCGCGTCCGGCCGCGCAACTGCATCGGCAGGGACACGTTCTGAGCCGCCGTCAGATACGGCAGGAGGTTGCGGGCCGTCTGCTGCCAGACGAAGCCGACGGTCTCGCGGCGGTAGCGCAGACGGTCCTTCGCGGTCATCGTGAGCAGATCGTGGTCGGCGACCTTGGCGGCGCCCGCGGTGGGTTCGTCGAGGCCCGCGAGGATGTTCATGAGCGTCGACTTGCCGCTGCCCGACGCGCCGACCAGCGCCATCAACTCCCCTTCCCGTACGAGGAGGTCGAGGCCCTGGAGGGCCTGGACCTCCACGCCGTCCGTGGTGAAGATGCGGACCAGCCGGTCGCAGGTGATCAGCGCGTCGTGGCCGTAGGCCGGGCGGTCCCGGTGGGCGGAGGCGCGTCGTTCGAGTTCGGCGAGGGTGGGGGTGCCCGTCGTTTCCTCGGTCGTCATCGCGTTTCGGTCTCCCGCTTCTGGTTCGTGTTCGGCTGACCGTCGGTGGGGGCCGGTCGCGCAGTTGCCGGCGCCGAGCCCTGTGCTGTCACGCTCACGCGCCCTCGCCCGCTCTCAACTCCCGTACGGAGCCCCGGCGTCCTGACCACCACGCCTGGAGCGCCGCCACGCCCACGGTCAGCAGCAGGACGCACGCCGCCGGGACCAGGAGGGACAGCGCGTCCGTGTGCAGGCGGCCCGCTGAGGCGCTCGTCGCCTCGCCGAGCGCCAGGCTCGTCAGGTCCAGGCCCGGGGCCAGCAGCCGGACCGCCGCCCAGCCGGTGAGGGCGCCGCCCGCCGCCGCGAGCAGCGACTGGGGGAGCGCCTCCAGGATCAGCAGGCGGCGGGCCTGCGGGCGGGTGAGGCCCATCGTGCGCAGCCGGGCCAGGAGCGCGAGGCGCTCGGGCGTGGCCCGCGCCAGCGCCAGGAGCAGCGCGAGGGCGGCGAGTCCCGCGCCCGCGGCGACCGCCGCGACGTAGATGCCGGTGGCCCCGGTCTGCAGGGGCGAGTCGACGTAGTGGGCACGCTCCACGGCGCGCACCCGTACCGTCGTGCCCGTCCCCGCCGCCTTGCGCAGCGCGGGCGCGTCGACGGAGGAGCCGGTCAGCAGCAGCGCGGTGGTGCGGGACGGGACGCCGGTGGCGTGCGCGAGCGCGGTCGCGTCGACCACCAGGAAGTCGTCGGGGAGCGCCGGCGTCGTGTCGCGGACGGCGGCGATGCGCAGGGGGACCTCCTCGCCGTTCATCCACAGGGTGAGCCGCCCGCGGTCGAAGAGAGCTGCCATGGAGGGGGAGACCAGGGCCGGCAGCGTGGTGCCGCCCGACGGCTTCAACTCCCGTGCCCCGAAACCGCCGAGGCCGGTGTGCCGGGCCAGCCGCGCGTACGCGTCCGGGGCGACCGCCGCGAGCGGGACGCGGCGCGTGCTGTCGAGGATCTCCGCGTCGTAGCGGACCGAGACCGTGGTGACCTCGTCGACGCCCCGCGTCGCACGGACCCGGGAGACCGTCCTGGCGGACAGCGGCCCGCCGGCGTCGACCCGGGCGTCCGCGCCGGTCGCCAGGAGCGCCGCCCGGTCCCTGGCCCCGTCGATCCCGGCCAGCACGCTGCCGCCGAACGCCGCCGTGGTCAGCGCCGTGAGCAGGGCGAGCAGCGGCAGCACCGCGGTGCCCGCGCTCGCCCTGGCCCGGGCCGCGCGGGCCAGCGACAGATGGCCGACCGCACCGCGCAGCCGCCCGGCGGGCCCGACGAGGCGGCGCAGCGGCAGCGGATAGATCCGGACCAGCACGAACGCCGCGACCACCCCGACCAGCACCGGGGCGAGCGAGACGAGACTGTCGCCGCCGTCCGTCGCGCCCCGGCGGCGCAGCGCCACGATCGCACCGACGGCCAGCACCAGGACGGTGAGTTCGGCGACGGTGCGGCGGGCCGACGGGCGGGCCGTGGCCACGTCGTCGCGGGCGACGTTCAGCCCGGTGCTGCGGTGCGCGAGCATCGCGCGCACCGGCAGTGCCGCGCAGGCCACGACGACCACCGCGGCCGCCGCCAGCGCGGCCCGGGTCCAGCGGCCGTGCGGCACGGCCAGCAGGCCGAGCGCGCAGCCGACCGCGCCCGCGGGCACCGCGACCACCGCCGTCTCCGCGAGCAGCCGGCCGCCGATGCCGCGCAGCGAGCCGCCGCGGGCCCGTAGCAGGGCGAGCTCGGACCGCCGCCGGTCCGCGCCCAGACCGCCCGCCATCAGCAGCACGATGCAGGCGACCGTGCCGGTGCCGTACGCGGCGACCGACACCACCGGCGTGATGCCGGCGCTCAGCTCCTCGTACCGGCGGACGACATCGGCGAGACCGGTGCTGACGTCGGTGGTGGGGCTGCCCGTCGCCACCCGCACGGAGAGCAGCCCGGGGCCGCTCGTCGTGTACGCCAACGCTTCCTTCAGGGCGGGCAGTTCACTGGCGGTGAGCGCGGAGGTGGCCGGGGCCAGCTGCCAGTACTGCTCGACGCCGCCGGTGGTGGTCGTGAGCACCGGACCGGCGTCCGGGTGCAGCAGCAGGGCGCCCACCCAGTACCGCTCGGGCGGGACCGTGTCGGTGCTGCGCAGCTGTGCGGTGCGCAGCTGGGGCGCCGCCGACCAGTAGGCGCCCGACGGGTTGCGCGGGGCGACGACCCCCGTGATCCGTACTGAGGTGGTCTTCGCCTCGGCGTTCGGGATGTGCAGGACCGAACCGGCCTTGATGTGCAGGCGCCGCGCTGTCTCCTCGGTGACGGCGGCCTCGATGCGGGTCGCCGTGGCGTCGGCGCCCGGCAGCCGGCCCGAGGTGACCTTCGCGTGCGCGGCGAGCCCGCCCTGCGCGGTCATGGTGAACTCGGCGGGCAGCCCGTACGGCTGGGGCAGGAAGTCGTCCGTGGCGGCCATCGACTCCGGGGTGCGCACCCCGTACGACGACTCGCGCGGGTCCGCCGCGAACGGCGCCTTCAGCGATCCTGCGATCTTCTTCTCCGCGCTGCGGGTGAATGCCTCGCGGAGCTGCTGCTCCCGCTGTTCCGGCGGCAGTTCGATGCCCGGGTCGGTCGTCGTGACGTTCAGCACCATCCGGCCGGCCGCCTCCTCGGCGACGGCGTGCCGCAGTCCCTCGTCCTGGTAGCGGTCGACGGCCCGCGGGAACGCCGCGGCCAGACACGACGTGAGCAGGACGAGCAGGGCCAGCGCGACGGCCGCGCCCGGCGCCGTCCGCAGCCTCGTGCGCACCCAGGGCGCGACGGCCTTCTGCGCGGCGGCCATGCTATTCGCCTCCCTTGGTGCGCAGCGCGACCGTGGCGTCCGGCGGTCGGCGCAGCGCGAGGACCGCGGTGATCAGTACGGGGGTGAGTGCCACGCCCGCGAGCAGCAGCACCACCTGGTTCAGCGGGAGGCGGACCAGGACGTCCGGCACGGGACGGGTGGCCTCCCCGGTCAGCACGATCAGCGGCACCACGGCCCGCGTCAGGATCGCGCCGAGCGCCGTGCCCACCAGGAGCGTGAGCGCCACCAGGACGCCCTGTTCGGCGGCGACGAGCCGGGCCAGGCGGCGGCGCGAGGTGCCGAGGGCGCCCAGGATGGCGAACTCGGCGCCCCGTTCGCGCAGTGAGCCCGCCGTGTTCACGGCGAAGCCGACCGCCGCGAGCGCGGCCGCCGCCAGGGCCGCCGCGGTGAGCGCCGACTGCGGACCGGCGCCCAGCGGGTCGTCGCGCAGCTCCTCGGCGATCTCCGAGCGCACCACGACCTGCGACGGATCCAGGTCGGGCAGGGCCCGCAGCGCGGTCGCCGCCTTCGCGTCGCCGCCCGGCGCGGTGGACAGCCACCACTCGTTCGGCGCGAGCGGGTCGGTGTTGTCGTCGGACGCGGCGTCGGTGAGGGCCCGGTTCAGGTCGCGCAGGTCGAGCAGGAGCGCGCCGCCGTCCCGGGTGCCCTCCTTCGCCGCGGCCGCCGAGGTGCCCGTCGTGGGCAGCGCCCGGACGCTTCGCACGATCCGCAGCCGCACCGTCGCACCGCCCACGTTCACGTCGACGCGCTGCCCGGTGCGGGTGCCCGCCGACTTCAGATAGCGGTCGGTGGCCACGGCGGCGACCTCGGTGACCTGCGGGCGGGCGGCGTCGAGGTGGACGACGACGCTGGGGGAGGCGCCGTAGGAGGCGTTCTCCGGCAGCACGTACCCCGTGGCGTACTCCATGGCCACGCGGTGGGCCGTCGGGGAGCCGGCGAGCTCCGGCGACCTGGGCGCGCCCTCCATGGTCGAGTCCACCGTGCCCCGGCCGAACAGGGACGTGTTCCAGCGCAGGCCCGCCATGCTCAACGTCCGCCGCGCACCGCCCGGTTCGACGGCGTGGGCGCCTTCGAGGGCGATCCGGTGCTCGGCGCCGAGTCCCACGGTCTGCGTCGTCTCGAAGTCGAGCCCGGTCAGCGTCAGCGGCCCCGCCGCGGGGCCCAGGTCCAGGTCGAGCCGGTGGACCCGGCCGTCCAGCGGCAGATCGTCGACCTGCTTGCGGTAGGGGAGCCCGTAGCGGTCCTGGAGGGTCACCGACACGGAGGTCGTCTCGCCGGGGCCGCGGCTGCCCCTGCCGTCCAGGTTCGTCGCGCGCAACGAGAGCTGGAGGCGGTCGGCGCGCTCGGGCAGCCGGATGCCCGGGTCCGTCCCGGACTTCGGCCGCACCGCGTCGACGACCTGCCGCGGCGACGCGTCCGTGAGGTCGTCGCGCAGCATCAGACCGTCCTTGACGTGCGCCGTGTCGAGCGCGAGGAGCGTGCCCGTCCGGTCGCCGCTGAGCGGCACCGACAGGCGGTAGCCGGGTGCCGCGTCCCGCACGCCGGGCACGGACGCGTACCGGGCGGCCTGGTCCATGCCGGGTTCGGTGGCCAGGACCCGGACCGGGGCACCCGAGCGGAAGTCGGCCTGGTCCGCCTGCGAGCGGTCCCACGACGCGCCCTGCCCGATCGCCAGCATGCCCATCGCGACCGCCAGGACGAGCAGCAGCACGGGACCCGCGCCGCGCATCGGCCGCCGGCTGAACTGCCAGCCCGCGAGCGCCACCGGCAGTCCCCGCCCGCTCGCCGCGCGCCGCTCCGCGAGCCGGGCGACCGGCGGCAGCAGCCGCAGCGTGAGGACGGTGCCCGCGAGCAGCGCGAGGGCCGGGGCGACGACGAGCAGCGGATCGATGCCGAGCGCACCGTCCCGGTCGCTGCTCAGGGCGCCCGAGCCGGACGTCTGCCGGTCCAGCTGCCAGTACGCGACGCCCGCGACGACCAGCAGACCCACGTCGGCCCCGGCCCGCACCGGCGCGGGCAGCGCCCGGGCCCGGCCCTTGTCGGGACCCTGCGCCGTCAGCGCGGGCACGGCCACCGCCAGCGCACAGCCCACCGCGACCGCCACGGCCACCAGCCACACCGACGCCGAACCGGCGCCCACCTCCAGGTGCAGCCCGATCCGGGACAGCGCGCCCTGCGAGGCGACGAGCCGGGTCAGCGGCCCCGCGAGCAGCGGCGCGCAGACCGCGGCGGGCACCGCGAGCAGCAGCGCCTCCGTCGCCGCGAGCCCGGTGATCCGGGCGCGCGAACCGCCGCGGGCCCGCAACATGCCCGTCTCACCGGCCCGTTCGACACTGAGCAGCCGGGCCACGAGCAGCAGCGTGTACCCGGCGAGCAGCACCAGCTGCAGCGCCACGATCAGCAGCGTCGAGCGGGACACCAGGAGCGCCCGCTCGGCCCGGTCGAGCACGTCCGGCAGGCTGGTGCTCGCCGCGGTCGTGCCCGCGAGCGCCTTGTCGTGCAGCAGCGCGCGGGGGCCGGCGCGGGCCGCGTCGCGCAGCGCGTCGATCCGGTCCGTCGTCAGCGTCGAGAAGTCCGCGGAGGCCAGCAGCGCCGAAGGACCGCCGCTGACCCGCCCGTCGAGCACCACCGACGGGTCCGTCATCAGCGGCCCGTACGTCGTGTAGCCGAGCTTCTGCACACCGCGGCCGCCGAGTTCGTCGAGCGTCCAGTACGGGTCCTGCGGCCGGGCCGGGCGGTACACGCCGGTCAGCTCGACGGTGACCTTCGGGCCGCTGAGCCGGTCGGTGAGTCTGAGCCGGTCGCCGGGCTCCAGCTTCAGCTGCTCGGCGGCGACCTGCGGGAGCGCGGCCTCGATCACGGAGTCCTCGCGGGCGCGGGGCAGCCGGCCGGACGTGACCTTCACCTCGGACGGTTCGACCGCCGCGAGCTTCGTCAGGTCGGGCTTGCCGCCGCGGGGCGCGCCCGGCAGTCCGTAGGGACCGGACTGGACCAGGGACTCGCGGTGCACCGGAAGCCCGTCGAAGGTCCGCCGCGCCCCCTTGTCGAACGCGGCGATGGCTGCTTTCCGCCCCTCCGCCGGAATCTCGGCGCGGAGCACGAGCGCGGTCGTCGCCGTGTCCCGGGTGCGCAGTGCGTGCCGCAGCGAGGCGTCACCGATCGCGCCGGAGAACGCGCTGAGCATCGCCAGCACCGAGGTGGTGAGCAGGACCGCGAGCACCGCCGCGGTCAGCAGCAGACGATGCGCCCGCACCCGTAGGAGGACAAAACCCCACACCCGCGCCGCCCCCGAATCCCCGTTTCAAGCCTTCCGCCCCCGAAAGTCTGTCCGGATGTTGTCAGAGCGGACCCGGATTGGGGAAGAGGTCTGGACCGGATAGCGGGCCGCGATGCTCGCTCAGCGGTGCCCGGACGGCGTCAGCCCTCGGTGTTCACCATCGACGCGGCGGCGTACGTCAGGTAGTTCCACAGCGTCCGCTCGTGCTCGTCGGACAGCCCGAGCTCGTCCACCGCGACCCGCATGTGCTTCAGCCACGCGTCGTGCGCCGCCCGGTCCACCGCGAACGGGGCGTGCCGCATCCGCAGCCGCGGGTGGCCGCGGTGGTCGCTGTACGTGCGCGGGCCGCCCCAGTACTGCATGAGGAACAGCGCGAACCGCTCCTCGGCGGGGCCCAGGTCCTCCTCCGGGTACATCGGGCGCAGCAGCGGGTCCTGTGCGACGCCCTCGTAGAAGCGGTGCACGAGGCGGCGGAAGGTCTCCTCGCCACCCACCTGCTCGTAGAACGTCTGCTCCTGAAGCGTGTCGCGCGGGATCTCAGTCACCCGTCCATGGTCTCAGACGGGGTGGCGGAGGACTCGGGGCTTAGGACCCGGGAAGGGGCTCGCTGTTTCCGGTCCACGGCAGCACAGTGGACATATGGGCGCAGAGCACACCGACGCACTGGAGTCACTCGCCGTACGGGCGCGGGCGGCGCTCGTGCGCGAGATCGAGGAGAGCGGCGCCTGGGACACCGATCCGCGCTGGCGGGAGGCGTTCGAGTCGGTGCCGCGCCATCTCTTCGTGCCGTACTACTTCGTGGGCGTGCCCGGCGGCTACGAGCGGCTGTGGGGCGAACACCCCGACCCCGAGCGGCGCGAGCGGTGGCTGCGCGGCGCGTACGCCGACCAGCCGCTGGCCACCCGGCTGCGGGACGGCGAACTCGTCTCGTCCAGCAGCCAGCCGTCGCTGATGGCGAAGATGCTGGTGGACCTGGACGTACGGGACGGGGACCGGGTCCTGGAGATCGGCGCGGGCACCGGGTACAACGCGGCGCTGCTCGCGCACCGGCTCGGCGACGACCACGTCACCACCGTCGACCTCGACCCGGAGATCACCGAGTCGGCGCGGGCGCACTGCGCTGCCGCGGGGTACCGGCCGTACGTGGTCACCGGGGACGGGGCGCGGGGGTGTGCCGAGCGGGCCCCGTTCGACCGGATCATCGCGACGTGTGCGCTGCGTTCGGTGCCGGTGGGATGGCTCGGGCAGTGCCGGCCCGGGGCGCGGATCCTCGCGCCGCTGTCCACGGGGCTCGTCGTGCTCACCGTGCGGGACGAGTCCTCTGCGGAGGGGCGGTTCCTGCACACG
>NZ_JAMOLN010000221.1 GCF_024448165.1 Streptomyces longispororuber
ACCCCGCCGCCGGGCAGGTGCTGCGCGGTCTGCTGGCCTCCCAGGGCCAGTCCGAGGAGGCACTCGCCCCCGCACTCGGCCTGCCGTTGGAGCAGCTCGTGAAGATGTCCGGCGGGAAGTTCCCGCCGGAGCTCGTGGCCGCGCTGGTCACCGCGGCCGAGACCGGTCTGGTCCCGGAGGGCCTGCCGACCGCTCCCCCGGCGGCCGTCGCGTCGGCCGGAGTACCGGACCTGGGCGTCGAGATCGGGACGCCGCAACCATGGGCCGAGCGGATCACGGGCGGCCGGTTCGAGGGGCAGACCGTCGTCGTCACCGGCGCGGCCTCCGGCATCGGCCGGGCGGTCGCCGCGCGCATCGTGCGCGAGGGCGGCCGGGTCGTCGCGGTCGACGTCTCCGCCGACGGACTCGGGGCGCTCGCCGCCGAACTGGGCGACGCGGTCGTGCCGGTCACGGCCGACATCACCGCGCCCGCGGCGGCCGACGCCGTGCTGGCCGCGGCGGGCGGTGCCGTGGACGGGCTCGCGAACGTCGCGGGCGTGATGGACGACGACGCCGCGGTGCACGAGGTCGACGACACGATCTGGGAGCGCGTCATGCGCATCAACGTCGAGGGTCCGATGCGGCTGATGCGGGCCGTCGTGCCGGGGATGCTCGCCGCGGGCGGCGGCCGGATCGTCAACGTCGTGTCCGAGGCCGCGCTGCGCGGTTCGGCGGCCGGGGCGGCCTACACGACGTCCAAGCACGCCCTGGTCGGGCTGACGAAGTCGTCGGCGTACCAGTACGCGGGCACGGGCGTGCAGGTCAACGCGGTCGCGCCGGGCGCCGTCGCGACCGGCATCCAGCTGGCGGGCGCCGCCCCGTACGGCTCGGCCCGCACCGCGAAGATGCGGGTGGCGATCCCCGGTCTGGCCATGGCCGAGGAGCTGGCCGCGTCGATCACGTTCCTGCTCAGCAGGGACGCCGTGAACATCAACGGCGCGATCCTGCCCTCGGACGGCGGCTGGTCGGCCGCCTGAGCTCCGCCCCGGCCCGGGCGGTCCCGCACCGCACCGGGCAGCCCCTCCCGCACAGTCCAGCGCCGTCCCGACAGGCAGGAGCACAGCACCGCATGACCACGCATCGCACGCCCCGCGCCCTCATGGTTCTGGCAGCCGCCGGACTTCTCGCCCTGACCGGATGCGGCACGCAGACCCCCGCGTCCGGCCCGGGCTCCGGCTCCGCGCCGTCCGGCGAGGGCCGCACCATCCGGGCCGCCCGGGTCGCGCACGTGACGGACGTCCACGAGGCCACCGGCATGACGCTCCTGGAGGGACCGGTCCTGGTCGACGACGGCACCCTGTACGTCGTCGACGTGACCGCTCCCCCGGGCGAACCCAAGGTCATCTCCGTGGACGTCGCCACGGGCGAGCACCGGGGCGTCTACACGGACCGGACGGGCGCGTACACGTCCGCACAGATCAGTCCCCACGACGGCCGGCTGTACCTGACCGACTTCGCCACCGGCTCCGTGGTCGGCGTCGAGGTGGACGGCTCGGATCCGCGGACCCTCTTCTCCGGCGAGGTCGACGGTTCGAGGATGACGCCGGACGATCTCGCCTTCGACGCCGACGGGAACCTGTACGTGAGCGACTCGCACGGTACGGAGCCCGGCGACACCGGGGGCCGCATCGTGCGCGTCGACCGCGACGGCAGGAGGGCCACGGTCCTCGCCGACGGCCTGGCCCACCCGAACGGGATCATGTTCGACCCCGGTCTGCGCGGCCTGTGGATCAGCGAACTGACCGAGGACACCGTCTCCTACCTGCTCCTCGACGCCGCGAAGACCGCCGTGGCCTCGCAGCACGAGGCGATCCACGTGGACGGCGGCCTGGCGCAGACCGACTCCCTCGCCGTGGACGCCGACGGCAACGTCTACCAGGCGCTGCACGGCCGCCCCGCCATGGCGGTCTACAGCAAGTACGGGGAGCGCCTCGCCACCGTGGAGGTGCCCGCGAAGGACGCGGCGGGTCTGCAGTCGGCGACCAACGTGGCGATCACGCCGGGCGGCCGGACGGCGTACCTGACGGTGAGCGGCACGGACGGCGGGTTCGTCTACCGGTTCACCGCTCCGGGCCGGGGCATCCGCCAGTCCAACGGCGGCTGACGGTCACGCGCCGTCGGCGGTCTCGTGCGGCCGCAGCGGTCCCACCTCGATGCCGAGCAGCCGCCAGGCCGCCAGCGCCAGGCGCTCCCGCTCGGCCGGGGCGGGTCCCGCGACGGCGCCGGAGACCATGGCGACGGCGAGCATCACGTCGTCGGCACTCAGCCGGTGGCCGGGCGGCAGGCACCGGTCGAGGACGCGGCGGACCCGGTCGGACAGGACGCGGGCCTGCTCCCCGTCGCCGCGCACCCGCAGCATGTCGACGAACGCCGTCGACCGGGTCAGATGCCAGGTGACCACGCCCAGGACGTCCGCCAGGTCCGGGTCGGGCCGGTCGGCGGCCGCCTCGATCTGGCGGACGTTCTCGTCCAGGACGGCGCTGGCCAGCGCGTCGCGGTCGGCGAAGTGCCGGTAGAGGCTGCCCTGGCCGACCCCGGCGCGGCGGGCGACGGCGGACAGCGGGGCGGTCAGGCCCTGTTCGGCGAAGACCTCGCGGGCCGCGGCGATGAGGGCGGCCCGGTTGCGGGCCGCGACCCGGCGCCCCTGGTTGGCCGGGCGGCCCTGGGGCTCCGTGGGTGGTGTCACCCGGGAAGGGTAGTACGAGGTCGCCCCGCGCCCGGTCCCGTACGGGGGCGGACGCGGGGCGTGGCGCGGTTCAGTGGGCCGCGGGCACCGGCCGGTCCGTGTCGTGGTGCTCGGCCAGCGGCACCTTGCGCAGCGACGCGATGCCGATGAACACCATCGAGAACAGGCCGGTGAGCGCGAAGGCCGTGAAACCCCAGTCGCCGTTGCCGGAGGCGAGGAGCTGGCCGCCGAGCCACGGGCCGAAGACGGCGCCGAAGCGGCCCATGCCGGAGGTCCAGCCGACGGCGGTCGCGCGGCTGTCGGCGTCGGAGCGGATGGCGACCGTCGCGTAGATCATGGTCTGCGCGCTGTTGAGGAAGACACCGGCGAGGAAGACCACGAGGAAGGTGATGGCGAGCGCCATGTGGATGCTCAGCAGATAGACGCTGCCGGCCGTCGCGAGGAACCAGATCGCCGAGATCCGCGGGGCGCCGAAGCGGTCGGCGGCGCGGCCCGCGACGAGCATGCCGACGATGCCGCCGAGGTTGAAGACGACGACGAACTGGAGCGAGGAGCCGAGGTCGTAGCCCTCGGAGCGCATCAGGGTGGGCAGCCAGGTGGCGACGCCGTAGACGAGGAGCAGGCCGCCGAAGGAGGCCAGCCAGTACAGGAGGGTCTGCGTCCACTGCTTGCCCCGGAACAGGCCGGCGAGCGCGTCCCAGCGGCCGGCGCCCTCGGGGCGCCGCGCCTTCGCGGCGGGCATCTCGACGTCGTACGCCGTCGCGAGCCGCTGCGCCTCGTCCGTGCGGCCCTTGGCGACGAGGAAGCTGAGGGACTCCGGCATGGCCTTGGCCATCACCGGCACGAACAGCAGCGGGAGCACGCAGAACCAGAACGCCGCCCGCCAGCCGAGCGGTTCGACCACCCAGGTCGCCACGTACGCGGAGAGGATGCCGCCCGCGTGGTGGGCGGTCATCAGTCCGCCGACGATCAGGGCGCCGCGGCCGCGCGGGGCGTAGTCGGAGACCATCGAGATCGCGGTCGGCAGCAGGCCGCCGAGGCCGAGGCCGGCGAGGGTGCGGCCGAGGCCGAAGGCCGTGACGTTCGGGGCGATCGCGCACAGGCCCGAGGCCAGCGAGAAGACGGTGACGCAGCCGACCATCATCTTCTTGCGGCCGACGCGGTCGGAGACCGTGCCGGCGGTGAGGGCGCCGATCAGCATGCCGAAGGTGGCGTAGCTGCCGAGGTCGCCGGCCTGGTCGGGGTCGAGGCCGAGCGCCTTGCTCTCCAGCATGTGCGGCAGCACGGAGCCGTAGATGAACATGTCGAGGCCGTCGAAGAGGACGGCCAGCCAGCACAGGGCGAAGACGAGCTTCGCCATTCTCGTGCCGCGGCGCGCGGCGGGCGGGGTGGCAGAGGAGGACATCGTTGTTTCCTCTCGTCCGGGACGCGTGTCCCAGGAGCGGTGTTCGGCGGGGAGAAGGGGGGTGACGGCACGGTAAGAAGTGACCGAACCAGTCGTCAACACTTTTGTTGACAATCACAGACAACGATTCGGCCCCGGCGACGAACGTCCGTCCCCGGGGCCGGAAAGAGCAGGTCAGGACTGGACGGGCGGCGTTCCGTGGGTGTGGAACGACTCGATGGTCCGCAGCCCCCACGCCTGGCCCTTGGCCCGCTCGGCCTCGGTCCAGGTGATCAGCGGCCAGTCCGGGGCGAGGACGAGCCGGGTGAGCGGGTTGCACAGCTCGATGCGGTTGCCGCCGGGTTCGTAGACGTAGAGGAAGAACGTCTGCTGGATGGCGTGCTTGTGCGGGCCCGTCTCGATGAACACGCCGGTGTCGATGGCGAGGTCGGCGGCGCGCAGGATGTCCTCGCGGGTGTCGGCGGCGAAGGCGATGTGGTGCAGGCGGCCCCTGGCGCCGGTCCAGTCCGACGTGTAGACGACGTCGTACGACTTGTCGGTGAAGGTCAGCCAGCGGGCCGCGATCTTCCCGGTGTCGAGGCGGATCTGTTCGGTGGGCCGGGCGCCCAGCACGTTCTGCTGGAACTCGGCGTTGGCGAGGACGTCGGCGCCGAGGAAGTTGACGTGGTCGAGGCGGCGGACGCCGACGCCCCGGTTGGGTTTGGCCTGCGGCTGGTTCTTGAGGGCGGGCTTGAGCTCGTCGGGGGCCCGGTAGTGCTCGCTCTCCCAGTACAGGGCGTGTTCGTGGCCGTCCGGGTCGGTGGTGACGTAGAGCTTGCCGAGGCCGGGTTCGTCCTCCGTCCAGTGGCCGGTGCCGCCCGCGTCCTCGACGGCCTTGACGCGTCGCTGGAGCGCCTCCTCGCTGGAGGTGCGCAGGGCGAGGCGGCCGAGTCCCGGCTGGTCGCGGGCGGTGAGGACGAGGCTGTGGTGCTCGTAGTCGTCGAAGGTGCGCAGATAGACGGTGTCGCCGTCCCGCCCGTTGACGGTGAGGCCCAGGAAGTCGGTGAAGAAGGCGACGGAGGCGTCCAGGTCCGGGGTGAACAGCTGGGCGTGGCCGATGTGGGCGATGTCGCCGAGGGGCGGAGTCATCGTTGACCTCCTGAGGTCGGTGCGGGTGGGCGGGCCGGGTCGGCGGCGCGGGGGAAGACGGTGCCGTCGAAGATCTTGCGGGCGGTGCGCACCACGGCGGTGCGACGGGCGGTGGGCAGGCCGTCGGGGCCGGCGCCGATGCTGCTCTCGATGTCGAGGAAGCCGGTGGGGTGCTCGATGCGCAGCCGGTCGCCGCCCTCGGGCAGCACGGCGACGGGGGCGCCGACGCCGCCGTCGATCCGCAGTCCCGCCGCCACGCTCGCGGCGCCGAGGACGCCGATGGAGGTGTGGGCGCGGACGGGGATGAAGGTGCGGGTGGTGACCGCGCCGCCGTGCCGGGGCGGGGCGAGCAGGGTCAGTTTGGGCACGGTGGCGCCGGTGACGTCACCGAGGCCCATCAACTCCCCGGCGGCGAGCCGGATCTCGTGGAGGCGGGCGGCGAGGTCCTGGTCCGCCTCCAGGTCAGCCGGGTCCTCGTAGCCGGTGAGCTCGAGGGATTCGGCGGGGATCAGCACGGTCGGCATGCCGTTGTCGACGCAGGTCACGTCGGTGCCCGCGACGGTGTCACGGGCGCGCCCGGTGGGCAGCAACGGGCCTGCCCCCGGCGGGAATTCGACCACGACCGCGGCCGCGCTCCCCGGTACGCCGGAGATCTCCGCGTCGCCCGTGGGGTCGACGCGCCCGTCCGGCGTCGGGAACGTCGCCCTCGCGAGGTCTCCCGTGTTGACCATGCGGATCCGGACGGAGGTGTCCCGCCCGCCCGGCTCGACCAGACCGCGCTCGACCGCGAAGGGGCCGACCCCGGCGAGCAGGTTGCCGCAGTTCTGACGGTCCGACACCTCGGTGGTGTCGACGCCCACTTGGAGGAAGAGGTAGTCGACGTCGGCCTCGGGACCGGCCGACGGCGACACCACCGCGACCTTGCTCGTCAGGGGGTGTCCGCCGCCGAGGCCGTCGATCTGCCGCGGGTCGGGACTGCCCATGATCCGCAGCAGCAGGGCGTCGCGGACGGCCGGTTCGGCGGGGAGGTCGTCGGCCAGGAAGTAGGCGCCCTTGGAGGTGCCGCCGCGCATCAGCATGCAGCGCACCCCCGCGGGCCCGGTCACGACCCCTCCCCCGTGTACTGCTCGTAGGTCCGGTACGTGACGCCCAGCTGGACGAGCGTGTCGCGCAATCCGTAGCGGTCCAGGCCGAGTTGGCCCCCGACGAAGGCGGCGCGGGTGGCGGCCTCCTTGTCCTCGCGGGCCAGGGACTTCTCGCCGGCCTCGCGGGCACCCTCGCGCGGGACGACCACGACGCCGTCGTCGTCGGCGACGATCACGTCACCGGGGCGGATCACCTGGCCGCCGATGACGACGGGGACGTTGACGCTGCCGCCGGTCGCCTTCACGGTGCCCTGGGCGGACACGGCGGCGGACCAGGCGGGGAAGCCCATCGCGCGGAGTTCGGCGGTGTCGCGGATGCCCGCGTTCGTGACGACGCCACGTACGCCGCGCCGCTGGAGCGCCGTGGCGAAGAGCTCGCCGAACATGCCGTCCGTCGACGGCGACGTGGTGGTCACGACCAGGATGTCGCCCGCGCCGCACTGCTCGACCGCCGCGTGGATCATGAGGTTGTCGCCGGGCCAGGACAGGACGGTGACGGCGGTGCCCGCGACCCGGCAGTCCTGCTGGTTGGGCCGCAGGTGGTGGCCGAGCAGGCCGGTGCGGCCCATCGCCTCGTGGACGGTGGCGACCCCGAATCCGGCGAGGGTCTCGACGTCCTTGGCGTCCGCCCGGGGCGGGTCGGTGACGATCACTCCGGGCATCAGGCGAGCTCCTTCGCGATCTGCGGGTACGGGCGCATGTACGCCTCGGCCATGGTCGTGTGGGCGAGCCCCAGGTTCGGTCCCGCGTTGCGCTTGAGCTGGACGCCGCGCCGGACGGCGAGGTCGGTGTAGTAGTCCCACAGGTGCCGCTGCGCGCCGAGGCACTCCATCGCCGCGCGCTTGGTGTCCCAGACCTCGGTGATGTCGAGCAGCACCTCGGGCTTGAAGCCGCTCATCTCGGGCTGGTGGGGCTCGAAGTAGAAGACGGGCGGGGCGCCGATGATCTCGCCGTCGCCGGGGTAGCCGATGGCCTGCGCGAGGACGCGGGCCTCCAGCGCCATGCGGTTCGCGGCCGGGTGGTCGCCGTTGTACGGGTCCTCGACGGGGTGGGTGAGGACGACGTCGGGCTGGGTCTCCCGGTACACCGTGACGAGCCGGTCGGTCAGCTCGGCCGTGGCCACGAGCGGGTAGTCACCGGCGTCGAAGAAGCGGACCTCGGCGCCGAGGGCGGCGGCGGCGCGCTCCGCCTCGTCGCGGCGGAGCGCCTTGATCTCGTCGAGCTTCTTCCCCTCGCGCCAGGCCTTCGCGGACTCGCCGCGCTCGCCGAAGGTCAGGCACGCGATGGTGACCTTCTCACCGCGCGCGGCGGCCAGGGCGATGGCGCCGCCCGCCCGCCACACGAAGTCCCCCGCGTGCGCGGTGACGACGAGGGTCGATCGTGGCGGGGCGGCGGGCGCGTTGCCGTGGGTCATGCTGCATCTCCTTGCTGACAGGGGTGCGCCCGCCCGGGCCGCGTCAGCCGGCGCGCAAGGCGTCGATCACGCTGCTGAGGTGGGCGCGGGCGGCCGTCTCGGCCGCCTGCGGGTCCCTGGCTCGGATCGCTTCGATCACTGCCAGGTGCTCACCCAGGGACTGCTGCGGCCGGCCCGGGCGCAGCGCCAACTGGAAGCGATGGCGCACCAGTTGGGCGTTGAGCCGCTCCAGGAGACCGACGGCCGTGTGCTGGCCGGAGATGTCCCGGATCCGGGCGTGCAGATCGTGGTTGAGCTCGGAGTAGGTGATCGGATCGCCGTCCGCGACCGCCTTGGACATGGCTCTGCCCAGCTCGGTCAGCTCGTCGAGCTGTGCGTCGGTGGCGTCCACCGCGGCCTTGGCCGCGCACAGTCCTTCGAGCACCATCCGGCACTCCGTGATCTCCACGGCCTCCTCGACCGTGACCACGCGCACTCGCGATCCGCGGTTGCGGATCCGCTCGACCAGTCCCTCGGCGGCGAGGTCGAGCAGTGCCGCCCTGATGCTGGCGCGGGTGACGTCGTACTGCTCGGCGAGTTCGTTCTCCACCAGCCGCTGGGCCGGTGCCATCTCGCCGCGCAGGATCGCCGTCCGCAACTGCTCCAGCGCGTACTGCTTGGCCTGCTCTCCGGAGCCTGGACGGGCTTCCTTCGGCATCTGCCCTCCCTGAGTGAGTGCCTGTCGACGCTAAATCTAGGCGAACAGAATTGTCAACGATTTTGTTTGCAGATTCTGCGGCCCCTGATCCCGGCCGCCACCCCTGGAACGCCTCGCCCGTCGAGATCCGGGCGCGGGCGGACCGGACGGCACCGCTTCCGGCTGAGCCGCCGGCGCTGCGCGACCTCAGCAGCCCTCGCGGAAGCGCGAGTTCACTTCCCGTACGCCCCCGCGCCACGCACCACCCCCTCCCTCCTCACGCCAAGATCACAGGATGCTTCCGCCATGTCCCCGACATGAAGGAGCCCTCACGTGGCCACCCTCCGGACCTCCCGGACGCCCCTGCTGGTCCTCGCCACGGCCGTCGCCGCGCTCGCCGCCCCGGCGACCTGGCCGGTGCAGGCCGCCGCGCCGCTGCCCGTCGTGACGCCGCGCGCCGAGACCACGGCCCTGCACGACGACGCGGCGGGCGGTGACGCGGACGCCGACGACCCGGCGATCTGGCGCAACCCGGCCGACCCGGACCGCAGCCTCGTCGTCGCCACCGCCAAGCAGGGCGGGCTCCGCGTGTACGACCTGGACGCCCGCGAGGTGCAGTCGGTCCCGGCACCCGCGGGGCCCGGCGCCGACGACGCGCCCGGCCGGTTCAACAACGTGGACCTCGTGCACAGCGCACGCCTCGGCGACCTGGCCGTCACCACGGACCGGGGCAACGACCGGCTGCGCGTCTACCGCATCGACCGCGACCACCCCGGCGGCCCGCTCACCGACGCGACCGACCCGAAGGCGGCGCCGGTCTTCTCCTCCTCCCAGGACGAGATCAACGAGCAGCGCACCGCGTACGGCCTCGCCACCTGGACCGACCCGGCGACCGGCCGCTCGTACGCGCTCGTCAGTCAGCGGGAGCGCACCCGGCTCGCCCTGCTGGAGCTGACGTCCCGACCGGACGGCACCATCGGCCACACGAAGGTCCGCACCCTCGACCTGCCCGCGAACTTCCGTCTCCCGAACGGCACTTCATGGTCGCCGTGCGGGGAGCCGGGCGAACTCCCGCAGGTCGAGGGCATGGTGGTGGACCCGGCGAACGGCACGCTGTACGCGGGCCAGGAGGACGTCGGCATCTGGCGGCTGCGGGCCGACCTCAGCGGGACGCCCCGGCTGGTCGACAAGGTCCGCGAGTTCGGCGTCCCCGGCCGCTACGACGAGGCGACCGAGGAGTGCACCCCGGGCACCGACCCCGGCTTCGGCGGCACGCACCTCACGGCCGACGTGGAGGGCCTGACCCTCGTCGAGGAGAAGGGCGGCGACGGCCTGCTGCTCGCCTCCAGCCAGGGCGACGACACCTTCGCCGCCTACGACCGCGAGGTGTCCGACGCCAACGAGTACGAGGGCGGCTTCCGCATCGGCCCCGCGTCCGCGACGCTCGACGGCTCGGAGGAGTGCGACGGAGCCGCCGCGCTGAACCAGCCGCTGGGCCGCCGCTACCCGCACGGCCTCCTCGTCGTCCAGGACGGTCACGACGCGCCCGGCGACCCGGACCGCCCCTCCACGAACTTCAAGTTCGTCGACCTGCGCACGGTCACCGCCGCGGTCGACGACTGACGCCCCCGGCGCACGACTCCCGCGCCGCCGCCCCCGCGCCCCGGGCCGACCCCTTGGCCCGGCGCCGGTGACCTGGCACATTGGGGCTCACCGGCCCCGGAACCCGGATCCGGTGTCAACTTCAGAAAGCCCCGACCGAGCTTCCCCGGAAGCTGCCAGGACTTCGACGACGAGGTGTGCGATGAGCCCGCAGTTCGGTGACTACCAGTTCGAGATCTACCTCGACGGGCTGCGCGGCGTCGTGCCCACGATGCCGATGGACTTCGCCGGACTGGAGGAGCGGGCACGGGCCGCACTGCCCCCGTCGGTGTGGTCGTACGTGGCGGGCGGCGCGGGCGACGAGCACACCCAGCGGGCCAACGTCCGGGCCTTCGAACGGTACGGCCTGATGCCGCGCATGATGGTCGGCGCGGCACAACGCGACCTGTCCGTCGACCTGTTCGGGATGCGGCTCGCCGCACCCCTGTTCATGGCGCCGGTCGGCGTGATCGGGCTGTGCGCGCCGGACGGGCACGGCGATCTGGCGACGGCGCGGGCCGCGGCGCGCACCGGCGTGCCGATGGTGGCCTCGACCCTGTCGGTCGACCCGATGGAGGACGTGGCCGCCGGGTTCGGCGAGACCCCCGGCTTCTTCCAGCTGTACACGCCGACGGACCGGGCGCTCGCCGAGAGCCTGGTCCGTCGGGCCGAGGCGGCGGGTTTCAAGGGGATCGTCGTCACCCTCGACACCTGGGTGACCGGCTGGCGCCCGCGGGACCTGGCGACGGCCAACTTCCCGCAGCTGCGCGGCCACTGCCTCGCCAACTACACGTCGGACCCGCGTTTCAAGGAGCTGACCCCGTCCGGTGATCCGCAGGACGTCGTGGGCACCTGGGCCGGGATCTTCGGCAACCCCCTCACCTGGGACGACCTGCCGTGGCTGCGGTCCCTCACGGATCTGCCGCTGATCCTCAAGGGGATCTGCCACCCCGAGGACGTGCGGCGGGCCCGGGACGGCGGCGTGGACGGCGTCTACTGCTCCAACCACGGCGGCCGGCAGGCCAACGGCGGCCTGCCCGCGCTCGACGCGCTGCCCGGCGTCGTCGCGGCGGCGGACGGGCTGCCGGTGCTCTTCGACTCCGGGGTCCGCTCGGGCGCGGACGTCGTCAAGGCCCTCGCCCTGGGCGCGACCGCGGTGGGCGTGGGGCGGCCGTACGCGTACGGGCTCGCGGTCGGCGGCGAGGACGGGCTCGTGCACGTGCTGCGCTCGCTGCTCGCCGAGGCCGATCTGGTCATGGCGGTCGACGGTTACCCGGCGCTCGCGGACCTGACGCCCGAGGCCCTGGTCACC
Source organism: Streptomyces longispororuber (assembly GCF_024448165.1). GTDB lineage: Bacteria > Actinomycetota > Actinomycetes > Streptomycetales > Streptomycetaceae > Streptomyces > Streptomyces longispororuber_A. The sequence goes on from NZ_JAMOLN010000221.1 coordinate 11,447, forward strand.
GTCCCCCGGACCTGACGAGCCCGGCCAGGAGCTCCGTCGCCGCCTCCCAGCGGAAGGGCCCCTCGCCCAGGCGCACCCCCATGCCGCGCAGCCGGCGCATGCTGTCCTGGTAGGCGGGGTGGGTGGCCAGCTGGTCGTTGACGCAGGGCAGTGCGACGACCGGGACGCCCGCGCCGAACGCCTCGCAGAGGGTGGCGACGGCGAGGGTGTCGGCGATCCCCGCGGCCCACTTGTTGATCGTGTTGAAGGTCGCGGGGGCGACGACGACCGCGTCCGCGGGCGGGAACGGGCGCGGGTCCGCCGGGGTGCGCCAGGCGGACCGCACCGGCCGGCCCGTCTGCGACTCCACCGCGGCCAGATCGAAGAATCCGCCGAGCGCGGTGGGCGTCGCGATGACGCCGACCTCCCAGCCGTTGCCCTGCGCGTCGTCGATCAGCTTGCCGACGCCGTCGGCTGTTCCGGCCGCGCACACGATGACGTACAGGAACGGCCGCGTGGGCGGGTCGGGCGTCGGCTCAGCCACGGTCCACCTCCGCGACGAGCCGGGCGAGCGCGTCGGCCGCCTTCGTCAGGCCGTCGTGCGGCGTGACCGGTTCGTCCAGGTAGACGTCCCGGCGCAGTTCCAGCATCAGGGCGCTGACCCGGCGGTCCCTGCCGTAGTGGCGCAGCGGGACGTAGGTGCCGGCGAACGGGGTGTCCAGGGCGATGTCGCCGAGCGGGGCGAACGCGTCGCGGGCCAGGGCGAGGAGCTCGTCGGGGGTGTGGAACGGGTCGGTGCCGAGGCAGACGGGCGGTCTCGGTCCGGTCCCGTGCAGTTCGTAGGGCAGGGCGCGGCTCGGATAGGAGTGCACGTCGATGATCACTGCGCGGCCGGTCGCCGCGAGCCGGTCGTCGACGGCCCGGGTCATCGCCTCGGCGTAGGGGGCGAAGTAGGCGGCGAGCAACTCGGCTTCGTCGGCTGGGGGTTCGGGGCGCAGCGGCGCGCGGTGCGTGGTGCGGGTGTAGACGGCGCCCATGCCGACCGCGCGCATCTCCTCCCGCTCGTCGGGGAACCGCTCGGGGTCGACGACGAGCCGCGACCGTTCGTTCACGAACTGCCAGGGCCGCAGCGGGGCCGCACCGGCCGCGCGGGCGGCGATCTCCTGGGTGTGCGCGTCGGTGATGAGGTCCACCTCGCGGGCCAGGGCGGCGTCGTCGAGCAGGAGGCCGGAGCGGACCCGGGGCGGGACGGCGCGCGAGCCGTGCGGCACGTGCAGGAGCACCGGCGAGGCCGGGTCGCCCGCGACGAGCCGGTACGCGGGTCCGTCGTCGGGGCCGTCGTCGGGTGCGGCGGCGTGTACGGATCTGTCCGGGGTGTCCATGTCCCTACTCTCCCGTGCGCGGCCCGCCTTGGGGAACCGTCTTCGGGAACACGGGGCGGGGCGCCCGGTCCGTGGTGCGCGCGGGGCGTCTAGTAGCCCGGGTCGCAGCAGCCCTCGCGCCGCATGTGGCGTCCCACCTCCAGCCAGTCCGTCGTGCCCGCGCGGACGGTCGCGGTCTCGAACGCGCCCACCAGATCGGCCTGCCGGACCTCGACGCCGCCGCGCAGCACCGACGTCGTACGGATCAGGTCGTCGAAGTCGGTGAACGGGTCGCCGTCGACGAACGTGAGGTCGGCGAGGCGGCCCACCCGCACGGTGCCGAGGTCCGCCTGCGCGCCGAAGACCCGGGCGGGCAGCACCGTCGCGGTGCTCAGCGCCTGGGCCGGGGAGAGGCCGGCCCGGTGCAGGGCGCGCAGGGCCAGGTGCAGGTGGAGGCCGACGGGGACGAGGGGCTGGTCCGTGCCGAGCGCCACCAGACCACCGGCGGCCAGGATCCGCCGGTAGACCGCCGTCTCCCGGTCCAGGGTGGCGAGTTGGGCGGGCGTGGGCGGGGTGCCGGCGGCCTTCTCGACCACGGCGGTGTCCCAGGGCGGCATGAGGGTGGTGACGCGCGGGTCCTCGGCGAGGGCCGGGTCGGCGCCGAGCAGCGGCTGGGCCGTGAACGGCGTCGCGACGAGATGGAACCCGGCGTGCGTGTAGATCTCCGCGACGTCCTGCCCGGCACGGCCCCCTGCCGTGGTGGCGTGCCCGGACTCCAGGCGCTGGGTGGCCTGCAGATGGGTCGTCAGGTCCTGGCCGAGCTGGACTCCCGGGGTGCACAGATGGCTGCCGCTGCGCACGCCGAGCCGTTCGTGGGCGAAGCGGGCCGCTTCCTCCATCACCCAGCCCGGCGCCCGCACGTACGTCTTGACGAAGTCCCAGTCGAGGGCCGCGGCGCGGTCGAGGGAGCGGCGCAGACCCGCGCGGGTGCGGTGGGCGCGGCCCATGCTGTAGGCGACGCGGGCGCCGTCCAGCAGTTCGCCGGTGGCGAGGAGCCGGGGGCCCGCGAGCGCGCCCGCGTTCACGGCCTCCCGGATGCGCGCCTGTTCGTAGGCGAAGCCGCCGAGGGAGACGGCGGTCGTGATGCCGTAGGCGAGTTGCAGCGCGGTCTGCCGGCCGCCGTAGGTCGACTGCCAGGGGTGGGTGTGGGCGTCCCACAGGCCCGGTACGACGGTCCTGTCCGAGGCGTCGACGCGGCGGACGGCGCGGCGGCGGGCGGCGCGGTGCGAGGTGACGTCGGTGATCCGGCCGCCCTCGACGACGATGTCGACGTCGTCCCGGACGGTGTCGCCGGTGCCGTCCCAGAGGCGGCCCGCGTGCACGACCGTGTCGGCGGGGCGCGGTCTGCGGTGGTCGAGCGGGATGCGGACGGTGCGGACCGCGTCCGCCGCGACGTCGACGAGCCGGAACCGGCCGCCGGACAGGTACAGCAGCCGTCGGCCGTCGGCGGACCAGCTCGGGTGGTCGGCCGCCTCGTCGGTGAGCTGCCGGGGCGCGCCGTCCGGGCTGCCGTCGGGGCGGACCGGCAGCAGCCACAGCGCGGACTCGACGACGACGGCCATGTGGCGGCCGTCCGGTGACCAGGCGGGTCCCGAGTCGTAGCGGTCGGCGAGCGAGACGTGCGGGGCGACGGCGTGCACGGCCGCGTCCCCGGTGGTGGTGTCGACGACGCGGATCAGGTTGTAGCCCTCGCGGAACCGCTGGTTGAGGCGGCCGCGGTCGCACAGCGCCACGTACCGTCCGTCGGGCGACCAGCAGGGTCTGCCGGGCAGTCCGCCGCTGCCCATCGGCGGGGCGAGGACCTGTTCGGTCCCGGCCGCGAGGTCGCGGACGACGAGGTTGCCCGTCATGTCCAGGCAGGCGAGGCGGGCGCCGTCCGGCGACAGGGCGGGGAAGACCCGGCCGCCCTCGGCGAGCACGGTCTCCTTGCCGGTGGCCAGTTCGTGGCGGCGTACGGAGAACAGTCCGGCGCGGTCGTCCGCGTACACCAGGCCCCGGCCGTCCGGGGTCCAGGTCGGGGCGAGGACGTAGCGGGTGGGCGGCGCCTGGACGATCCTGCGCGGGGCACCGCCACCCGAAACGGCGCCGATCCAGAGGGAGTTGAGGGCGGCGAAGGCGACCTGTGTCCCGTCGGGCGACAGGGCGGGCAGGTGCGGGGCACGGACGGGGCGCACTCCCCCGGCCTCGAAGTCGTAGCCCTTGGTGCGGTAGCGGGGCCGGTCGACGGGGAGCCGTGCGGTGAACGCGATGTCCTCGCCGCTGCGGGACTCGGCGGGACGGACGAGGCGGAACCGGCCGTCGACCGTGAGCAGCAGGGTGTCGGGATCGGTCCAGCGCGGCGGCACCGCGGCGAGGTCGCCGGGCACGTCGACGGGCGCGCCGTCGACGACGAGGGTGCAGCCGGCGGCGGGCGCCGGGGTGGTCCGCAGATAGCCGACGCGGCCCTTCGGGGAGACGGCCGGGGTCATGATCTGCGCGCCGGAGGTGTCGGTGTGCTCGACGGTGACCCGGCCCGTGCCGTCGGCGGCGACGGAGGCGATGACCGAGGACTGGAGGGCGCCGGCGGCGCCGACGACGCCGCGGACGAACAGCACCCGCTCGCCGTCCGCCGACCACGTCGGGTCGAAGTCCTCCCAGGCGCCGTCCTGTCCCGGCCCGTCCTGCCCGTCGAGACCGGTGAGCGGCGTCAGGGTCCGGTCCCGCACGTGGAGGACCCAGACGCGGTAGGGGCTGCCGCTCACCGGGTCGCCGCCGCGCTCCGACGCGAAGGCGATGCGGGTGCCGTCCGGGGACCAGGCGGGGGCGCGGTCGTCCCAGGGGCCTTCGGTGAGCTGTCGCGGGGTGCCGCCGTCGGCGTCCAGGAGCCACAGGTGGAAGCCGCCGCCCTGGTAGGCGCAGACGACCAGGGCGCTGCCGTCGGGGGCGAACTGCGGCCGGGTGGGTTCCAGCCGTGGAGTGGTGAGCCGGGTGGCGGTGCCGCCCTTGCGGGGGATCGACCACAGGACGTTCTGGATCTCGGCGACGAACCGGTCGCCGGCCGGGGCGAGGGTGGCGGCTCCGTTGGTGGCCTCGGTGAAGGAGAGCGCGGTGGCCGTGGCGGCGGCCGCCGCCGCGGCACTCGGATCGAGGGCGACTCCCGCGGCGACGCCGGCCGCGGTCGCGGAACTCGTCCGGAGGAATCTCCGACGCGAGAAGGTGGGGCCGGTGACGGGGGTGATGTCCATGAGGCTCCCGGAACGCGAAGGGGTGGGCCGGACCAGAGATGCGTGTGTCGGGCCGGTGACGCACAGCAACATACGGGGCGCCACGGGTGGGCGGCCCCGCCCGAGCCGAGGACGGCTG
>NZ_JAMOLN010000222.1 GCF_024448165.1 Streptomyces longispororuber
GACCCGACCACGTCGACGACGGTGTCCTTCTCGCCGCGGTCCTCGGGCAGCAGGCGGACGGCGGCCAGGAAGGCGCCGCCGCCGAGCACGATGTTGATCAGGAACATGGCGCGCCAGCCGAGCCCGCCGAGATCGGCGTCGATCAGGAACCCGGCGAGCACGGGCCCGCCGACGGCGGACAGACCCATCACGGGCCCGAACAGGCTGAACGCCTTCCCGATCTGCTCGCGCGGCCAGGTGGCACCGAGGATCCCGAACCCCTGCGGAATGACGAGGGCCCCGAAGGCCCCCTGCAACAGCCGGGCGGCGACGAGCAGTTGAGGACTGCCGGCGAGCCCGCAGGCCACGGATGCGACGGTGAACCCGCCGAGCCCGGCGAGGAACAGCCTGCGCCGCCCGAACTTGTCCCCGAGCCGCCCGCCCAGCACGAGCAGCACCCCGAGCGCGAGCGCGTACGAGGCCCCGAGCCACTGCACGAGCCCGGCACCGCCGCCGAGGTCACGGGCGATGGTCGGGGCGGCGACGTTGGTGACGGTGGCGTCGACGAGGTCGAGCACATCGGCGGCGAGCACGACACCGAGCACGGCCCAGCGCGCACGGGCGCCGAGCACTGGCGGAGCCAGGGTGGAAGTCATGGGTGATCCCCAAAGTACGTACGGAATGCAGCCGCGACGCCGGCACTGTGCCCTACTCCATCGGCGTCGCGCAGAAGCTGCGTGACGCAGATAAATATGCGGGCGAGGCGACGAGGTTGTCAAGGCTGGGTTGTCAAGACGGGGCCGCGCGAAGCGGAACCGTCGAGTGGCGCACCTCACATGCCCCAACTGTCGCGCGCGTACAACCCTTTCACCGCATCACCGATCAAGTCTTCGCGGCGCCTGTGGCCGTGCGTGATGCGGCCGTGCGTGATGCGGATCGGTCCGTCCCCACGACCCGCGTCCGCCCATCGACAGTCGACATCGGAGCCTCCCCATGCCTCAGCACTCCCGCAAGAAGTTGACGTCCGGCAAGAAGGTGACCCTGGGCGTCGGCGCGCTGGCCGCCACCGGGCTCGCCGTCGGCCTGCTCGTCACGCCGTCCGCGACGGCGGGCGAGACCGACGCGGCCGAGGCACTGCAGCAGAGCAAGGCCGCGGCCGCCGACGCGTCGGCGGCGAAGGCCGCCGCGCCCAAGCCCAGAACCCTGGCCGCGAGCGCCGACGACACCACCGTCGTCTCCGGCATCACCGTCGACGGCGGCAACAGCGCCCGCGTCGGGACGACGAACACGCAGACGATCACCGTGAAGTGGACGATCAGCGGCGGAACGAAGCTCTACGGCAGCAACGCGTCGCTCTGGCGCGGCACCGACCGCGACAGCGACCTGCAGCAGTTCATCAACTCCGAGCAGTTCGACGCGGACACCGACCCCTGCGTCCAGTCCGCCGACGGCACCTACAGCTGCACGGCCACCTACAAGATCGACCCCCAGAGCGATCTGACGAACGAGGACGCCGGAGCCTGGAAGCTCTCCCTCTGGGCGATCACCGACGCGACCACCGACGTGAACACCGACAACGCCAAGACCTGGTACCTCAAGCGCTGGTCCCGCCTGAGCAACAACGCGGCCCCCGAGCCCGTCGCCAAGGGCAAGACGATCACGATCACCGGCAAGCTGGAGCGCGCCAACTGGGACACCCACAAGTACGCGGGCTACACCCAGCAGACCGTCCGCCTCCAGGAGCGTGCGCTGACCGGCTCGTACGCCACCACCAGCAGCCACATCACCGGCACCGGCAGCCTGGCGGGCGTCGAGAAGCAGACGCGCACGGCGACCACCGACCGCTGCTACCGCTACAAGTTCGAGGGCACCTCCACCACGCCGGCGGTCACCGCCACCGGTGACTGCGTGGACGTGCGCTGACCCTACGCGGGCAGGTGCCCGTGCCGGAGTGACCGGACCGAGCGCCCGAGCCGCCATCGGCTCGGGCGCTCGCGGCAGTTCAGCCCTTGACGCAGACCACCTGCTTCAGCTTCGCCACGACCTCCACGAGGTCGCGCTGCTGATCGATGACCTGCTCGATCGGCTTGTACGCACCGGGGATCTCGTCCACGACGCCGGAGTCCTTACGGCACTCCACGCCCCGCGTCTGCTCCTCCAGGTCCCGCGTCGAGAACCGCTTCTTCGCGGCGTTCCGGCTCATCTTCCGGCCCGCGCCGTGCGACGCGGAGTTGAAGGACGCCGCGTTGCCGAGGCCCTTCACGATGTACGAGCCCGTGCCCATGGAACCCGGGATGATCCCGTACTCGCCGGAGCCCGCCCGGATCGCGCCCTTGCGGGTGACCAGCAGGTCCACGCCGTCGTAGCGCTCCTCGGCGACGTAGTTGTGGTGCGCGCTGATCTCCTGCTCGAACGTCGGCTTCGCCTTCTTGAACTCCTTGCGGATCACGTCCTTGAAGAGCGCCATCATGATCGTGCGGTTGTACTTGGCGTACTCCTGCGCCCAGAACAGGTCGTTGCGGTACGCCGCCATCTGCGGGGTGTCCGCGATGAAGACGGCCAGGTCGCGGTCGACCAGGTCCTGGTTGTGCGGGAGCTTCTGGGCGACGCCGATGTGGTGGTCGGCGAGTTCCTTGCCGATGTTGCGCGAACCGGAGTGCAGCATGAGCCAGACCGCATCGGATGTATCAACACAGACTTCCACAAAGTGGTTGCCCGAGCCGAGGGTCCCCATCTGCTTCATGGCTCGGCCCTCCCGGAACTTGACCGAATCGGCCACCCCGTCGAACCGCCCCCAGAACCCGTCCCACCCGGCCGTCCCGAACCCGTGCAGCCGCCCCGGATCGACCGGATCGTCATGCATGCCGCGGCCCACCGGAATCGCCTGCTCGATCTTCGAGCGGAGGCGGGAGAGGTCGCCGGGGAGATCGTTCGCCGTCAGGGACGTCTTCACCGCGCTCATGCCGCAGCCGATGTCGACACCGACCGCCGCCGGGCACACCGCGCCCTGCATCGCGATGACCGAGCCGACCGTCGCGCCCTTGCCGAAGTGGACGTCCGGCATGACGGCGAGGCCCTTGATCCACGGGAGGGTCGAGACGTTGCGCAGCTGCTGCATCGCGACGTCCTCGACCGTGGCCGGGTCGGCCCACATGCGGATGGGGACCTTCGCCCCCGGTACCTCTACGTATGACATGAAATCCCCCGTGAATCGGCTTACTTGGAGCAGAAGGGTGTGCTGGGTCGGAAGTGGTGAAACGCAAATAACGGCACCAAGGGCACCGAAAGGGATGCCGGACCGGCGTCCACTGTGGTGCGTGCGATAGACATTGCCTCACTGGCCGCCCTGTCGCGGCAACCGATTAACCAGGCGCAACCCGCCGAGAGGAGCTCCTACGGTGCAGCGGAAGTCGTACGCGTACGTACCGGGTGTCGCCGTGCTCCTGACGGCGTTGCTCGCCGGGTGCACCGGGAGTTCCGACTCGGGGGGCGGGACGGACGACTCGAAGCCGGGCGAGGTGAGCGCGTCGGCGACGTCGGCGAAGCCGGGCCGGTACCGGTCGCTGCCCGAGGCGTGCGCCCAGGTGGACAAGGCGACGCTGGACGAGATGCTGCCCGGCATCGAGGGGCTGCCGGACGAGGAGCAGCGCGAGAAGGCGTACGAGGGCGCGGCGACGGAGACGTACGACACGGACCGCCGGGTCGGCTGTGGCTGGAAGGACAGTTCGGCGGACGCGGGTGCGCACCGGCTGACGCTGGACTTCGAGCGGGTGGTGTCGTACGACGCGGCGGTGAGTGACGACAGCAGCGCGGAGGACGTGTTCGGGGCGAAGCAGGTGGCGGCCGATCTGCCGGCGCCGTCGGCGTCGTCCGCGGACGACGAGCCGACGGCCGAGGGGTCGGCGGGTGCGTCGGACGACGAGAGCGGGGCGCCGTCGGGGGACGCGTCGGACGGTGCGTCGGCCACGGCGACCTCGTCCGTCCCGCCGGCCGATCTGCAGCCGCGCGTGCTCGACGACCTCGGTGACGAGGCGTTCGTGGACGACGTGCTGGCGGGGCCGACGGCGGCGCGGCACCGGACGGTGACTGTGGTGTTCCGCACGTCGAACGTGGTGGTGACCGTCGAGTACGAGGCGCAGTCGGCGGCGCCCGGCGAGGTGCCGGACAGCAAGGAAATGCAGGACACGGTGCAGGAACTGGCCGGGAAGCTGGTCGGCCGGTTCGGCGAGTAGGGGGCGTTCGGGGCTCGGGCCGGGTCCGGGGAAGGCGAGGCGTGCGGGTCGGCTTCGGCGTACGGTGGCCCATCGGACCCGGGTTCGTGAAGGTCGGTCGATCGTCGCGTGTCCGGTCCGTGTCCTTGTCAGCGTCCCAGTGAAGGAACCATGCACCGTCCGACCAAGCGACTCACCCGCGTCCTCGCCTGCGCAGCCGCCGTGCCGGTGGTTCTCGTCGTAGCCGGCTGTTCCTCCGACTCAGGTTCGGATTCCGGTTCCGAGAAGGCGTCGAAGGAGTCGAAGGCGTCCGCCTCGACGGCCGGGGACGCGGCGAAGAAGGTGGCTCCGGCGACGTACAAGTCGCTGCCGCAGGCGTGCTCGGCGCTCTCGAAGAAGACGCTGGACGACCTGGTGCCGAAGGGCGACAGCAAGGCGGGCGCCTCGGACGACGAGTCGACGCGGGCGAGCTGCTCGTGGTCCAGCCTGGACAACAACGGCGTGAAGGGCTCCCAGTACCGCTGGCTGAATGTCTCGATGATCCGTTTTGACTCGGATGTCAATCGGGGCAGTGGCGAGAAGCTGGCTTCGGAGCACTACGCGAAGCAGGTCAAGGACGCGCAGGCGACGGACGGCGCGAAGGGCGTCAAGACGTCGGCGGTGTCCGGTACGGGCGACGAGGCGACGCTGGTGCGCTACGACCGCGCGTACAAGGAGAAGAAGAAGGACGTCACGTCCAGGCAGCAGACGGTCGTCACGCGCGTGGACAACGTCGTGGTGACGGTCGACTTCAACGGTTCAGGGCTCGCGGGCGACAAGACGCCCGACGCCGGCGATCTGTCGAAGGACGCCGAGAAGGCGGCCAAGGAGGCGGTGGCCGCCGTGACGGAGTCGGGCAAGAGCGCGTCCCCGTCCGCGTCGAAGTCCCCGTCGAAGTCGGCGGACAAGTCGAAGCCGGCGGACGAGTCGGGCTCCGGGGCGTCCGTGAAGCCGTCGGCGTCGAAGTCCGCGGCCAAGGACAGCTGAGACAGCCGACACGGCCACGACCGCATGGTCAACGGGCAGCGTTTGCCCGGCATTTGAGGAGCCCGGCCCCTTTTGGGAGCCGGGCTCCCGCCGTACCGCCCCACGGCCCGCCGCATGCATGTGCCAGTCTGTTGGGCGCAACATGCCGAACTGGGAGGGGAACTGGAGTGGCCGCGCCACTGAAGCTGACACGGACGCACCGGATACTCGTCGGGGTGGTCATCGCGGGAGCGGTGGTCATCGCGGGTATCGGTTTCGCCGGTTCGTACGCGGCGGTCCGCGAGCTGGCCCTGGAGAAGGGCTTCGGGAACTTCTCCTACGTCCTGCCCATCGGCATCGACGCGGGCATCTGTGTCCTGCTCGCCCTCGATCTGCTGCTGACCTGGATCCGGATCCCGTTCCCGCTGCTGCGGCAGACGGCGTGGCTGCTGACGGCGGCGACGATCGCGTTCAACGGCGCGGCGGCCTGGCCGGACCCGCTGGGCGTCGGCATGCACGCCGTGATCCCGATCCTGTTCGTGGTCTCGGTCGAGGCGGCGCGGCACGCGATCGGGCGGATCGCGGACATCACCGCGGACAAGCACATGGAGGGCGTGCGCCTCACGCGCTGGCTGCTCTCCCCCGTGCCCACGTTCCTGCTGTGGCGCCGGATGAAGCTGTGGGAGCTGCGTTCCTACGAGGCCGTGATCAAGCTGGAGCAGGAGCGGCTCGTCTATCAGGCGCGGCTGCACTCCCGGTTCGGCCGGGCCTGGCGCCGCAAGGCCCCGGTGGAGTCGCTGATGCCGCTGCGCCTCGCCCGGTACGGCGTCCCGCTCTCGGACACGGCCCCGGCGGGTCTCGCGGCCGCGGGGATCGAGCCGCAGCTGCTGCCGCCGAAACCGCAGGTGCCGGAGCTGGAGCGCACACCGGCGCCCGAGGCGCCGCAGCAGCCGATGGCCCCGCAGACGCAGGCCCAGGCGCAGGCCCAGATGCAGATGCAGGCGCAGGCCGAGGAAGCGCAGAGCCAGTGGTTCGCGACGCCGCGCGAGGTGGCGTACCAGGGCGACTACGACCCGAACTTCCAGCCGCCCACGTTCGTGCCGGAAGAGCAGCACCAGGACTGGTACGAGGAGCAGCCGCAGCAGATCCCGGTCCCGGTCCCGCTCCCGTCCCCCCGCGCCGTTCGGCGACGGCATCCCGGAGGCGGAACCCGCGGCTCCGTCGGACGAGGAGCTGTACCAGGTGTTCCGGTACTCGATAGACGGCGAGGGCATGCCGACGCAGGCGGCGTTCCAGGCGAACGTGGAGGCGACGTACGGCGCGCAGCTCGCCCAGCGTGACCTCATCCGCTACCACGAGCAGTTCAGCAAGCGGCTCACCACCGAGCTGCTGGACGACCACATCGCCTGAGCACGCGCGGACGAAGCAGACACGGCGAGGGGGCGGCACCCGAAGGTGCCGCCCCCTCGCCGTCGCGTGCTTACGCCCCGAGCAGCTTGCGCACGCGGTCCGCGCCGACGGCGAGGAGCAGCGTGGGCAGGCGCGGGCCGGTGTCGCGGCCGACCAGGAGGTGGTAGAGCAGCGCGAAGAAGGAGCGCTGCGCCGTCTTGATCTCCTGCGGCAGTTCCTTGGCGGTGGCGTCGGCGGGGAAGCCCGCCTGCACCTTCGGGACGCCGTACACGAGGTGGGTCAGGCCGTCGAGCGACCAGTGGTCGTCCAGGCCCTCCAGGAGGAGGGCGATCGACGCGCGGGAGGCGTCGTCGAGGGCGGCCAGGGCCTCGGTGTCCGGCTCCGTGCGCACGATGGTGCGGGACTCTGCGGGCACGTACTTGGTGATCCACGCCTCGGCCTTGTCCAGGCGCGGGCGGACGGTCGCCAGGTCGGTGACCGGGTTCTCCGGGTCGAGCTCGGAGAGGATCCGCAGGGTCTGCTCGGTGTCCCCGGCCGTCACGTCGGCGACGGACGCCAGCGTGCGGTACGGCAACGGGCGCTCGGTGCGCGGCAGTTCACCGGCGGCGGTGCCGACGGCGCGGCTGTACGCGGCCGCGTCGGCGGGCAGCACGGAGCCGTCCGCGACCTTGCCGCCGAGCTTGTCCCACTCGTCGTAGAGCCGCTGGATCTCCTGGTCGAAGGCGATCTTGAACGACTGGTTGGGGCGGCGGCGGGCGTACAGCCAGCGCAGCAGCTGCGGCTCCATGATCTGGAGCGCGTCGCCCGGGGTGGGGACGCCGCCCTTCGACGACGACATCTTCGCCATGCCGGAGATGCCGACGAACGCGTACATCGGGCCGATCGGCTGCTTGCCGCCGAACAGCTCGACGATCTGGCCGCCGACCTGGAACGACGAGCCGGGCGACGAGTGGTCCACGCCGGACGGCTCGAAGATGACGCCCTCGAAGGCCCAGCGCATCGGCCAGTCGACCTTCCAGACCAGCTTGCCGCGGTTGAACTCGGTCAGCCGGACCGTCTCGGTGAAGCCGTCGAGCGTGCAGGTGTAGGACAGCTCCGTCGTCTCGTCGTCGTACGACGTGACGGTGGTGAGGTCCTTGCCGCACTCGCCGCAGAACGGCTTGTACGGGTAGTAGCCGCCCGCGCCGCCGCTGCCGTCGTCCTCGGACGCGGCGCCGGAGCCCTCGGCGGCCTCCAGCTCGGCCTCGTCGACGGCCTTCTGCTGCTTCTTGGCCGGGGCCTTCTTGGTGCGGTACTGGTCGAGGATCGCGTCGATGTCGCCGCGGTGCTTCATCGCGTGCAGGATCTGCTCGCGGTACGTGCCCGCCTGGTACTGCTCGGTCTGGCTGATGCCGTCGAACTCGACGCCGAGGTCCGCGAGGGCCTCGACCATGGCGGCCTTGAAGTGCTCCGCCCAGTTCGGGTACGCCGACCCGGCGGGGGCCGGGACCGCCGTCAGCGGCTTGCCGATGTGCTCGGCCCAGGACGCGTCGGTACCGGGCACCCCGTTCGGCACCTTGCGGTAGCGGTCGAAGTCGTCCCAGGAGATCAGGTGCCTGACCGTGTACCCGCGGCGGCGGATCTCGTCGGCGACCAGGTGCGGGGTCATGACCTCGCGGAGGTTGCCGAGGTGGATCGGTCCTGACGGGGACAGGCCGGAGGCGACGACGACCGGTTTGCCCGGGGCACGACGCTCGGACTCGGCGATGACATCGTCCGCGTAACGGGAGACCCAGTCCGCGTTCTCTGCGGTCTCCGTGCTCGTGCTCTGGGCCACGATCGGTTCGTCCTTCTCTCCTGATGAGGTCGCGCGGGTGCACTCCGCGCGTCCCCCATTGTCCCAGCAACCCCGGGCAGGAGGAAAACGCCTTACGGGAGCGGCCCGCCCGGCGGCCCCGCGGCCAGCGCGCGGGCCATGCGGACGAGGGTGCCGAGCCCGTCCCCGAGGGAGTACGCGTCGTGCGCGTGCGGCGGCTCGGCGACCAGCATGCCGTCGCGCAGCCGCCAGCCCGTCCCGGTCACCTCGATCGTGTCGGCCCTGACCTGCGGGGTCAGCAGCGGCAGCACGCGCTCGGGGTGCCGCGACAGGATGCGGAAGGCGCGGTCGAACCGCGCGTCGCCGGTGCCGGGGCCCAGCCCCCGGTCGACGCCGTGGCCCTTGAGGAACCCGCCGAGGGGCGTGCGGGGGCTCACGAGGACCCGCGGCCGGTCGTCGACGGGGCCGCGGGGCCGCAGGTGCACCCGGCAGGTCCGCACCGGGTGCTGGCCGCCCGGCCCCATGTAGACGCCGCTCGCGGTGACGACCCAGACGTCGACGCCGGTCAGCACCCGGTGGACCCGCTGCCGGACGCCGGTGGAGCGGGCCTCCTTGCGGACCGCCCGGGGCAGCGCGGGATCGTCCTTCGTGAAGGTCTGCCACCCGTCGTCCGCGCCCATGGCCCGGTTCCTACCCCGCGTGGACGCGAAAACCCGTTTGTGCCCCCGTGGGATACTGGCCGGAACCATCGAACCAGCCCCGACCAGAACGGCAGCCCATACCCATGGCCCCGGTCACGTCCATCACCGCCAACGTCAACGCACGCCTCGCCGACGCCCTGACTTCCGCCCTGCCGGAGGCCGGCGGCGCGGACCCGTTGCTGCGACGTAGCGACCGGGCCGACTATCAGGCCAACGGGATCCTGGCGCTCGCCAAGAAGGCCAAGGCGAACCCGCGGGAGCTGGCCACGCAGGTCGTCGAGAAGATCGTCAGCGGCGATCTGCTCGCCGACGTCGAGGTCTCGGGCCCCGGCTTCCTGAACGTCACGGTCACCGACCGGGCGATCACCGAGACGCTCGCGGCCCGCTCGGCGGACGGCGACCGGCTCGGCGTGCCGCTGAAGGAGCAGCCGGGCACCACGGTCATCGACTACGCCCAGCCGAACGTGGCGAAGGAGATGCACGTCGGTCACCTGCGCTCGGCGGTCATCGGCGACGCGCTGCGCGGCATGCTCGACTTCACCGGCGAGAAGACGATCGGCCGGCACCACATCGGCGACTGGGGCACCCAGTTCGGCATGCTCATCCAGTACCTGATCGAGAACCCCGACACGCTGGCCCCGGCCGACGAGGTCGACGGCGAGCAGGCCATGTCGAACCTGAACCGGGTGTACAAGGCGTCGCGCGCGGTCTTCGACGCGGACGAGGACTTCAAGGAGCGGGCCCGCAAGCGGGTCGTCGCCCTGCAGTCCGGCGACAAGGAGACGCTGGACCTGTGGCAGCGGTTCGTCGACGAGTCGAAGGTGTACTTCTACTCGGTCTTCGAGAAGCTCGACATGGAGATCCGCGACGACGAGATCGTCGGTGAGTCCGCCTACAACGACATGATGGCGGAGACGGCGCGGCTCCTGGAGGAGTCCGGTGTCGCGGTGCGCTCCGAGGGCGCGCTCGTGGTCTTCTTCGACGACATCAAGGGCAAGGACGACCAGCCGGTCCCGCTGATCGTGCAGAAGAAGGACGGCGGCTTCGGCTACGCGGCCTCCGACCTCTCGGCGATCCGCGACCGCGTCCTCGACCTGCACGCCACGTCGCTGATCTACGTCGTGGACGTGCGGCAGTCGCTGCACTTCAAGATGGTCTTCGAGACGGCCCGGCGGGCCGGCTGGCTGAGCGACGAGGTCACGGCCCACAACATGGGCTACGGCACGGTGCTCGGCGCGGACGGCAAGCCGTTCAAGACGCGTGAGGGCGAGACGGTCAAGCTGGAGGACCTCCTCGACGAGGCCGCCGAGCGGGCGACCGCCGTCGTGCGCGAGAAGGCCGAGAAGGTGGGCCTGACCGAGGACGAGATCGTCGAGAACGGCCGGTTCGTGGGGATCGGCGCGGTGAAGTACGCCGACCTGTCGACGTCCGCGAACCGGGACTACAAGTTCGACCTGGACCAGATGGTGTCGCTGAACGGCGACACGAGCGTGTACCTGCAGTACGCGTACGCGCGGATCAAGTCGATCCTGCGGAAGGCCGGCGACTCGGCGGCGCCCGTCGCCCACCCGGAGCTCGAACTCGCCCCTGCGGAGCGGGCGCTGGGCCTGCACCTGGACGCGTTCGGCGATCTGGTCTACGAGGCCGCCGCCGAGTACGCGCCGCACAAGCTGGCCGCGTACCTGTACCAGCTGGCGTCGCTGTACACGACGTTCTACGACCAGTGCCCGGTCCTGAAGGCCGACACGAAGGAGCAGACGGAGAACCGTCTGTTCCTGTGCGACCTGACGGCCCGGACGCTCCACCAGGGCATGGCCCTGCTGGGCATCCGGACCCCCGAGAAGCTCTAACTGTTCGGACTGTTCAGGGCGCGGCCCAGCCGTCGCAGCCCCTCCGCGATCTCCTCCGGCGTCTGCGTCACGAAGCAGAGCCGGAGGGTCGTGGGGTCGGGGGCCGTGGCGTAGAAGGGGGCGCCCGGGACGTACGCGACCTTCTCCTCGACCGCCTTGCTCAGCAGGGCGGTCGCGTCGTGTCCGGCGCCCTGCGGGAGGCGGGCCCACAGGAACATGCCGCCCTCGGGGCGGTTCCAGGTGGAGCCGACGGGGAGGGCGGCGGGCAGGCCGTCGAGGAGGGCGTCGCGGCGGATGCCGTACGCCTTCGACACCTTGGCGACGTGCGCGTCGAGGTCGACGGTGGCGAGGTAGCGGGCCGCGGCGAGCTGGTTGACGGTCGGGGTGTGCAGGTCGGCGGCCTGTTTGGCGACGGCGCAGGCGCGGCGGAGCTGCTTCGGCGCGCGCAGCCAGCCGAGCCGCAGGCCGGGCGCCATGACCTTGGAGAACGAGCCGAGCAGGACGGTGCGGTCCCTGGCCTCCTCGTACGTCGCGATCCACGGGACGCGGTCGCCCTCGAAGCGGAGTTCGCCGTACGGGTCGTCCTCGACGATCCACAGTCCGCGGCGGGCGGCGACCGCGGCGACGGCGGCGCGGCGGCCGGCGGGCAGGGTGCGGCCGGTCGGGTTCTGGAAGGTGGGGACGGTGTAGAGGAGCTTGGGGCGGTGTTCGGCGACGAGGGCGTCGAGGGCGTCCGGGTCGATGCCGTGCTCGTCGCAGGGGACGCCGATCAGCCGGGCGCCGGCCAGTCCGAAGGCCTGAAGTGCCGCCAGATAGCAGGGACTTTCGACGAGGACGGTGTCGCCGGGTTCGATCAGTGCCGTGGCGAGGAGCGAGAGGGCCTGCTGCGAGCCGGTGGTGACGAGCAGGTCGTCGGCGTCGGTGGGCAGGCCGCGGTCGGTGGTGCGGGCGGCGAGCGCCCGGCGCAGGACGGGCTCGCCCTCGGTGGTGGAGTACTGGAGGGCACGCCCCGCGTCGCCGCGCAGCACGTCGGCGAACGCGGCGGCGACGGCGTCCGCGTCGAAGAGTTCGGGGGCCGGGAGCCCGCCCGCGAAGTTGATGAACTCGGGCTGCGCGGTCACCGCGAGGATGTCCCGGATCGGCGAGCCTCCGGTGGTCGCGACGCGGGCGGCGAACGGTGGAGTGGCGGCGGTCATGGGAGAGGGGCTCCTTCCGAGCGGCGGCTTTCCGCGACCCTAGAAGGATGGATGGCCCTTCCACCCACTGTTTTCACCATGCGGACGGCTACTGCTGCTCGGTCCGTTCGATCCACTCGCCGCCGCCCAACGGGTAGTCGTAGCCGGGGCGGTTGGCGTCGGCGCTCGTCCGGAACGAGGTGTCGCCGTTGCGGACCCGGACGGTGCCGCGGCGGTCGCCGCTCCGCCAGTCCAGGGTCAGGTCCCAGCGGACGTCGTGGGCCTTGGCGTGGGCGGTGACGTAGAAGACCTCCGGGTCGGACTCGCTGACCTTGTACGGGAAGTCGCGCTGGCCGTTCTTGACGGTGACGGCGGGGCTGCCGTTGTCCAGGTCGATGTCGAACGACTTGGTCTCGACGTTGCCGCCGCAGCCGACGCCCATCGAGTAGTCGTTCCAGGCGAGCGGTGCGCCCTTGGAGACGACGCGTACGTGGAGGGCCTCCAGGACGACGGTGTCGGAGCCGGTGCCCTGGACGGTGAGGGCGACGCGCTGTTCGCCCGAGGAGACCGCGCCGTAGGCGCCGGACCAGCGCACGGCGTCCGATTCGCCCGCGGGCGGACCGACCTGCTCGGGTTCGCTGTCGACGAGGAAGTGCTGACTGCACGGGCTGTCGTAGACATAGGGGCGGACGCCGACGGTGATCGGCGTGCCGGTGGCTCCGCCGGTGGACCGGGAGGGCCCGGCCGGGGCGCCCGCCCCGGCGCCCTTCCCCTTCGACGCGGAGGCCGAGGCGGACGGGCTGCCGCTCGCCCTGTCGCTGCGCGAGGCGGACGGTGAGGCGGAGTCCGTCGCCCGGTGCGTGCCACTGGCGGTGACGGCTCCCCCACCCGCTTTCCGGTCGTCGCCGCTGCCCGGGGACGCGAGGTTGGCGGCCAGCACGACGGCCCCCACCACAGCCACCAGCGAGGCCCCACCCACGACGACCCCACGCTTTCGCCGCCCGGCTCCAGCCGCTCCAGCCTTGGGCAGGCTGCCGCCTGGGGCGGCAGGGTGGGCAAGGCGGCCCCCGGTGCCGCGCGACGGTTCATCGGGGCCGGGCCCCGGCTCGGCGTCCGTCTCCACGGCTCCGCCAGAAGGAGCATCGCTCACAGCCCCGGCGACCGGCTTACGCCCTCGCGCGGCGTCCGCCAGGATCCACCGCCGGTGCAGCTCCACCAGTTCCTCGGGCGTCGCCCGGCACACCCGGGCGAGCCGCTCCACGGGCGCGTACTCGTTCGGCACGGCCGTGCCGTTGCAGTACCGGTGCAGCGTCGACGTGCTCATGTGCAGCCGCTTCGCCAGCACCCCGTAACTCAGTCCCGAACGGTCCTTGAGCTCCCGCAGCAGCTCCGCGAACCCGTCCCCGCCGCTCCCGGTCACCCGTTCCTCCATCCCCCCGTGTCCCGGCCAACCGTTCCAGGGCACGCGTATACCTGCTGGTCAGAGCCCGTTTCAGCGTTCCAGCGTCCCCAACTCCCCGCCAGGCGTGGCGACTGGGACGGATCACCCCACAAGCTCCATTCATCCAAGCACCACTCCCACCAGAACCTCGAAGGGGCTCGACCACATGTCCAGCATCCGGAACTCCCGCACCCGCCTCCTCACCGCCGCCGCGACCGTCGCGATCGCCGCGCTCTCGCTGACCGCCTGCAACGACGGCTCGGGCGTCAAGGACGAGGGCCCGTCCGCCTCTTCGGCCTCGTCGGCCTCCACCCACGAGTCGCAGGGCGCGAAGGACGGCGGCGGCGACAAGAACGGGAGCGGGAACGGGACGGACGGCAAGCCCGCCCACGACACCTCGAAGCCCACCGCGTCGACGCAGAAGCCGAAGCCCGCGGCCACCGCGACCAAGCCCGCCGGCTCCGGCTCCGACACGGACGTGGAGCGCATCGTCTGCGACGGGTCCAACACGAAGACGACGGCCGCCCCGGTCAACCGCCCCGTGAACCACATGCTCCTCACGGTCACCAACACCAGCGGCAAGCGCTGCGACCTGTACTCGTACCCGGCCGTTCGCCTCGGCGAGGCCCAGTCCGTGCCGCCGGTCATGGAGGAGTCGCAGCCGCAGGCCGTCGTCTCCCTGGAACCCGGTCAGTCCGGCTACGCGGCCGTCGCCCTCTCCGCCACGGACGGCAGCGGCTCCAACGGCTACACGGCCAAGACCCTGGTGGTCTCCTTCGCCGGCCCCGATGGCCTCGGCGACTACGACGGCCCGGCCGCCCGGCCCGCGCTCCCCGCCAAGGGCGTCTACGTCGACGACTCGATCAAGGTCACCTACTGGCAGACGTCGATGGACTCCGCTCTGACCTGGTGACTTACCTTCTGGTCAGCACCTCACCAAAGAGTGGGTACTTGTGGGCAATTGGGACGCACCGAAGGATGCAGACATGACACACACCCCGTCCCACGCACCGTCCCACGTATCCGTTCTGGGCCTCGGCCTGATGGGCTCCGCCCTGGCCGCGGCCCTCCTGCAGGCGGGCCACCGCACCACGGTCTGGAACCGCACCACGGCGAAGACCGGACCGCTCGTCGCCCAGGGCGCCGCCCCCGCGGGCACCGTCGGCGAGGCGGTGGCCGCGAGCCCGCTGGTGATCGTCTGCCTGACGACGTACGACGACGTCGCGAAGGTCCTGCACGACACCGACCTGACCGGCAGGACCCTGGTGAACCTCACCAACGGCACCCCGGACCAGGCCCGCGAGTTCGCGGCGCGCGCCACCGCCGCCGGTGCCCGTTACGTCGACGGCGGGATCATGGCCGTACCGCAGATGATCGCGACGGACGCCGCGTACGTCTTCTACAGCGGCGACGAGTCGGCGTACGCACGGCACCGGGACACGCTCGCCGCGTTCGGCGGCACCCGCTGGACCGGCACGGACCCCGGTCTCGCGGCCCTGTGGGACCTCGCGCTGCTCACCGGCATGTACGGGATGGTGGCGGGCGCCCTCCAGGCGTACGCGCTGATCGGCTCGGCGGGCATTCCGGCCGCCGAGCTGCAGCCGCTGCTGAGCGACTGGCTGTCGGCCATGACACACGGCTTCCTGCCGGGCACGGCCGCGGCCGTCGACTCCGGGCGGCACCTGACGGACGTCTCCAGCCTGGCCGTGAACCAGGCCGCCTTCCCGAACCTGCTGGCCGCGTTCCGCTCGGCGGGCATCGACGCCGAACTGTTCGCGCCGTTCCAGGGCCTCCTGGACCGTTCGGTCGAGGCGGGCCACGGCGCGGACGGCCTGTCCCGCCTGGTGGAGCTCCTCAAGCACACCTGACAGGCTCCACCCCATGCAGTCGTACGCCGCTCACCTCGATGAACTCGCCGCCCGCGCCCGCACCCTGGCCGCCCGCGGCCCGCGCCGCGTCCTCGGCATCGCGGGCCCGCCCGGCGCGGGCAAGACCACGCTCGCCGAGTCCCTGGTGCGGGCCCTCGACGGCCTGGCGGTGCTCGTCCCGATGGACGGCTTCCACCTGGCCGACGTGGAACTCGCCCGCCTGGGCCGCGCCGACCGCAAGGGCGCCCCGGACACCTTCGACGCCCACGGGTACGCGGCGCTGCTCGCCCGGCTGCGCACCCCGCACGACGGCGAGACGGTCTACGCGCCGTCCTTCGAGCGGACCCTGGAACAGCCGATCGCGGGCGCCCTCCCCGTCGGCCCGGACGTCCCGCTGATCGTCACCGAGGGGAACTACCTCCTGCTGGACGAGCAGCCGTGGTCGACGGCCGTCCGCCCGCTCCTGGACGAGGTGTGGTGGGTGGCCGTGGACGACACCGTGCGCGTGGAGCGCCTGATCGCCCGCCACGTCGAGTTCGGCAAGTCCCCCGCCGACGCCCGCGCGTGGGTCCTGCGCTCCGACGAGGCGAACGCCCGCCGCGTGGCCGCCGGCCGCGACCGGGCCGACGTCGTCGTCGACGTGTGACGTCA
>NZ_JAMOLN010000223.1 GCF_024448165.1 Streptomyces longispororuber
TCGGCCTCGGCTTGAGCCTCCACGTTGACCCCCACCTGGGACTCCACCTGGGCATCCAACTGGGCATCCACCTGGGTCCCCGCCTTCATCTCCACCTCGTCCACCTCCTCGGCGTTCACGCCGGCCTCACCGTGCTCAGCCGGCTCCCGCACAACCGCACTCGCCGCCACCCCTCACCAGTCGGCGACCGCGAGCCCGTACATCGCCAGCCACACCAAGCCGATCACCGCCAGGGCCCGGTCCCGCAGCACCACGTCCTCCGGCTCCCCCGCCGTGCCCCGGTCGGCGAAGACCGCGTATCTCAGCACCGCGAGGATGAAGGCCACCACCGACAACTGCCGCCACGGCAACAGGCTGCTCCGCGCCACACCCCCCTCCTCCATCGCCCACAAGCAGTACGCGAGCACCGCGACCCCGGCCGCGAGCTGCCACACGAAACGCAGATAGCCCGTCGTGTACTCGGTGAGCAGCGCCCGCGTGGCCCCCGCCTTGCCTGCCATCTGCACTGCCTCGGAGTACCGCTTGGCGGACACCATGAACAGCGCCCCGAATCCCGTGGTGATCAGGAACCAGCGCGACAGCGGAATCCCCAGCGCAAGCCCGCCGATCATCGCTCTCATCAGGAATCCGGTGGTCACCACGACCAGGTCGACGACGAGCACATGCTTGAGGCTGATGCAGTAGGCCAGTTGCATGCCGACGTAAGCCGTCAACAGCGCAGCCGTCGCCGGATTGCACAGCACCGCCGCGGCAGCCGGCGCCAGGAAGGCCAGGGCTCCCCCGACCGCGTAGGCGACCGCCACGGGCACCTGCCCGGCAGCCACCGGCCTGTTCCGCTTCACCGGGTGCGCCCGGTCGGCCTCGGCGTCCCGCGCGTCGTTGATCAGGTACACCGCCGACGCGGCCGCCGTGAACAGCGCGAAGACCAGCGTCAGTTGAACCAGAGCGTGCCGTGTGAACAGTTGCCCCGCCGCCGCGGGCGCCGCCACCACGAGGACGTTCTTCACCCACTGGCGCGGCCGCGCCGTCCTGAACAGCCCTGCGGCCAGCCCGACCGAGGTCGTCCGTCTCTCCGCCTGCGCCGGATCCCGAGGGCGCTCCAGAACAGCCGTGGAGGTCCCGCCGACCCGTGCCGCCCCGACCAACCGCGCTCCGCTCCTGCCTGCCATACCGCCCTCACCCCCGTCCCCGTCCCTAGATCCGTCCCGCCCACCATCAAGCGCCCCGACGGCGCTCAACTTGCTCTTCCCTTCCGCAACTTCAGCGGCCTCAGCGCCATCAGCGACTTCCGCGCCGCTCCGACGCTGCTCAGCCCTCTCCATGCGCTCCGTCACCGCCCGGCACCCCCGGTCATCCACCGCGCGCCCAGCCGCGCGGTGAGCGCGCCCAACGCCGCCCCCGCCGCGACATCGGAGGGGTAGTGCACCCCGACGACCATCCGCGAGACACACATCGCGGCGGCCAACGGCGGCACCAGCCGCGCCCCCGCCGGCCTCAGCGCCCCATAGGCCACCGTCGCCGCGGCCGCCGAGGTCGCATGCGAACTCGGGAACGAGTGCTTCCCCGCAGTCCTCACCAACGGCTCGACACCGATCTCCGCCCCCGGTCTTGGTCTGCGCACCACACGCTTGACGCCCATGCTGGCCAGGTGCGCCCCCGCGGTGAGGGCCGTGCCACGCAGCCAGGCACCACGCCGTTCACGGTCGGCCGCGGCCCCCACCAGGCCGGCGACCAGCCAAAGGGCCCCGTGCTCGCCGGCCCAGGACAGCGCACGCGCGGCTGTCGCCACGCGCCGGTCGGTGCCACAGTCGCGCAGTGCCGACAGCAATCGGCGGTCCATGTCGTCCATGTGGCTCACTCTGAATCCCAAAACACCGACATCTTGGGCAATTTAGGGTGAAACCCCATCAATCACCCATTTCGGTGAGGAATCGCTAGGTTTAGGACGAACCTCCCTTCTTCTGGCGATACCGTCGCGCACATGGCTGCCGACCCTGTATCCACCCCCGCTTCCGTGCCCCCGCCTGTCGCCGCGCCTCAGCCCGGTCCGACTCCCGTCTCGGCGCCCACCTCTTCGGCCACAACCACGGCGCCGCCGCTATCGTCATCGCCATCGGCGCCCATTCCCGTTCCTGCAGCCGCGGCCACACCCTCGTCCGCCGCCTCGGCGGCCGAGCCCCGCACCACGACAGCGCACATCGCGCCGCATGCCGGCTATGACTCCGTGCCGGTCACCGGCTGGGGCCGCACCGCCCCCACGTCCGCGCACCTCGTGCGTCCCCGCTCGTACGAGGAGACCGTCGCGGCTGTCCGCGAGTGCGCCGCGCCCGGCCGACGCGGCGGGATCGCACGGGGCCTGGGCCGGGCCTATGGCGACGCCGCTCAGAACGCGGGTGGCGCGGTCCTCGACATGACGGACCTCAACCGGATCCACGCCATCGACGCCGACGGCGGCACCGTGCTCTGCGATGCGGGTGTCTCACTGCACCGGCTGATGGAAGTCCTCCTCCCTCTCGGCTGGTTCGTCCCGGTGACTCCGGGAACTCGCTATGTCACGGTCGGCGGCGCGATCGGCGCCGACATCCACGGCAAGAACCACCACGTCTCGGGCTCCTTCGCCCGCCACGTCCTCGCCCTGGAACTCCTCACGGCAGACGGCGAAGTCCGTGTCGTGGAGCGGGGCACCGAACTTTTCGACGCCACGGCCGGCGGCATGGGCCTGACCGGGATCATCCTCACGGCGAGCATCCAACTGCAGCGCGTCGAGACCTCACTGATGTCCGTCGACACCGAACGAGCCACGGACCTCGACGACTTGATGGCCCGCCTCACCGCCACCGACCACCGCTACCGCTATTCGGTCGCCTGGATCGACCTCCTGGCCCGCGGAGCCGCGATGGGCCGCTCAGTACTGACTCGCGGCGACCACGCGCCCCTCGAAGCGCTGCCCACCCGAACGCGCCGGTCCCCGCTCGCCTTCCGCCCGGGCCAACTGCCCGCCGCCCCCTCGTTCCTGCCCGAAGGGCTGCTGGGCCGGACGACCGTCGGCCTGTTCAACGAGCTGTGGTACCGCAAGGCGCCCAAGGCCCGGGTCGGCGAGATCCAGAAACTGTCGACGTTCTTCCACCCTCTCGACGGTGTCCCGCACTGGAATCGCATCTACGGGCGCAGTGGATTCGTGCAGTACCAGTTCGTCGTCGGGTACGGACAGGAGGAAGCTCTTCGCCGCATCGTGCAGCGCATCTCGGAGCGCGGCTGCCCCTCCTTCCTCGCCGTGCTCAAGCGCTTCGGCGACGGCGATCCTGGCTGGCTGTCCTTCCCCATGCCCGGCTGGACACTCGCCCTCGACATCCCCGCGAACCTGCCGGGGCTCAGCGTGTTCCTCGACGAGCTCGATGAGGAGGTGGCCGCTGCGGACGGGCGTATCTATCTCGCCAAGGACTCCCGACTCCGGCCCGACCTGCTGTCCGCCATGTATCCGCGGCTGAACGACTTCCGCTCCCTGCGGGCGCGGCTGGATCCGCACGGCGTGTTCTGCTCGGACCTGTCTCGCCGTCTGAGTCTTTGAACGACGGCGCGCACCCGGGCGTGCCCCCTGCACCCGCACGCGGCGAGCGCCCTCGCGCGACTTCGTGCCCCCATGCCGGCCGGATCGGTCCAGCGCTGATCAACTCCCGTACACCTACGCTCACTTGGCCTTCTCCCCGTCTCAGGCTCGGCCGCTCCGCGCCTGCTGTCACTTCTGATACACCGCTCGGGCCGACCGGGTTCCCGATCCGGCCCCTCGAATTTCCGCATCCGGCACACGGCCGGCACCGGCGCCGACGCGTCGCCCATCGGCCCCGCCCCATTGGAGTTTGGTTCTCATGAAGGACGCCTTCGGTACCCCGCAGTCCCTGCTCGTCCTCGGTGGCACATCCGAGATCGCGCTCGCGACGGCCCGCCGCCTCGTCGCCCGGCGCACCCGCACCGTCTGGCTTGCCGGACGCCCCTCGCCGGCGCTCGACAGCGCTGCGGCGCAGCTGCGCGAGATGGGTGCCGACGCGCGCACCGTCCCGTTCGACGCGCTGGACTCGGAGTCGCACGAGGAGACGCTCGGCAAGGTCTTCGCCGAGGGCGACATCGACATGGTCCTGCTGGCCTTCGGCATCCTCGGCGACCAGGCCCGGGACGAGGGCGAGCCGATGGCGGCCGTTCGCGTCGCGCAGACCAATTACACGGGCGCCGTCTCGGCGGGACTGGTCTGCGCCCGGGCACTGCAGGCGCAGGGTCACGGTTCGCTGGTCGTGCTCTCGTCGGTGGCAGGCGAACGCGCCCGCCGCGCCAACTTCATCTACGGCTCGAGCAAGGCAGGTCTCGACGCCTTCGCCCAGGGCCTGGGAGACGCACTGCACGGCACGGGCGTGCACGTCATGGTGGTGCGCCCCGGGTTCGTGCGGTCGAAGATGACGGCGGGCCTGGCGGAGGCCCCGATGGCGACGACGCCGGAAGCGGTCGCACAGGCCATCGAGACGGGGCTGCGGCGCCGGTCGGAGACGGTGTGGGTGCCGGGGACACTGCGGGTGGTGATGTCGGCGCTGCGGCATGTGCCGCGGCCGGTGTTCCGTCGGCTTCCGGTCTGACGTCCCAAAAGGGGCGCGCCACGGCGCGCGGGTGCGGACGCGTGGTGACGTGGGCGGCGCCGCTCAGGGAGCCTGATCAGCCGGCGGGCAGACGGCGTCCTCGGGCCGAGCGGTCGGGGGACTGTGCGGGGAGCGCGGGCTTACCGAAGGTGAAGTCCCGGAGCCTGCGCCAGACCCCGTCCGCGCCCTGCTCGTACAGGGCGAAGCCGGTGCACGGCCACGCTGCCTCGTAGTCGGCGAGCTCCTCGAAGGCACGGTCCATCGCCTCTTCTGCGATGCCGTGCGCCACGGTGACGTGGGGGTGGTACGGGAACTGCAGCTCCCGGGCGACCGGCCCGGAAGCGTCACGTACTTGCTTTTGGAGCCATGTGCAGGCCTCGGCACCCTCGACGACCTGCACGAACACGACGGGCGACAGCGGGCGGAAAGTTCCCGTACCGGAGAGACGCATCGCGAAGAGGCGCCCGGATGCGGCGACCTCCGCCAGGTGGGCCTCGATCGCCGGCAGCTCCCCGCCGTCCACCTCGGTCGGCGGGAGCAGCGTGATGTGCGTGGGAATGCCGTGCGCCGCGGCGTCGCCGAAGCCCGCACGCCGCTCCTGGAGCAGGCTGCCGTGAGGCTCCGGGACCGCGATCGAAACGCCGATCGTTACGGTCCCCACGTCGTACTCCTGTCGTCGTGTAGTGGGCATGCGGGCGGGACGTGCGACTGGTGCTGGCTCAGTGCTTGGCGGGCAGGAAGCCGACCTTCTCGTACGCCTGGGACAGCGTCTCGGCGGCGACGGCCCGCGCCTTCTCCGCGCCCTTGGCCAGGATCGAGTCGAGCGTCTCCGGGTCGTCCAGGTACTCCTGCGTGCGGGTCCGGAACGGCGTCACGAAGTCGACCATGACCTCGGCCAGGTCCGTCTTGAGCGCACCGTACATCTTGCCCTCGTACTTCTGCTCCAGTTCCGGGATACCGGTGCCGGTGAGGGTGGAGTAGATGCTGAGCAGGTTGCTGACGCCCGGCTTGTTCGCCGCGTCGTAGCGGATCACGGTGTCGGTGTCGGTGACCGCGCTCTTGACCTTCTTGGCGGTGGTCTTGGGCTCGTCGAGCAGGTTGATGAGGCCCTTCGGCGTCGACGCCGACTTGCTCATCTTGATCGACGGGTCCTGAAGGTCGTAGATCTTCGCCGTCTCCTTCAGGATGTACGGCGCCGGGAGCGTGAAGGTGTCGCCGAAGCGGCCGTTGAAGCGCGTCGCCAGGTCGCGGGTCAGCTCGATGTGCTGGCGCTGGTCCTCGCCGACCGGGACCTGGTTGGCCTGGTACAGCAGGATGTCCGCGACCTGCAGGATCGGGTACGTGAACAGGCCGACGGAGGCGCGGTCGGCGCCCTGCTTGGCGGACTTGTCCTTGAACTGCGTCATCCGGCTCGCCTCGCCGAACCCCGTGAGGCAGTTCATGATCCAGGCGAGCTGCGCGTGCTCGGGGACGTGGCTCTGCACGAAGAGAGTGCACCGGTCCGGGTCGAGGCCCGCGGCCAGGAGCTGGGCGGCCGCGAGCCGGGTGTTCGCACGCAGGTCCTGGGGGTCCTGCGGAACGGTGATCGCGTGCAGGTCCACAACCATGTAGAAGGCGTCATGGGACTCCTGCAGTGCCACCCACTGGCGGACCGCACCGAGGTAGTTGCCGAGGTGGAACGAGCCTGCGGTGGGCTGGATTCCGGAGAGCACGCGGGGACGATCAGAGGCCATGCCTTCATTCTCTCAGGTGTCTCTCATTGCTTGGGGACGGGTGTGGGACGCGTGCACGACAAGTGCGGAACCGATGGGCGATATCGCGGGCCTGGGCGTGACGGTCTGTGAGAACTCGGGCGTGACGGGTGGGAACCGATCCCGGTCGGCCGGTGTATCAAAGGTGTGAGGACACAGGGGGAAGTCCTGGAGGGGGGCCACGTCGTCGACGAAGGCGCGGTGATCGCCCGCGTGCGCGCCGGAGAGCCGGAGGCGTACGCGGAGTTGGTCCGCGCCTTCACCGGGATCGCCCTGCGGGCAGCCAGAGCGCTGGGCGCGGGGGCGGACGCGGAAGATGTCGTGCAGCAGTCCTTCTTCAAGGCGTATCGCAGCTTGGGACGGTTCAAGGACGGCTCGGCGTTCAAGCCGTGGCTGCTCAAGATCGTCGCCAATGAGACGAGGAACACAGTGAGATCGGCGGGTCGGCAGCGTTCCGTCGCCGACCGGGAGGCCGCCATGGCCGAGGCCGAGCCGCTGATACCGGAGTCGGCCGACCCGGCGGTCGCGGCACTCAAAGGAGAGCGCCGAACCGAGCTTCTCGCTGCCCTGGAGCTGCTGAGCGAGGACCATCGGCTCGTCGTCACCTACCGCTATCTGCTGGAGATGGAGGAGGTGGAGACCGCGCAGGCTCTGGGCTGGCCGCGGGGCACGGTCAAGTCCCGGCTCAACCGCGCGCTGCGCAAGCTCGGGCAGTTGCTGCCGGCGGCGCACGAGCCGTCTCCGACGACGACGTCACGGCTTCGGAAGGGAGGTGACGAGCATGGGCGAGCGACGCGATGACGGGCAGGGACTGCCCGAGGAGCTGCGCGCCCTGGGCCGGCTGATGGAAGGTCCGGACGGCGCGGGCGAGACCATGGCGGAGCGCGTCCTGGCGCAGATCATCTCCGAGCGCGTCGCCACGCCTGCCGTCGAGCCGCGGGGGCCTCGCGCGCTCATACATCGGCTTCGGCGGTGGGCCCGGAGACGGTGGCGGATGCTCACGGCCACACTCTGTGGAGTGGCGGCGATCGCCGTGTTCACGCCTCCCGTGCGGGCGGCCGTCGCGGATTGGTTCGGGTTCGGCGGGGTCGAGGTGCGCTACGACCCGTCGGCCACGCCTTCGTCCGGCGCTCACGTTCCCGGCTGTGGCGTGTCCCTGTCCCTGGAGCAGGCCGTGCGCCGTGCCGGTTTCGAACCGCTGGTCCCACACCGGCTGGGGGCGCCGGACGGGATCGCGGTCACCCGGGAGCCGGGCGAGCGCGCTCTGCTCACTCTGTGCTGGCGGGACGGGGGGCGGACGATACGGCTCGACGAGTTTCCCGCCCGGCTCGACATCGGCTTCGCCAAGACGGTGCCGATGCAGCCCGATTGGGTCTCCGTGGGCCATGAGACGGGGCTGTGGTTCGCCCGTGAGCATCGGCTGAGCTTCTGGATGCTGGACGAGGACGGGCGGCGGTGGAACCG
This sequence comes from Streptomyces longispororuber, assembly GCF_024448165.1. GTDB lineage: Bacteria > Actinomycetota > Actinomycetes > Streptomycetales > Streptomycetaceae > Streptomyces > Streptomyces longispororuber_A. The sequence continues at coordinate 7,838 of NZ_JAMOLN010000223.1, forward strand.
GTCGGAGCGCGTCGCCGGTCCGACGTTGCTATGGACGCGGGGCGAGCAGCTCACGCTGCGTCTGGAAGGTGTCACGTCCCGGTCGGAAGCTTTGAAGATCGCGGAGTCCGGGCGTGTCGAGCGCGTCGAGCACTAGGCAGCCCTGCTTCGTTCCTCTCGCCGTCCGTCCCCGGGACTGCTGCTCCGGCCGTTTCCGGGGCTCAACCTGCGCTGACCGGGGTTCGGCACCCGGCAGGTCCCGGCGGTGTCGAAAAGTCGTCGGAGCGAATCGGGAACCTGGGCGGCCTGAGCGGTGTACCAGAAGTGAACCGGCGCGGAGGGGCCGTGCCGGCGGATCGGCTGGGGGTTCTGATGCACACGGTGAGGAGACTGTCCGCGCTGGTCACGGCGCTCATGGCCGCACTGGCCATGATCTTGTTGGGTGCCTCGCAGGCGTCGGCCGGCGGGCCGACGAGCGTCCTGGTCGTATCGCCGGAGAGCCAGGAGAGCGCGGCTCTCTACTTCAGCGACAAGGAGTACGGACGGCTGACCAGCCTGCTCGGCCGGCCGGATCAGAAGGAAGAACTGCCGCCCGGAGTCGGCGTCGGTGCCGGGCGCCAGCTGAACGTGACATGGATGATCCACGACGTGCAGCCGTGGCGGTTGGACCGTGTCTACCCGGACACCCCGGGCAGCAAGGAAGTCTGGATACACACGTCCACCGATATGCCCGAGCTGTCGACCGGCCACTGGCACAAGGCGGAGCAGCCGGCCGCTCTGCGGGCTCTGCTGCGCAAGCTCGGGGTCATGGGCAAGAAGTCCGAAGGAGGCGCGGCGCCCATATTTCCCGCCCCGGACCGGGACCAGGAGGCGGCCACTCCTGCTACTTCCCACTCGGCAGTCACGACACGGAGTGGGGACACCGACTGGTGGTGGGCGGTGCCCGGACTGGTGGCCGGGGCAGCCATGGCGCTGCTGCTGCGGCCCCTGGTGATCCGCCTTCCGCAGACCGTGGCCTCGATACGGCACCGCAAGGACCACGGCCCTCGCCAGGAACTACGGGACATATGACAGCCCGGTGAGTGGGTTCGTCACCCAGGGACGCCGCCAGTCGAAAGCACCGCTGCCTCCTGCCGGGAGGACCTGGCAGGAGGCAGCGGACAAGTTCAGCTGAGGTCGATGCCCGGGTAGAGGGGGAAACCGGTCAGCAGGTCGGCGGCTCGGCGCGAGACCTCGTCGGAGATCTTGGGCTCCAGCACGTGCTGGGCCTTGGACGGGGCGCCCTTGCTGGTGGTGCCGGGCTCGGCAGCGGTGAGGACGCGGTCGATCAGGGCCGCGATCTCGTCCATCTCGCCCGTGCCCAGGCCACGCGTGGTCAGGGCGGGGGTGCCGATGCGAATACCGGAGGTGTACCAGGCGCCGTTCGGGTCGGCAGGAATGGCATTGCGGTTGGTGACGATGCCGGAATCAAGAAGCGCGGACTCGGCCTGGCGGCCGGTCAGACCGTAGGAGGTGGCGACATCGATCAGGTTGAGGTGGTTGTCCGTACCGCCGGTGACCAGCGTGGCACCGCGTCGGATCAGGCCTTCGGCCAGCGCGCGGGCGTTGTCGACGACGGCCTGGGCGTACTCGCGGAAGTCGGGACGGCGGGCCTCGGCGAGGGCGACGGCCTTGGCGGCCATGACGTGCGGCAGCGGGCCGCCCAGCACCATGGGGCAGCCACGGTCGACCTGGGCGGCGAGCGAGTCGTCGCACAGGACCATGCCGCCACGCGGGCCGCGCAGCGACTTGTGGGTGGTCGTGGTGACGATCTGCGCGTGCGGCACCGGGTCGAAGTCGCCGGTGAGGATCTTGCCGGCGACGAGGCCCGCGAAGTGCGCCATGTCGACCATCAGGGTCGCGCCGACCTCGTCGGCAATCTCCCGCATGATGCGGAAGTTCACCAGACGGGGGTAGGCGGAGTATCCGGCGACGATGATCAGCGGCTTGAACTCGCGGGCCGTGGCCCGCAGGGCCTCGTAGTCGAGCAGCCCGGTGGCCGGGTCGGTGCCATAGCTGCGCTGGTCGAACATCTTGCCGGAGATGTTGGGCCGGAAGCCGTGGGTGAGGTGGCCGCCGGCGTCCAGGGACATGCCGAGCATGCGCTGGTTGCCGAAGGCCTGACGCAGCCCTGCCCAGTCGGCGTCCGACAGATCGTTGACGTTGCGGACGCCGGCCCGTTCCAGGGCGGGTGCCTCGACGCGGTCGGCGAGGACGGCCCAGAAGGCGACGAGGTTGGCGTCGATGCCGGAGTGCGGCTGGACGTAGGCGTGCTGGGCGCCGAAGAGCTCGCGGGCGTGCTCGGCGGCCAGCGCCTCGACGGTGTCGACGTTGCGGCAGCCGGCGTAGAAGCGGCGGCCCACGGTGCCCTCGGCGTACTTGTCGCTGAACCAGTTGCCCATCGTCAGCAGGGTGGCCGGCGAGGCGTAGTTCTCGGAGGCGATCAGCTTGAGCATTTCGCGCTGGTCGGCGATCTCCTGGCCGATGGCGTCCGCGACCCGGGGCTCCACGCCCCGGATGACGTCGAGGGCGCTGCGGAAGGCCACGGACTCGGTGGACAGCGAGGAAGAAGTGGGGGTGGGCTCTGGCATGACGGACCTCCGGGACGGGTTCTCCCCCGTCCGAGCGATGTCGGACACAAGGGGCGCTGCACGGTTCGGCCCAGGCGCACGGCACACAGTTCACGGGCCGCTCCCCGATGGTCGGTCCCATCCAAGCGCGCCAGTCACGGCCCTGGGATCACAGTACCGGGCGCGCCGGTGCGCGAGGTTTCCACGTCCAGGATGCGAGCGACGATAGGAAAGGGCCACAAACCCGTCTCGCGCCGTAAGAGCCGCAAGGCTCACAGAGCCGTAAGAACGGAGATCCCGTGACTTCTGTGACTCCTTCCCCCGCAACCGGGGACCGCACCGCTACGGAGAGCCTGATCCGCTCCTCCGACGAGCACAGTGCGCACAACTACCATCCGCTGCCCATCGTCGTCGCCACGGCGGACGGCGCGTGGATGACGGACGTCGAGGGGCGCCGCTATCTCGACATGCTCGCCGGATACTCCGCGCTGAACTTCGGACACGGGAACCGGCGGCTCATCGAAGCGGCCAAGGCCCAGCTGGAGCGGGTCACCCTGACCTCGAGGGCGTTCCACCACGACCGGTTCGCCGAGTTCTGTACGGAGCTCGCCGAGCTGTGCGGCATGGAGATGGTGCTGCCGATGAACACGGGGGCGGAGGCGGTGGAGACCGCCGTGAAGACCGCCCGGAAGTGGGGATACCGGGTCAAGGGGGTGCCGGACGGCAGGGCCCGGATCGTGGTCGCCGCGGACAACTTCCACGGCCGCACGACGACGATCGTCTCCTTCTCCACGGACCCGGAGGCGCGGGCGGACTTCGGGCCGTACACACCGGGGTTCGACATCGTCCCGTACGGGGACCTGGCGGCGCTTCGGGAGGCGGTCACCGAGGACACCGTGGCCGTGCTCCTGGAGCCGATCCAGGGGGAGGCGGGGGTCCTCGTTCCGCCGGCCGGATATCTGCGGGCCGTACGTGAGCTGACGCGCGAGCGTGAGGTGCTGTTCATCGCGGACGAGATCCAGTCGGGTCTCGGACGGACGGGACGGACGTTCGCCTGCGAGCACGAGGGTGTCGTGCCCGACATGTACGTGCTGGGCAAGGCGCTCGGTGGTGGTGTCGTTCCGGTGTCGGCGGTCGTGTCCAGCAAGGCGGTGCTGGGCGTGTTCCGGCCGGGCGAGCACGGGTCGACGTTCGGCGGCAATCCGCTGGCGTGCGCGGTGGCCCTGGAGGTGATCGCGATGCTGCGCACGGGGGAGTTCCAGCAGCGGGCGACGGAGCTCGGCGAGCATCTGCACGCGGAACTGGGGCTGTTGACCGGCACCGGCAGGGTCACGGAGGTACGGGGGCGCGGCCTGTGGGCGGGCGTCGACATCGATCCGGCGTACGGGACGGGCCGGGAGATCTCGGAGAAGTTGATGGACCGGGGTGTGCTCGTGAAGGACACCCATGGCTCCACGATCCGGATCGCTCCGCCCTTGGTGATCAGTAAGGAGGATCTGGACTGGGGGCTCGACCAGCTCCGCACGGTACTCGGCGCATGAACGGCGGCGCCCGGAGACATCCGAGGGTTCCTTGACACCTGAAGAGTGATGACGTTCCGCGGCACCGTGGGCGTCGCGGCCGGGCCCGGGATCGACGGTCCGGGCCCGGCCGGGCGCTAGAGAATGACGTGGGGCAGGAAGCGGGCGTACTCGTCCGTGATCAGATCCGCGGACTCGCGGATGCCGAGGCCGGCCGCTTCGTTCTCGACGACCCACGCGCCGAGCACGACTCGGTTGCCGTCGAAGTCGGGCAGCGGCCTCAACTCCTGGTAGCAGCAGGCTTCTTCACGAGCCGGGAGTTCAGGCGGTGTGGCGGCCGCTTCGTGAATGGTGACGCCGGCGCCCTCTCGGCCGAGCAGAGGCTTGGCGACGTACCCCGTGGTGCCGGCGAGTTCACGCGGGCCGTCCAGGTAGGCGGGAAGGAGGTTCGGGTGGCCGGGGAAGAGTTCCCACAGCACTGCAAGAAGCGCCTTGTTGGACAGCAGCATCTTCCAGGCGGGCTCGATCCACAGGGTGGTGCCGGTGCCGCCGCCGTTGTCGAGGGTGCCCAGCACGTGCGGGGCGAAGCGGTCGGTGGTGAGCCACTCCCAGGGATAGAGCTTGAAGCAGCTGCGGATGAAGCGGAGCTTCTTGTCGACGAACCGGCCCGAGAGCCGGTCCCAGCCGATGTCCTCCATGGAGATGGAGTCCGTCTCCAGCCCGGCCTGCTCCGCGGTCTCCCGCAGATAGGCGACGGTCATCAGGTCCTCGCCGAGTTCATCGCCGGCCGAGTGAGCGAAGTAGAGAGGGCTGCCGGGCGGCAGGAGCGCCGCCTGCTTCTTCCAGGCGTCGATCAACCGTTCATGAAGGGAGTTCCACTGGTCGGCACCGGGGAAGCGCTCCTCCATCCAGAACCACTGCGGGCTGGCCGCCTCGACCAGGGAGGTCGGGGTGTCGGCGTTGTACTCCAGGAGCTTCGCCGGGGCTCCCGTGCGGCCGTCGTAGTGGAGGTCGAACCGGCCGTACACGGAGGGAAGTTCGGCACGCCGGTGCCAGGACTCGCGGACCAGTGACGCGAGCCGTGGATCGGTGATGCCGAGGTCGGTGAGGCGATCGTGGGTGACGAGGTGCTCGGCCGCGGCCAGGCACATCTCGTGCAGTTCCTCGACGACCTCCTCCAGGGCCTCGACCTCGGGGAGGGTGAACTCGTAGTAGGCGCTCTCGTCCCAGTACGGGCGCAGGGAGTTGTCCGGGTAGCGGGTGAGGGGGTAGATGAGCCCCTGGCTCTCGACGGTCTGCTGCCAGCCGTCGCGGGGCTGAATGGTGTGGCGGCGCATCGCTGGTTCAGCCGCCTCCGGAGCCCGAGCATCCGAAGCCGTCGCGGTCCACGGCCTCGCTGCGGCTGAAGGTCCCGTAGTCGGCGTATCGGCCGCTGACGTCGGCGTCGTAGTACCAGTCGCCGTCGACCCGGCCGCTCTTTCCAGTGCCGTTGGTGCTGCCGCCGGTTCCGGTGCCGGACTTGCGGCCCTTGCCGACCGTGGTCGATCCGGAACCGCTCTTGCAGTACTGGTCGCTGACGATCTTGTAGCCGTTGACCACGTCGTAGCTGTCGCGGTCCACGCAGCGCTGGTCGGGATCGGATCCACAAGACGTCAGGGCTGTGGCCAGCACGCCCATGCCGCCGAGCACGACCGTGCTGGACCGCAGCCGTCGCCTCTTCTCCGCCATCAGTTCAACTCCCCCGATTCCGCAGGCGCCGCCGGGTGTGTGGCCAGTGGCGCCTCGCTCGGCCGTGGCCTGTCGTCCTCTGCCACGGCGCCGTCCGATGTTCGTCGGCGGTCAGCGTAGAAGAGTGGGCGGCCCGAACGCATACCGGCTCCGCGAGCGGCCTCCGACTCCCCTTCCTCTACAGTCGCTTTGTGCCTCTTGGAATGATTTGCGCCCTCGGCTCGGCGATCTGCTTCGGTACGGCGTCCGTTCTCCAGGCGATGGCCGCGCGGGCCGCGGAGCCGGGAACAGGGTCGGGGGTGGATCCGGCTCTGCTGATGAGGGCACTGCGGCAGTGGCGCTACCTCGTCGGGCTCGGGCTCGACGGGCTCGGATTCGTGCTGCAGGTCGTGGCGTTGCGGTCGATCCCCATCTACGCCGTGGGGGCGGCGCTCGCGGCGAGTCTGGCGGTCACGGCGGTGGTCGCGGCGCGGCTGCTGCGGGTCCGGTTGACCGGCGCGGAGTGGGGCGCGGTGGGCACCGTGTGTGCGGGACTGGCGATGTTGGGTCTCGCGTCGGGCGCTGAGGGAGACCGGTCCGGTTCGGACGCACTGCGGTTCGCGATGCTCGGGGTCGCGGCCGGGGTGCTGTTGCTCGGCGGCGTGGCGGGCCGGCTGCCCGGACGGGGGCGGGCCCTGGCGCTCGGGCTCGGGGCCGGGTTCGGGTTCGGAGTGGTCGAGGTGAGTGTGCGGCTCATCGACGACATGTCACCTGGAGAGCTGCTGACGAATCCGGCGACCTATGCGCTGTTGGTGGGCGGCGGTGCGGCGTTCTTGCTGCTGACGTCGGCGTTGCAGCGGGGATCGGTGACGGTGGCGACGGCAGGGATGGTCGTCGGGGAGACCGTGGGGCCGGCCGTGGTCGGGGTGGTGTGGCTCGGGGACCGGACGCGGCCGGGGTTCGAGTGGCTGGCGGTGCTGGGGTTTGTGGTGGCTGTGGCGGGGGCCCTGGCGTTGGCGCGGTTCGGGGAGGCGCCAGTGGCGGAGGACGTGGAGTCGGTTCGGGCGGCTGAGTAGGGGGACCGTTCGGGTGGCCGAGTAGAGGTGATCGCCGGGGTGGCTGAGTGGGGTGGTCGTCGGATGGCCGAGTCGGGAAGCGCCAAGACCTTGGCCAAGGTGGTCCAACGCCAACGCCAACGCCCCCGCCGTCGCCATCGCCGTCGCCGTCGCCGTCGCCGTCGCCATCGCCATCGCCATCGCCAAGGGTCAGAGTCCAACTCAGGCCCGGGCGCGGTATCAAGTCCAGGCACGGTCTCAAGCCAGGACCGGCCAGAGCCCAACCCCTAGGGCAGTACTCGGCACAAGGCGTCCAGTGCCCCGGACCAGGCGTGGTCGGGTGGGGTGCCGTAGCCCACCACCAAGGCGTCGGCCCGGGCGTCGGAAGCGGCGGTGTCCTCGTGGCGGAAGCTGGACAGGCCGGCGACTCCCAGGCCTTGCCAGGCGGCAGCTCGGACCACGGACTGTTCGGTACCGGGCGGGAGTTGGAGGACGGCGTGGAGACCGGCGGCGATGCCGGTGGCGTGGACGGCCGGGGCGTGTTCGGCCAGGGCCGCGACGAGTTGGTCGCGGCGGCGCCGGTAGCGCAGGCGGGCGCCGCGCAGATGGCGGTCGTAGGCGCCGGAGTTCAGGAACTCGGCGAGGGTGAGCTGGTCGAGGACCCCGCATGACCAGTCGATGCTGCCCTTGGACTCGACCACCTCCTGGGTCAGAGAGGCAGGCAGCACCATCCACCCGAGACGTAGGCCGGGGGCGAGGGACTTGCTCGCGGTACCGAGGTAGACGACACGGTCCGGGTCAAGGCCCTGCAGTGCGCCGACGGGTTGGCGGTCGTAGCGGAACTCGCCGTCGTAGTCGTCCTCCAGGATCAGGCCGCCCGTGCGGCGGGCCCAGTCGACGGCGGCGGCGCGCCGGTCGGGGTGCAGGGGTACGCCCATCGGGAACTGGTGGGCGGGCGCCAGCAGCGCCGCTCCCACGCCAGCCGCCCCGCCCGGCTGCCCCGCCGAGTCCCTCGTGCCGGTCCCCCAGTCATCCAGCACCCCGGGGTCCGTGCCCAGGTCGTCGAAAGGGAGGGGGCGGGTGCGCAGGCCGGTGCGGGTGAGGACGTCCCAGTGGACGTCGAGGCCGTACGACTCCACTGCCACGTTCTGCACGCCGCGGCGGCGCAGCACATCGCCGAGCAGCATCAGGCCATGGTGGAACCCGGCGCAGATGACGATGCGGTCGGGGTCGGTGTGGACGCCGCGGGCGCGGGCGAGGTAGCCGGCGAGGGAGGTGCGCAGTTCGGGGCGGCCGCGGGGGTCGCCGTAGCCGAGGGCTTCGTTCGGGGCGGAGGTCAGGGCGCGGCGGGCGGCCTTGAGCCATTCGGAGCGGGGGA
>NZ_JAMOLN010000224.1 GCF_024448165.1 Streptomyces longispororuber
ACGCCGGTGATGCCGGTGACGGAGCGCCCGGTATTCGATCGGCCGTGAACGTCTCGCCGCCCTTGGGCACCCCGATGCCCCGCCAGCTGAACGGGATGCCCCGGGCCGTGTCCAGGTCCGGGCCGTCCATCAGGTGGAAGTGCAGATGCGGCTCGGTCGAGTTGCCGGAGTTGCCGCAGCGGCCGATGACCTGGCCGGGCCGCACCCGGTCACCCACACGGACCGCGAGGCTGCCTCGCTGGACGTGGGCGTACACGGCATGGACGCCGTCCCCCAGGTCGAGGACGACGTGGTTCCCCACGACGCGGCGGGCGCCCGCCAGTCCGCGCGACTCCCCCTCCACCAGCATCAGATAGGCCACGCCCAGCAGCGAGTTCCGGCTGAGGTGGTCGCGCTGGCCGTCCTCCGCGTGCACCACCGTGGCCTCGGCGACCGCGAGCAGCGGGGCGCCGAAGGCCGGGAAGCGGTGCGGGGCGCGGGCGACGGGCCACAGCGGGGCGAAGCCGGGGCGCTCGGTCCCCTCGGGCTCGGCCACGACGTCGATGGCGTAGGTCTGGCCGTAGACGTGCGTGCCGTGGCTCGGGGTGCGATCGGCCGGGCTGTTCACCGCGGACCAGTGCCCCTCGACCGGCGGCTCCACCTCGACCGGGGCCCGGTCGGCGGCCCTGATGTGCCGGGCCGAGAGCCGGCCCGCGGCGATCGACACCGCCCAGGCGAGCGGGAGCGGCAGGAAGACCTGCCAGAGCGCCAGCGCGGAATCCTCGACGAGGTCGAGGACGACCAGCGCCAGGAACGTGACGATGAGCAGCCGCTGGAGCAGCGGCAGCAGCGTGCGTACGGACATCGTGATTCCCCCAGCTCCGATATCTCGGACCTGACTGGCATGTCAGGCGTTGCGGACGTGTCAGGCGTGCCTGACCTGTCGGATGGATCAGGCGGGCCGAGCCGTGGTCAGCGCCACCAGCAGTGGCACGACGCGTCCCGCCGGAACCTCGTAGCGCCCCCGGCCCGCGGAGCGCAGCCACCCGGCAGCGGTCAACTGCCGCAGGTGGTGGTAGATCTGGCCGCTGGTCCCCACGTCGTCGAGCTCGGCGAGCTCCGTGGCGGAGGCGCGCCCGCCGAGGATCTCCCTCAGCAGCCGCAGGCGCAGCCCATGACCGAGTGCGGCGAACGCATCGGCCGCCTCCGTCCAGTCGGACGCGAGCAGTTCATCGGTGAGTGCCGCGTACTGCCACGCGTACTCCCTGTCGTCGGGCAGTCGCACCGCACCGGTGAACAGCACACCGCCACCGCGCACTTCGGCCAGCTGTTCCTTCAGGCCCTCCAGCGCCCAGAAGGTCCCCTGCGGGGCTTCCGGGACCGCAGGTCCTGCCTCCAACGCATCGAGCCGCCGCTCCAGCTCGGCGACCCGGCGCTCCAGATCCGTCATGCATCGAGATTACGTAATTACGTAGAACTCATCAATCCCTCGTTCGAGGGACCCGAACACGGCCGCGAGCGCGACCCGGGGACACGACGAAGCCCCCGCCCGGACTCCGGGCGGGGGCTTCGGGAAACCGTACGGACTACGCCAGCAGCCCCGGAATCGTCCCCTCGTGCGCCTCGCGCAGCTCGGCCAGGGAGAGCGCGAACTCGCCCTGGACGTCCACCGCGTCGCCGTCGACGACACCGATGCGGGTCACGGGGAGGCCCCGGGCGCCGCACATGTCGTTGAAGCGGAGCTCCTCGCTGCGCGGCACCGCCACGACAGCGCGGCCCGCCGACTCGGAGAACAGGAAGGTGAACGCGTCGAGGCCGTCCGGGACGACCAGGCGCGCGCCCTTGCCGCCGAGCAGTGCCGACTCGACCACGGCCTGGATCAGACCGCCGTCGGACAGGTCGTGCGCGGCGTCGATCATGCCGTCGCGGGAAGCCGAGATCAGGATCTCGCCGAGCAGCCGCTCGCGCTCCAGGTCGACCTGCGGGGGCAGCCCGCCGAGGTGGTCGTGGACGACCTGCGACCAGGCCGAACCGCCGAACTCCTCCTTGGTGTCACCGAGCAGGTAGAGGAGCTGGCCCTCTTCCTGGAAGGCGACCGGGGTGCGCCGGGCGACGTCGTCGATGACGCCCAGGACCGCGACGACCGGCGTCGGGTGGATCGCCGCCTCGCCCGTCTGGTTGTACAGCGAGACGTTGCCGCCGGTCACCGGGGTGCCCAGCTGGAGGCAGCCGTCGGCGAGACCGCGGATGGCCTCGGCGAACTGCCACATGACGGCCGGGTCCTCGGGCGAACCGAAGTTCAGGCAGTCGGAGACGGCGAGCGGCTTGGCACCGGTGGTGGCGACGTTGCGGTACGCCTCCGCGAGGGCGAGCTGCGCGCCCGTGTACGGGTCGAGCTTCGCGAACCGGCCGTTGCCGTCGGTCGCGATGGCGACGCCGAGCCCGGTCTCCTCGTCGATGCGGATCATGCCCGAGTCCTCGGGCTGCGCGAGCACCGTGTTGCCCTGCACGAAGTGGTCGTACTGCGAGGTGATCCACTTCTTCGACGCCTGGTTCGGCGAGGAGACCAGCGCGAGGACCTGGGCCTTCAGCTCGTCGCTCGACGAAGGCCGCGGCAGCTTGTTCGCGTCGTCGGCCTGCAGCGCGTCCTGCCACTCGGGCCGGGCGTACGGGCGCTCGTAGACGGGACCGTCGTGCGCGACCGTGCGCGGGTCGACGTCGACGATCTTCTCGCCGTGCCAGAAGATCTCCAGGCGGTCGCCGTCGGTCACCTCACCGATGACGGTGGCGATGACGTCCCACTTCTCGCAGATCTCCAGGAAGCGGTCGACCTTCGAGGGCTCGACCACGGCGCACATGCGCTCCTGCGACTCGCTCATGAGGATCTCCTCAGGAGAGAGCGTGGAGTCGCGCAGCGGCACGTCGTCCAGCTCGACGCGCATGCCGCCCGAGCCGTTCGACGCCAGCTCGGAGGTGGCGCAGGAGATGCCGGCCGCGCCGAGGTCCTGGATGCCGACGACGAGCTTCTCGGCGAAGGCCTCCAGGGTGCACTCGATGAGGAGCTTCTCCTGGAAGGGGTCACCGACCTGGACGGCCGGACGCTTCGACGGCTTGGCGTCGTCGAAGGTCTCGGAGGCCAGGATGGAGGCGCCGCCGATGCCGTCGCCGCCCGTGCGGGCGCCGTACATGATGACCTTGTTGCCCGCGCCGGACGCCTTGGCGAGGTGGATGTCCTCGTGCCGCATGACGCCGATGGCACCGGCGTTGACCAGCGGGTTGCCCTGGTAGCAGGCGTCGAAGACGAGCTCGCCGCCGATGTTCGGCAGACCCAGGCAGTTGCCGTAGCCGCCGATGCCGGCCACGACGCCGGGCAGCACGCGCCGGGTGTCGGGGTGGTCGGCGGCGCCCATGCGCAGCGGGTCCACGACCGCGATCGGGCGGGCACCCATGGCGATGATGTCGCGCACGATGCCGCCCACGCCGGTGGCCGCGCCCTGGTAGGGCTCTACGTAGGAGGGGTGGTTGTGCGACTCCACCTTGAAGGTGACGGCATAACCCTGGCCCACGTCCACGACACCGGCGTTCTCACCGATGCCGACGAGCATGGCGTCGGACTGCGGGGCCTTCTCGCCGAACTGGCGCAGGTGCACCTTGGACGACTTGTAGGAGCAGTGCTCGGACCACATGACCGAGTACATGGCGAGCTCGGCGCCGGTCGGGCGGCGGCCGAGGATCTCCACGACCCGCTCGTACTCGTCCTTCTTCAGGCCGAGTTCGGCCCAGGGGAGCTCGACGTCGGGGGTCTTGCTCGCGTTCTCTACGGTGTCGAGGCTCATGAGGCGGCGACCAGCTTCTTGAGGATCGAGGTGAAGAAGGGGAGGCCGTCGGTGCGGCCGGTCCCGATGAGGGACTCGACGGCGTGCTCCGGGTGGGGCATCAGACCGACGACGTTGCCCGCCGCGTTCGTGATGCCCGCGATGTCACGGAGCGAGCCGTTCGGGTTGAAGTCCACGTAGCGGAAGACGACGCGGCCCTCCGCCTCCAGCTGGTCGAGCGTGTACGAGTCGGCGACGTACCGCCCGTCCATGTTCTTCAGCGGGATGTGGATCTCCTGGCCGGCCTCGTAGTCGAGGGTCCAGGCCGTCTCCGTGTTCTCCACCCGCAGCTTCTGGTCGCGGCAGATGAAGTGCAGGTGGTCGTTGCCGAGCATCGCGCCGGGGAGCAGGTGGGCCTCGGTGAGGACCTGGAACCCGTTGCAGATGCCCAGGACCGGCAGACCGGCCTTCGCCTGGTCGATGAGCGTCTCCATGACCGGCGAGAAGCGCGAAATGGCGCCCGCGCGCAGGTAATCGCCGTAGGAGAAACCGCCGGGCAGGACGACCGCGTCGACCTGCTTCAGGTCCTTGTCCTTGTGCCAGAGGGCGACCGGCTCGGCACCGGCCAGCCGGATCGCGCGCTGGGTGTCCCGGTCGTCGAGGGAACCCGGAAAGGTGACGACGCCAATACGAGCGGTCACTTTTCGGCCCCCACCGCAGGCTCTACCGCTTCTTCCACCTTGACGGTGAAGTTCTCGATCACGGTGTTGGCGAGGAAGGTTTCGGCGAGCTCGTGGATACGCGCGAGCGCGGCGTCATCCACCGGCCCGTCCACTTCGAGCTCGAAACGCTTTCCCTGGCGGACGTCGGAGATGCCGTCGAAACCGAGGCGCGGCAGCGCACGCTGCACCGCCTGGCCCTGGGGGTCGAGGATCTCCGGCTTGAGCATGACGTCGACTACGACGCGTGCCACTGGCACTCCCGGTGTGTGGTGCTGAGCAGGTCCGTTCAGCGTACCTGCCCAAATCTTCTACTCGCGTAGACGGTAGGAAGCTACGAGAGCGGGATCACGTTCCGGCAACGACATGAGATCACCACGGAAAATTAAGGGAAAGACTCCGGATAACCATGACGGCGGACACGCGGAGGGTTTTAGCTGGTCTTCCCAGTGCATTGCCGGGCAGGGTAAAAAGGAAATGGCAGATACAGGCAGTCCGCCTGAACTCGAGCTGTGGCATTGCCCGAGCTTTGCCTGACAACAGCTGGACAGTCGACATCACCGCACGTCAAAGCGGGGTGCCGGACGAAGGGACCGATATTCGTGGCGCAGCGTGTCGTGGTCACTCTCTTTGACGACATCGACGGCGGAGAAGCGGCGGAAACGGTCGTCTTCGGTCTCGACGGCAAGTCGTACGAGATCGACCTGAATCAAGCCAATGCGAAGAAACTCCGCAAGGCCCTGGCCCCGTACCTGGAGGCCGGACGCAAGCAGTCCAGCAGGACCGGCAAGGCGTACAAGCTCACGGACCTGAGCCCGGACCCGGCCGCCGTGCGCGCCTGGGCCCGCTCGAACCACTTCGACGTGCCGCCGCGCGGACGCATCCCGAAGCGGGTCTACGAGGCGTTCGCCGAGGCCAACTGAGCCGGCGGCACCCGCCGTCAGGAGCCCCTCGGAACAACCGACTTGCGTTGCACCCCCGCCGGTCGGCTAGAGTCTGGAGCACGCCGAGGGGCGAGGCCGACAGGCCGAACCTCACGGAGTGACATGCGGGTGTAGTTCAGTAGTAGAACATCCCCCTTCCAGGGGGAAGGCGCAGTGTGCAATTCCTGTCACCCGCTCCGCATCGCGTACCGATCACCCATCTGGGTGCGGTAGGCTGGTGCTCGCGCCGATCGGTGAAAGCCGGTCGGAGGCAGTGCGAACGTAGCTCAGTTGGTAGAGCGCAACCTTGCCAAGGTTGAGGTCGCGAGTTCGAACCTCGTCGTTCGCTCCAGTTCGGGAAGCCCCGGATCCTTCAGGATCCGGGGCTTTTCGCATGTCCCGTTCGCCGCCCGCCCGTGGCCTTCTGACATTTGTCATGTGCGCCGATGACAGCGCGCACTGCCGACCGCCCCCGACCGGCGGAAGGCTGGACACATGACCAGCAACGAGCGCGTGATCGATGTCACTGATCTGCGCCGCGTGTACGGGGACGGCACACGGGGTTCTTTCGAGGCGGTGCGCGGAGTGAGTTTCTCCGTGGGCCGCGGCGAGCTCTTCGCCCTGCTCGGCACGAACGGCGCGGGAAAGACCTCCACCGTCGAACTCCTCGAAGGACTCGCGGCGCCCGCCGGTGGCCGGGTCCGGGTGTTCGGGCACGACCCGTACACCGAGCGGGACCAGGTCAGGCCGCGGATCGGCGTGATGCTCCAGGAGGGCGGCTTCCCGTCCGAACTGGCCGTCGCCGAGACCGCGCGGATGTGGGCCGGCTGCACCAGCGGGGCGCGGCCGGTCGGCGAGGCCCTGGAGATGGTGGGCCTCGGCCATCGCGCCAAGGTCCGGGTGAAGCAGCTGTCCGGCGGCGAGAAGCGGCGGCTCGACCTGGCCCTGGCGCTCCTCGGCCGGCCCGAGGTGCTCTTCCTCGACGAGCCCACCACCGGGCTCGACGCCCAAGGGCGCCAGGAGACCTGGGAGTTGGTGCGCCGACTGCGCGCCGACGGCACCACCGTGCTGCTGACCACGCACTACCTGGAGGAGGCCGAGTCGCTCGCCGACCGGCTCGCGATCCTGCACGAGGGGCGGATCGCCGCCGAGGGGCGCGTCGACGAGGTCGTCGCCGCGCAGCCCTCGCACATCTCCTTCGAGCTGCCCGACGGCTACTTCGTGGGCGACCTGCCGCCGCTGGACCGGCTCGGGGTGAGCGGGCACGAGGTCACGGGGCGCACGGTCCGGCTGCGCACGGACGAACTCCAGCGGGCCGCGACCGGACTCCTCGTGTGGGCGCGGGACACCGGCGTGGAGCTGCGCCGGCTCGACGTGCGGGGCGCCTCGCTGGAGGAGGCGTTCCTGCGGATCGCGCGGGACGCCCAGGGCACGGCCGACGAGCGGGAGAAGGCGATGGCGGTATGAGTACGGCGACGACGACCATCCGGTCGACCACCACCTCCGCGGGACGGCTGCGGGCGCTCGGACGGGCCGAACTGACCCTGATCGGGCGGAGCAAGGGCGTCCTGTTCACGGCGCTGTTCGTGCCGCTCGTGCTGCCCTTCAGCATCCGCGCGTCGACGGAACAGGTCGACCTGGACGGCACCGGACTGAGCATCGGCTCCATGGTGCTGGCCTCGTCGATCGGCTTCTCCCTGCTGTTCGCCGTGTACAGCGCCCTGGTCAGCGTCTACGCGTCGCGGCGCGAGGAGCTCGTCCTCAAGCGGCTGCGCACCGGGGAGCTGCGGGACGGCGAGATCCTCGCCGGGGCCGCGCTGCCCTCCGTCGCGCTGGGACTGCTGCAGTGCGTCGTCCTGGCCGTCGCGTGCGCGGTCGCCCTGGACGCGGGCGCCCCTGACGCGCCGCAACTCGTCGTCCTGGGCGTCCTGCTGGGGACGGTCCTGTGCGTGGCGCTCGCCGCGCTCACCACCGTCTGGAGCCGCAGCGTGGAGAGCGCGCAGGTCGCGGCGATGCCGCTGCTGCTCGTCACGATGCTCGGCTCCGGCGCCTTCGTGCCGCTGGAGGTCATGCCGGACCGGCTGGCCGCCGTGTGCGAACTGCTGCCGCTGTCGCCGACGATCACCCTGGTGCGCGGCGGCTGGGCCGGGACGCTGTCCCTGGGCGACGCCACGCAGGCGCTGGTCACCGCGGTGGCCTGGATCGTCGTCGCGGTGTTTGCTGTACGACGGTGGTTCCGCTGGGAACCGCGGCACTGAGACGGGGGCCGGTTGTGGCGCGGAAGCGGTGGCGGGACCGCAGCAAGATCGAGCGGGTCGAGTGGCAGAACCGGGTGATGCTGCGCACCATCTGCTGGTTCTTCCTGGTGTCGTGGAGCATCTGGCCGCTGCTCGGCAACATCCGGCACAGCGGCGTCGCGTACGGCCTCAGCGCCGCGCTCATGGTGGTGCAGGTCCTGCAGTGCGTGGTCGCCGACCGGCACATCTCGTCCGGGCTCGACCAGTACCTGGGACGCGGGCCCGTGCCGCGCGCCCAGCAGGCCGCGGCCCTCGGGCTCACCGCGGCGGCCCTCGCGCTGATCGCGGCGCTGATCGGCACCCAGGGCGTCGAGCACGGCCTGATCGCGCTGCCGCTGCTGTTCACACCGATGCCGTTCGGACTCTCGTACGCGCTGACGGTGCAGAGCCCGCGGCGGTTCCTGCTGCAGTGGGGCGCCGGGACGCTGGTCGTCCTCGGGGTGTTCGCGCTCGTCGGCTGCGACCTCGTCCGCCTCGGGGTGTCCGCGGGCATCCTGGCGCTCACCGGGCCGCTGTGCCTGCTCTGCTCCCGCTGCGGCGCCTGGAACCTGGCCGTGATGTGGGAGTCCGAGCACTCCCGCGAGGTCGAGGCACGGCTCGCCGTCGCCGAGGAGCGGCTGCGGTTCGGGCGCGACCTGCACGACGTCATGGGCCGCAACCTGGCCGTGGTGGCGCTGAAGAGCGAACTCGCGACGCAGCTCGCGCGGCGCGGAAGGACCGACGACGCCGTGGCGCAGATGATCGAGGTGCAGCGGATCGCGCAGGAGTCGCAGAAGGAGGTGCGCGCCGTCGTACGGGGCTATCGCGAAGCCGACCTCGGAGTCGAACTCGCGGGTGCGCAGGGCGTGTTGAGCGCGGCCGGGATCGAGTGCACGGTGACCGGGTCACCGGCCGGGCTCTCCGGCGAGGTGCAGTCGGCGCTCGGCTGGGTGGTGCGGGAGGCCACGACGAACGTGCTGCGGCACGGGGACGCGCGGCAGTGTGCGGTGAGACTGGAGACCGGGTCGGAGGGCGTGGTGCTGACGGTGGAGAACGACGGGGTCGCGGCGGACGCCGGGGCCGGCGGCGGGTCGGGGCTCGCGGGGCTGCGGGAGCGGCTGCGCGAGGTGGGCGGGGAGCTGGAGGCCGGCGTGGTGCGGACCGGGGTGTTCCGGGTCGTGGCCAGCGCGCCGGTGCGGGAGCGGGAGTCCGCCCGATGACGCTGCGCGTGCTGCTCGCCGACGACGAGCACCTGATCCGGGGCGCGCTCGCCGCGCTGCTCGCCCTGGAGGACGACCTGGTCGTCGTCGCGGAGGCGGCCAGCGGGCCCGAGGCGCTGGCCATGGCGCGCGCCCACCGGCCCGATGTCGCCGTGCTCGACCTGCAGATGCCGGGCGCCGACGGTGTGAGTGTGGCCACAACCCTGCGCGGCGAACTGCCCGACTGCCGGACCATGATCGTCACCAGCCACGGGCGTCCAGGACATCTGAAGAGGGCGCTGGCCGCGGGCGTGCGCGGCTTCGTCCCGAAGACGGTGAGCGCCCAGCGGCTCGCCGAGATCATCCGGACCGTGCACGCCGGAAACCGCTATGTGGACCCGGAGTTGGCGGCCGACGCGATCTCCGCCGGCGACTCGCCGCTGACCGAGCGCGAGGCCGAGGTGCTGGAGCTCGCCGCCGACGGGGCGCCCGTCGCGGAGATCGCCGAGCGGGCCGCGCTGTCGCAGGGGACCGTACGGAACTACCTCTCGTCGGCGGTCTCCAAGCTCGGCGCCGAGAACCGGCACGCGGCGGTGCGTCTCGCGCGTGAGCGAGGTTGGGTATAGTTGGCGTCGCGCTTCGGCCCACGGGTCGGGGAGCACAGCCTGCGAACGTAGCTCAGTTGGTAGAGCGCAACCTTGCCAAGGTTGAGGTCGCGAGTTCGAACCTCGTCGTTCGCTCCAGAGAAGAAGGCCCCCGGTCCACGGACCGGGGGCCTTCTTCGTGTGTTCGTGTGTCCTAGGCGTCCCAGCCCGTGCCGGTCAGCAGCTCGTACGCCTCGATGTACTTGGCGCGGGTCGCCGCGACGACCTCGTCCGGCAGGGCCGGCGGCGGCTGCTCGCTCGTGCGGTCCCAGCCGGAGGAGCCGGTCAGCCAGTCGCGCACGAACTGCTTGTCGTACGACGGCTGGGCGCGGCCCGGCTGCCACTGGTCGGCCGGCCAGAAGCGCGAGGAGTCCGGGGTCAGCACCTCGTCGGCGAGGATCAGCGTCCCGTCCTTGTCGAAGCCGAACTCGAACTTGGTGTCCGCCAGGATGATGCCGCGCTCCCGTGCGATGTCCCGGGCCCGGCTGTAGACGGCGAGGGTGGCCTGGCGCAGCTGGGCGGCGGTGTCGGCGCCGACCTGGCGGGCCACCTCCTCGTAGCTCACGTTCTCGTCGTGCTCGCCGACCTCGGCCTTCGTGGCGGGCGTGAAGATCGGGGCGGGGAGCTCGGAGCCGTCCTCCAGGCCCTCGGGGAGGGCGAGGCCGCAGACCGTACGCGACGCGTTGTACTCCAGGAGACCGGAGCCGGTGAGGTAGCCGCGGGCCACGGCCTCGACCGGGACCATGTCCAGGCTCTTGCAGATGAGCGTGCGGCCCGCCCAGTCGGCGGGGGCGCCGGCCGGCAGGTCCTCGGAGATGACGTGGTTCGGGATCAGGTCCTGCAGCTGCTCGAACCACCACAGGGAGAGCTGGGTGAGGACCCTGCCCTTGTCCGGGATGAGGCTGGGCAGCACCCAGTCGTAGGCGGACATGCGGTCGGTGGCGACCATGACCAGGTCACCCGCCTCGTCCCGGTACAGGTCCCGCACCTTGCCGGTGTGGAGATGCACCAGGCCCGGCACCTGTACTGGCTCGGGCTTTTCGACGAATCCGGACACGGTTCCTCCCCGTGGTTCTGTACGAGTACCTCTGATTCTCCCGTACATGGGGATGGGTTTTGGCCATGGGTCCGGGCCGGGGCTGTGCTCTCAGTCTCGTTTGCAGATGCGGTCGAGGAGATTCGCCGTCGCCCGCTGGATACGGGGGTCGACGTGCCCGGGCCGGTCCAGGGCCGGGGACCAGGCGAACGTCCCGGACGCGAAGACCAGCGCCCCGGACGGTGCCCGGTACAGCGACGTCTCCTGGTGGCGGCGGACGTTCTCGCCGTCGCGGTACGGGGAGTGCGCCAGCAGGATGCGGTCCTGGTGGTCGGGGAGCGCGGTGCGCGGGAAGTAGCGGTCGGCCTCGCCGGCGACCATGCCGTCGATCTCGTCGCCCTCGTGCGCGCCGGTCGCCTCCCACAGCCAGTGCTCCGCGTTCCGCACGACCAAGGGGTGCGGCTCGGGGACCCGGCCCGCGTACTGGATGCCCATGAGCTGCTGCTCCGGCCGGTCGATCTCCCGCCACAGCGTCGCCTTGCCGGGGCCTCTGCGCTTGCGGCAGGTCAGCAGTCGGTCCGCGACCCCGGACGGGGACGGACCCAACTCCACCTGCCAGTACATGGTGTTGGCGGAGAGGAAGACGAGCGAGGTGCCGCTCTCCCTGGCCAGCTCGGTCGTCCGGCGCATGTTCGCCGACCAGTACTCGTCGTGGCCGGGGAAGACCAGACCGCGGTAGCGGGTCGGATCGATGCGGCCCGCGTGCAGGTCGCGGGTGTCGGCGTACGCGAGGTCGTAGCCGTACCGCTCCGCCCAGCGGATGAAGTCGTAGGCGTGGCCGACGTGCAGGGGCAGGCCCGCGCCCGCGTACGGGCGGTCGAAGGAGACCGTGACCGCGGCCTCGCTCTCGCCGAGCAGCCGGCCTTCCTCGTCCCACGCGTGGTAGAGGCTGGCGCCGGTGCGGCCGTCCTCCGGGTACAGGTTGTACGCCTGCCACGTGATGTCCGGCAGGAGGAGGAGCAGGTCGGCGGGCTGGGTGTCGCGGACGGTGAACGGGACGTGCGAGCGGTATCCGTCGACGGTGGTCAGGACCGCCACGTACGCCCCGACGTTCCAGTACGACGGGATCTGGAGCCGCCATGACAACCACCAGTGGTGGCAGGAGACCGTGCGGTCCGCGGTCAGCGGCGGGGGCTGGACGATGCCGGACAGGCGAGGGCTTGTGATGATCTTGCTGGCGCCGTCGCCGCCGTAGTGGCCGATGCGGTAGACGTCCACGGTGAACTGCTGGGGCGGGTCGACCGTGATGTGGAAGTCGATGGACTCGCCTGGGGCGGCCGCGCCGGTCGAGGTGAAGCCCTTGATCTGGCGGTGCACGTCGTCGGCGGTGCGGGGGCCGCTGGTGCGGGGGGTGGGGATCCGCGCGTTGCTCGTCGCGCCCGGCTGCGGGGCGTGGTCCACGTACCAGGGGACGACCTGGCCGGTGTCGTCGAAGTAGTGCTCGCTGCCGCGCAGCCAGGGCAACGGGCCCTGTCCGAACGGGTCGTCGACCGCGTGTGCCATCGCGCCGGACTCCCAGCGGGGGGTGCGCGCGCGGGGCGGTGGCGCGGCGTCCTGCCGCGGTGTCCGCTCTTCCGGGTGCCCCGCCCTGTCCGGCCCCATGGCTGCTCCCCTCCCTCGCTCCCCCGAGCCCTCGTGCGCGGCTGTTGTGTCCGCGACCGGTCCCAGCACATCACATTACGCACGCACCCCGTCACCGTTCGTCGCGAATTGACGTGAACGGAACTTGCGGATCCGGATGGCTCGGGGTCGGCGTAGGGTCGCCGGAGCCCCGTCACACGAGGCGTACGGGCTTCTCCGGGCGGATGCCGAGGCGGGCCAGCCAGCCCTTGAGCGGCTCCGGGTCGCCGTCCTCCACCAGGCTCAGGACGCGGGGCGCGAGGTCCGAGGCCCGCTCGCCGCCGACGAGCAGCGACGGGCCGTCCAGCCAGTCCAGGCCAGGGGCGGCGCCGGCCGTGTCCACCGCGGCGCAGCACACCATCGCGGTGACATGGTCGGCCAGCAACTCCCGCCCGCTGCGCGGCGGTTGCAGCGGGAACAGGGGCAGCGCGCCCTCGTCCCACAGCGCTCCGTCCGGGCCCTGGCCCGCGACGAACACGGGGGGTGCGGGCCGCTCGCTCTCCTCCCGGGCCAGCTCGGCGCTGAGCCCGGCGGAGAGGGTGTCCACCTCGGGGCGGGGGGTGGGGGCGCCGAGGTCGTCGTCGAGTTCTTCGGCGAGGGTGCCGTGGAGTTCGTCGGCGAGGGTGCCGTCGACGCCGTCGTCGAAGGTGCCGTCGTCGGTAAGGGGGCCGTCGCCGTCGGGAGCACCGTCCGCGGTGGCGTCGTGGGGCAGGTCCGGGGCGGCGGCCGCGGTGTCCGTGCCGGGCTCGGCGGATTCGGTGGGCTCGGTGGGCTCGGTGGGCTCAGTGGGTGCCGCGAGGTGGTCGAGGACCCGGGCGAGGGTGGGGCCGCCGGGGGACGTGGCCGAGCCGCCCGTGCTGTGCACGCCCTGGGCGTCGAGCACCCGGTGCAGCCGCGCCGCGTCCATCCGCCACTTGCGGTCCACGACCTCGTCCGGATACTCCTGCCAGTCCACCGGCGCCCAGTCGGGGCCCGATTCGGCGGGGCCGCCGTGGAAGAGGCGGGCGGCGAGCAGGGAGGCCGCCTCGTCGACCGTGCCGGGCTCTTCGAGCAGGTCACAGGCGGGGCGCTCGCCCAGTCGTGACGCGAAGGCGCCGTTCTGCGCGGCGAGGCGGTCGCGGCGGGACAGCTCGGTCAGCGCCGCGACCACGCCCGCGTCGAGCCGGGACGGCCAGCGGCCCATCCGCCAGGCGGGCAGTGCCACCCTGGTCAGCAGCCGGTCCCAGCCCGCGTAGGCGAGGCCGACCTGCTCCTGCGCGACGATCCTGAGGCCGTAGTCCACAGCCTGTGCACGCTCGGCGGCCGCCGCGGCGACCCCGCGCTCCATCTCGGCGGCATGCACCCGGCAGCCGCTCAGCATCATCCGGGCGACCCGGCCGACGCCGCCCAGGACGGTGCGGGTCAGCGGTCCGCGCCCGGGGGCGGCGGCGACCGCGACGGCCGCGTCCAGACCGCGGACGAAGCGCCGGGCCGCGGCTATGTCGGGGTGCGCCGAAGGGCCCGTACCGGCGACGACCGGGGCGAGGACGGCGCGCAGCTCGCCCACCCGCATCCACCACAGGAACGGGGAGCCGATGACCAGGACGGGGGCGACCGGGGCGGCGGACTTCCCGGCCCCGCCTTCCACGCCCTCCACACCCTGCCCGCTGTCCTCGGCAGTGGTCCGCGGCGGGCCGTGCGCCGGGTGCGTGCGGTCCTCCAGCCAGCTGTCGCAGTCCGGGGTGAGGGCTATCGCCGACGGCGTCGGCACGTCGAGCCGGTCCGCCAGGTCGCGGACCAGGCGGTACAGATCGGGGGCCGTCTCCTCGGCGATCGCGACGGTCGGGCTGACGGCCGGGCGGGCCCGCGCGACGACGAGCCCGACCACCACGGCGGCGATCAGCACGACCACCGCGACCCCGCTCACGACCATGCGCGCGACGTCCCATCCGCCACCCGTGAGGTGGCCGGTGGCGCCGCCCGCGAGCAGCACCACGGACACGGCCGCGGGCAGTAGTGCCAGCGCCGTCGCCCTGCCGCGGATGCGCAGCACGGCGAGGGCTCGGGAACGCGCTGTCTGCGCACCCGCCTCCGCACCCAAACCGGACACGATCGATGTCACCCCCTGCTGCCTGTGCCTCTTGCCCGGCCGGGGGCGGAAGCCCACGACAGGACACTGGTGGCGTTGCTCACTCCCCCACTGTGGCACCCGTCACTGACATCGCAATGCCGGTGGTCCGTCTGGTTCTGTCTCTGTACGAGACGGCGCCCGACGGGCGGAGGTTCAGCTTCATGGGTGCCCGAACTCCGTGCGCCGCACCCTAGTTGGGCTCCGGTGCATCGTCAGCCGGATGGGTCAGCGGTCACTCGATGGAATGGCTTTGGGCAAAGGTGGCTGACATGGAAGCGCCGGGCGGGAGAGGGTGACTCCCGCCCGGCGCCGTGTCTCGATCGGCTGTCGGCCAGCTCTCGGTCAGCGCTCGGTCAGCTCTCGGAGGCCGCCTTCGCGGCGATGTCCGTCCGGTGCTGGGAGCCGTCCAGGCGGACGCGCGCCACTGCGGCGTACGCGCGCTCGCGGGCCTGCGTGAGATCGGTGCCGGTCGCCGTCACGGACAGCACGCGGCCGCCCGCGCTGAGGACCGGACCGTCGCCGTCCCGCTTCGTCCCGGCGTGCAGGACGTACGCGGACGGGGCATCCTGTGCGGCCACCTCGTCGAGCCCGGTGATCGGGTCGCCGGTGCGCGGGGTGCCCGGGTAGTTGTGCGAGGCGATGACGACGGTCACGGCCGCGTCGTCGCTCCAGCGCAGCGGTTCGAGGTCGGCCAGCGTGCCGTTCGCCGAGGCCAGCAGGACACCGGCGAGCGGGGTCTGCAGACGGGCGAGGACGACCTGGGTCTCGGGGTCGCCGAAGCGGGCGTTGAACTCGATGACGCGGACGCCGCGGCTGGTGATCGCGAGCCCGGCGTAGAGCAGCCCGGAGAACGGGGTGCCGCGCTTCTTCATCTCGTCGACCGTGGGCTGCAGCACCGTGTCCAGGACCTCCTGGACCAGCTTCGGGTCGGCCCACGGCAGCGGCGAATAGGCGCCCATGCCGCCGGTGTTGGGGCCCTCGTCGCCGTCGAGCGCGCGCTTGAAGTCCTGGGCGGGCTGCAGCGGGACGACCGTCTCGCCGTCGGTGATCGCGAAGAGCGAGACCTCCGGGCCGTCGAGGAACTCCTCGATGACGACGCGGTCGCAGGCGTACCCGTGGGCGCGCGCCTGCTCGACGTCGTCGGTCACGACGACGCCCTTGCCCGCGGCGAGACCGTCGTCCTTGACGACGTACGGGGCGCCGAACGCGTCGAGCGCCTCGTCGATCTCGGCAGGGGTCGTGCAGACGTAGGAGCGTGCCGTGGGGACGCCCGCGCCGGCCATGACGTCCTTGGCGAACGCCTTGGAGCCCTCCAGCTGGGCGGCCGCGCCGGACGGGCCGAAGACCGGGATGCCGGCGGCACGGACGGCGTCGGAGACACCGGCGACCAGGGGGGCCTCCGGGCCCACCACGACGAGGTCGGCCTCCAGCTTCCGGGCCAGGGCCGCCACCGCGGCACCGTCGAGGGCGTCGACGGCGTGCAGCTCGGCGACCTCGGCGATGCCTGCGTTGCCGGGGGCACAGTGCAGGGCGGAGACGTCGGGGTCGAGGGACATTGAGCGGCACAGGGCGTGTTCGCGGGCGCCGCTGCCGATGACGAGGACCTTCACGGGCGTCAGCCTATCCGCC
>NZ_JAMOLN010000225.1 GCF_024448165.1 Streptomyces longispororuber
ACCGGGGGCTGTGGCCCCGGGCGTGGTCGGTGTCGGGCCGGTGGTGGCCGAGGTGTGCGACGGTGCGGGCTGTGCGGGCTGTGCCGGGGCGGCGGTTGACGGAGGGGCGGTCGGTGGTGCCTCGGTCGGTCGGGCGGACTCGGGTGGCCGTGGGGCGGCGCCGGGTGTCGCGGGTGCAGAGGCCGAGGGCCCCGTCTCGGTGGGCGTGGCCGACGTCGCGGTCGGTGCGTGCGCCGGATCGAGTCGCGTGGGGCCGCCCTGGATCTTGGCTCCGGTGGAGGACCGGGTCGGCCCGTACGGCGGGAGCGTCAGTGCCTTGGAGAGGAAGTCCGGCAGTGGCACCTTCGTCTCGGTGACGGGGAGGACCACGGACTGTTTCGGGGTGTTGGCGGGCGCGGCCGAGCCGGTCGGCGTCAGCTTCGGCACCGGCGACGATTCGGCGGCTGAGGCCGACCGTTTCGGATGGGGTGTCCAGTGGTCGCCGACGGCCGACTCCTGCGCGCCGAGCACGATGCTGATCGCCTCGTCCTGCCAGTCCACGCCGTGGAACTTCTCGCCCGCGGCCGCGTCGGCCATCAACTGCGTGACGACGTCGAGCCCGAGGTTCATGGCCGCACCGACCACGGCGTTCGACACGAACGTGCCCACCGTCCCCGTCTTCGCCAGGGCGGCCGCGAGTCTGGCGAACCAGGGCACCATGTTCGCCAGGATGTTGCGGACCGCGGTGAGCAACGCCCCGATCAGGGGCCCGAGTTCGAGCAGCAGTCCGCCCAGGGCCAGGCCGAAGATGTTGGCCAGCGCGGCGACCAGCCGCTGTTTGTTGATCTCGTGGATCGTCTTCTGCAGCTCCTCGGCGTAGACGTGCAGCGACTCGCCGATCTTCCACGCCGCGTCCGCCGACGTACTGAGGGACGAGAACACGCCCCGGTCCCCGTCGTGCCAGGCCGCCCGGGCCGCCGTCCCCGCCGCGCCCGTCCACCCCACGGCGTTGATGGCGCCGTCCATGGCCCGGGCCCGCTCGTACAGGGCGTCGCCGATGGCGATCCAGTCGTTGCCCAACCGCACGACGGGAGCCACGTCGAACTGGACCATGGTGGAGGACCTTTCGGGATCGGTGCGCGGCCGGGTACGTCGGCCCGGCCGCGACGGCGATGTGGAGGGGGCGGGGCGCGGTCAGTGGGCCGGCTCGGGGTCCGCCGGGTCGTGGACGGTCTGGACGACGACGGCGCCGCTCCTGCGGGAGACGAGCGTGCCGCGGCCCGGCGGCCGCCGGGCCGCCCGCTGGTCCCCGAGCAGCACGCCCTCACGGGGATCGCCGGACAGGATCAGCCCGCCGGTCCCCAGCTCCCGCAGCCGGCCGACGAACGGATCGGACATCGCCGAGCGGGTCGCTCCGCCGGTCCGCCGGGCGAGCACCAGGTGGAAGCCGATCTCCGCGGCCTGGGCGAGACAGTCGGCCAGGGGCGCGAGCGGGTTGCGGCCGCCGAGGCCGGCCCCGGCCACCAGGTCGTAGTCGTCGACGACGAGATACAGCTCGGGCCCCGACCACCAGGCGCGCTCCCGCAGTTCACGGGCGCTGATCCCGGCGGGCGGCATCCGCTCCCGCAGCTTCCCGGCGAGCTGCTCCAGATAGAACGCCGCGGCCTGCGACTCCCCGGCCTGCGCCCCGAGATACTCCTCGGGCACCGCTTCGAGGAGCCCCCTGCGGTAGTCGAGCACGATGAAGCGGACGTCCCACGAGGAGCGGCGCCGTACCGTCCCGCGCATCCACGCGCGCAGGAACTCCGTCTTCCCGGCACCGGAGTCGCCGAGCACGAGGAAGTGCGGTCCGTCGGTCTCCAGGTTCAGCACGGCGGGTTCCAGATCGGACTCGCGCAGCCCCACGGGTACGTCTGCGGTGGCCAGTCCGGCGCCGTCCGGGTGGGTCTGCGCCACGGCGTGCTCCAGGTCGGCGGGCGTGACGAGTTCGCCGAGGACCCGCAGCGGCTCCGCCTCCCGCCCCTGCCAGCCCGTCCACAGATCGTCGACGAGCTTCTGCTGGGCCTTGGCGAGGCCTTCGGTCGACGCGACACCGTCGGTGCGGGGCAGCGCCGCGTGGAAGGTCATCCCGGGGGCGATGATCCCGCGGCCCGGCAGGACGGCCTTCAGCGCGCGGGCGGCCGGCCGGGAGACCTCCGACTCGCCGGGTTCGTTCAGCCGCAGTTCGAGGCGGCCGGTGATGTTGTCGCGCAGGTTCGCGCGGATCTCGTTCCAGCGGTTGGCGCTGAGCACCAGGTGGATGCCCACGCCGAGGCCCCGGGTGGCGATCTCCACCAGCGTCTCGTCGGCCTCCTCCACGGCAGCGCGCAGAGCGCCCCAGTTGTCGACGACCAGGACGATGTCCGCGCCGTTGACCCCGTCCGGCAGCGCGCCCTCGGCCCGCATCCGGCGGAAGTCGTCCGCCGTGTCGGCCTTGAGCTCCCGGAACAGCCGCTCGCGTTCCTCCAACTGGCCGCGCACCACCGACAGGGCCCGCCGCACCTGCGCCTCGTCGTGCCGGGACGCGACCCCGGAGACGTGCGGGGCGCCCTCGACGCCGGCCAGGCTGCCGCCGCCGAAGTCGACGCAGACGAACTGGAGTTCATCCGGGGTGTGCACCAGCATCGCGCTCAGCACGGCGGTGCGCAGCAGGGTGCTCTTGCCGGACTGCGGCGCCCCCACCACGGCGATGTGACCGTGGGCACCGGCCAGGTCCAGGTGCAGGACCCGCTGCTCCTGCTGGGCGGGCAGGTCGACGACGCCGACCGGGATGCTCAGCCCGCCGCCGTCCGGCCACACCTCGGAGCGCAGGCCGCGCTCGTCGTCGGTGGTGACGGGGCCGAGGACCGAGTCCAGTTCCAGCGCCGGTGGCAGCGGTGGCAGCCACACCTGGTGCACCGGGTTGCCGTAGGACATCATCCGTTCCACGGCGACCTGCATCTCCGA
The DNA here is from genome assembly GCF_024448165.1 of Streptomyces longispororuber. Classification (GTDB taxonomy): domain Bacteria; phylum Actinomycetota; class Actinomycetes; order Streptomycetales; family Streptomycetaceae; genus Streptomyces; species Streptomyces longispororuber_A. Next base: position 2,965 of record NZ_JAMOLN010000225.1, read on the forward strand.
GCGGCGGCCCGCCTCGGGCGGCGCGACGGGGGCGGGTGCCTCGACGGCCTCGTCCTGCCCGGACCGGACGTCCTGGGCCGTACGGAAGGCGAAGGGGCGCAGGGACACCTCCACCGGCGGTGCCGAGGGCGCCTCGGACACGTCGTGGTGGGTGCCCGACACATGGGCGACGCGGAACCGTTCGTACACGGACTCGTCGACCTTGAGATAGGCGGAGCCGGGGATCGACGGCAGCCGGTAGGCGTCGGTCGTGCCGATCACCGCACGGCTCTCCGCGGCACTGAACGTGCGCAGGCAGATCCGGTACGACAGGTGCGACTCCAGGCCGCGGAGCCGGCCCTCGTCCAGGCGCTGGGTGGCGAGCAGCAGATGCATGCCGAGGCTGCGCCCCACTCGGCCGATCTGGACGAACAGCTCGATGAAGTCCGGCCGCTGGGCCAGGAGTTCACCGAACTCGTCCACCATGATCATGAGGTAGGGCATGGGCTCCAGCGGGCGTCCTTCGGTGTCCGTGGCGCCCTGGGCCTGGAGGATCTGGTACTCGCGGACCGAGTCCACGTTGCCGGCGTCGCGCAGCATCTGCTGGCGGCGCGTCTGTTCGCCCTGGAGTGCCGCGCGGACGCGGTCCACCAGGGCCAGATCGTCCGAGAGGTTGGTGATGAGACCGGCGACATGGGGCAGTTCGGTGACCCCGGCGAAGGTGGCGCCGCCCTTGAAGTCGACCAGGACGAAGCTGAGTTGCTCGGGGGAGTGGGTCAGCGTCAGCCCCGTCACCAGGGTGCGCAGGAGTTCGCTCTTGCCCGAGCCGGTCGCGCCGACCACCAGGCCGTGGGGGCCCACGCCGCCCAGCGCGGACTCCTTGAGGTCGAGCGTGAGCTGCTCGCCCTCACCCGTGACGCCGATCGGGAGGCGCAGCAGCGCCTCGTCGTCCGGCGCCCGCCACAGCGCGGGCGGGTCCACCTCCTCCAGCCGCCGCAACCCGAGCATGCCGGGCAGCGAGACCGTGCGGGACAGCACCTGTTCGCGCTCCCCGGCCAGCCGCAGCGGCGCCAGCGCCCGCGCCGTCTGCTCGCCCAGGGCGGGCGGGCAGGCGTCCGCCGTCGCGTCCGTCACGGCACTGGTCAGCGCCGGTACGCGGCTCTCCAGGACGAGTGAGCCGTCCGCGCCGATCCGGGCCCGGACGTCGACCCGCCCGGGCTCCTCGCTCTCCTTGGTCACCGTGCACACGACGTGCAGGCCCGTGGCCGGGCCCGCCTCCATGAGCAGGTCGGTGACGAGCGGCAGGTTCGCCCAGGGCGCGTCCGGCCGGAAGCCGTCCAGGACGACGACCAGATGCCGCTCCGCCGGCACGTCACGGCGCAGGATGCCGGCCGTGTTCTCGGCCCGCTCGGCCCTGGCCCGTTCGAGCCGGGCGGCCAGGACGTCCTCGATGCCCTCGATGTGCCCGGCGACCACCGGGCCCGCGCCGCGGGCGTCCGCGTGCCGCGCGTGCGGCAGCCACTTCACCCAGGACCACGGGGCGTCCTCGGCGGTCAGCGCGACGATCTCCACGTCGTCCGGCGCGTGCAGCACACCGAGTTGCAGCAGGAGGGCGCCGACGAGCGGTCCGGTGCGTTCCGCGGGCCCGTGCACGCTGAGCACCCCGGTCGCCGCGAGGTCGACCCACGCGGGTTCGTGTCCCACGCGGTCGTGGTCGTGCAGCAGCCGGTCCGCGGCGCGCTGCGACTGCGCCTCGAACTCCGCGGTCGGATCGCCCCGCTTGCCGGACGCCAGCCGCATCGCCGGCACGCCCTGGCCCTGGCCGAGCCGGAGCCGGAGGAAGTCCTCGTCGGCCGGCCGGCGCTCCCACACCCGGCGCCGCCCGGTGGCCAGCGCCCACAGCCGGCGCGGCGAGGGATGCAGGAAGGCGCTCACCGCCCGCTGGGCCGCCGCGGAGGTGCGGGCCTGGGCGCGGATGTCGGACAAGTACTCGACGTAGCGGTCGCGTTGGCGCAGCCGGGCGATCCGCGTCGACCTCCTGGACTGCGACCGCACCAGGGCGGTCACGGCGACCGACGTGATCACGAAGCCGACGCCGAGGACGATCATCCAGGGGCGGCCGAAGGTGACCATGTACGCGGCCATGCTCACGCTGCTGAGCAGCGGCAGCAGCATGTAGAGCCAGCTGGACGCCTGCGCCTCCTGCGGTTTCTGGGGCGGCGCGGGCAGGGCGATCTGCTGTTCGGGCACCGAGGGCGGGAAGGTCCGCGCCGGACGGTGGAAGGCGATGTTGCTCATCAGTTGAAGAAGTCCTCCACGACGGCGGAATCTTGGGGGTCGAGGCCCTCCGGCACGTCCGGCGGTGCCGAGGTGGGGGTCGACGGGGTGTCGCCCGAGAGCGCCTGGGCGGCCTGGTGCTGGAGGTCCTTGGTGCCGCCCGGGAGGTTGTCGGCGAAGTCCCTGAACACCTTCTCCAGGCTGGCCTCGGTCTGGCTGAACGCGGCGGCCACCACGTGCACCGTGCCCGCCATGACGTTGAGGACGCCGTCCTCCGGGTGCTTCTTGCTGCCGAAGAGCTCACGCATCACGCCGTTCCAGCGGTCCATGAACCTCTTCGCCTCCTGCGCGGTGTCGCCCGCCCAGCTCAGCTCCAGGTGGAACGCGGCGTCGGCGACGGCCTCGATGTGATCGACCATCTGGTCCGCGAGCGCCAGCAGAGCCTTGCTGATCTCCTCGACCAGCCGCGGGTCGATCGACAGGACCGACGTGTCGTAGTCCGGGCTCTCAGGCATCCGAAGCCCCCTGCCCGGTCATGCGGTCCCGGAGCGCCGCCTCGGGTTGCGGGGCCGTCTCGGGTTGCGGGGCCGTCTCACCGGTCCGCAGTGAAGCCTCGGGCCGCGGGTCCGTCTCGCCGTTGCGGAGCGTCCCCTCGTGCGGCGCCGGGTGGCTGCCCTGCGCGTGCTGCTGCGGTGCGTGCGCGCCGTGCGAGGAGCCGCTGCCGCCACCGCTGTTGTGGAAGTTCGCCTTCTCGGCGTCCACGTAGGTGTCGTAGGAGACCTGCATACGCCGGGTCATCTCCTCCAGGAGCGCGTGCAGGTCGGCCGAGGCGCGGTCGAACCACTTCATGACCGGTTCGCTGCTGGACTCCGACGGGCTGCGCCACACGCCGGGCAGCCTGGCGAACTGGCCGCGGATCTGCCCCAGGTCACCCTGGATGTCCCGGGAGACCGCCCTGACCTTCCGGGTGGCGTCGCCCAGCGCACCCAGCGCCACCTCGAACTCTCCCCGGCTCATCTTGTGCGAACCGTCAGCCATGCCTGCCCACCCCGTTCCGTGCCGGTGCTGAAAGGACTGCCGCCGGGAACCGGCGAGCAGTGACACATGTGTGAGTGTCCGGCCGGGACACATGCGAACATGAAATGAAGGGTGTCACGGCGCGACAGATGTGAAGTCCCGACCGGACACCGCCCTCATCGACAGGAGCGAGACCGTGGCCGATCTCAAGGGTTCCAAGTACGACCCCCATCCGCTCACCGGCGACAGCACGGGCGACGGTGCGGGAGGTGACAGCACACCGGATCCGGACGCGGGCAAGGACCTGAGCTATCTCATGCCGTCCGTCACGGTCGCCTGGGACACGCCGCCGTCCTTCAACCTGCCGCCCAAGTCCGACACGCCCGAGGGCGCGCCCTCCTCCGAAGTGGTGGACACCGGGCCCCTGTTCGTGGACGCGGACAGTGTCCGCGCGGCCGAGGAGACCGTCCTCGGCCTGCTCCGCTCCGCGGCCTTCGACTACCAGCTCCTGCGCATCGCCACCATGGCGCTGCGCACGGACGACTTCTTCGGCCCGCCGCAGCCGAAACAGCCCCTCGCCGCCATGAACGCGAACGGTCCCGGCAACAGCAGCGGGGCCGCCCCCATGCCGGACGGGCAGACCGACCCGGAAGGCACCGAGGCGGTCGCCGAGATGGGCCGGAAGTTCGGCGAGACCATCAAGCCCGCGATGGAGAAGGCGCTCTGGCAGATGGCCAACTCCCTGACGCTGACCGGCCAGTACCTCGCCGTCGTCAACCGGGCCGGCCAGATGTACGCCCAGGTCGACCGCAAGGCCACCTTCCCCGACCCGCCGGCCCACCCGGCCACCGAGTGATCCGTACGGCCCGTGCGGTCCGGTCCCGGCCGCGCGGGCCGTGCGCCGCCTCATGAGCGCAACGCCTCCTCCGGCAGGTCCTGGGGCAGTACGAGAGTGAGGTCCTCGGCCCCGGGGGAGGCCAGGTCCGCCACCCGCTGCGCGTGCAGTTCCGTCATCCGCTGGAACACCTGCCGGGCCGTGCGGCCGTTGCCGAACCGCTCGGTGCGCTCCATCGCGTCGAAGAGCGAGGTCAGCCCGGCGACGGTGTCCTCGCGCAGCCGGTACTCGTGCAGGTGCGCCTGGTGCTCGACGATGCGCACCAGGTCGTCGGACGCGTAATCGTCGAAGCTCAGGGTCCGCGTGAAGCGTGACGCGAGGCCCGGGTTGGAGCCGAGGAACCGGTCCATGTCGTCCGGATAGCCCGCGACGATGACGACGACGTCGTCCCGGTGGTCCTCCATCAGTTTGACCAGCGTCGCCACCGCCTCCTGGCCGAAGTCGGACACCTGGCCGTGCGGCACCAGCGCGTAGGCCTCGTCGATGAACAGCACGCCGCCCAGGGCCCGCCGGAAGACGGCCGTCGTCCGCGGCGCGGTGTGGCCGACGTACTCGCCCACGAGCGCCGCGCGGTCGGCCTCGACGAGACGGCCGTGGGACAGCATGCCGAGAGCGGCCAGGATGCGGCCGTAGAGGCGGGCCACGGTCGTCTTGCCCGTGCCCGGGTTCCCGGCGAACACGAGGTGCCGGCTGAGCGGCGGCGGCTGCAGCCCCGCCTCCTGGCGCTGCTTGACCATCCGCATCACCTTGGCCAGCGAGGCGACCTCCTGCTTGACCCGGTCCAGGCCCACCAGCCGGCCGAGTTCGGCCAGCAGCCCCGCCAGCGTCTCCGCGGCGCCCGGATCCTCCCCGTCCTCCGCATGCTTTGCGTCCTTCACGTCTTCCTCGGACGGGCTCCCGCCGGGCGGCGCAGCCCGGCCGCCGTGGACCGCGGGATTCCGCTCGGGGGCGGGACCGGCGTCGGCCGGCAACGTCGTGACCGACACGTTCTCGGTGCGGCAGCCCTCGAACACCGGCTCGCTGTCGGCGTGCGCGGAGAGGTCCTCCTGCGTGTCGTGCACCCGCAGGCCCCGGAACACGGGCGTGGCCTTCGCCCCCACGTAGAGGGCGGGATACCGGGTGTCGGCGATCGTGCACCGCTCGAACACCCCGGCCGCCCCGTCATGCGCGTAGACACCGTTCTTGGCCGTGCCGCTGATCCTCGTGGCGAACACCCGGGGCCGCGCCCCCCTCCACACCACAAGCCCGCTGCCCCGGACGTCACCGACGGCCGTGGCATCGACCCAGCCCTCGCTGTCCCGCTCGAAGAAGACCCCCGAGGTCCCGCAGTCCTCGACCACGCAGTCCGTCAGCGTCGCGCCGGTGCCCGCGCCGACCTCCACCCCCGTGGTCCGCACCGAACGGATCTCGCAGGCGTCGAGCAGCGGGCGGTGCCGGGTCCGCAGCCGGACGCCGGTCGCGCACGCGGAGACCGAGCAGCGGCGCAGCACCGCGTCGCCGTCCTCGACGTCCACCCCGGACAGAGCGGCCCGCTCGACCCGGCTGTCCAATGCCGTCAGATGGCCGCCGTGCTCCACGCGGACACCGTGCTGCTCACTGTCCAGCACGGCACAGGACCGCAGCTCCGCCCGGCCACCGCCTTGCAGGTGCACCGCGCTGTAGGCGGTGGCGGACAGTTCGCAGTCGGTGAGCACGGTGAGCGAACTCCCGCTCCCGTACAGCCCGTTGGCGCCGGTCCGGGTGAACACGCAGCCGGTCGCACGGACCCGGGCGTCGCCCCCGACGGCCAGTGCCGTGCCCGGCAGGTCGACGGCCCTGACCCGGTCGAGGACGAGGGCGGCGTCGTCCATGACGTGCAGCGCCGCTCCACCCGTCTGCGTGAGATGACAGTCGGTCAGGCGTGCCTCGGCCTCTCCGGCGAGGTACACGCCTTCGCGGCCGGTGCGCAGGATCTCACACCGTTCGAGGCGGATGCGGTCGTCTACGTGTCCGGCGGCCGCACCAGCCGCACCAGCCGCACCAGCCGCACCGGCCTCGTCGGCCGACCCGTCCGCCCTGTCATGCCTGTCACGCCCATCACCCCCGTCAGACCCGGCCGCCGAGGCGCAGCCGTCGGCGCGCAGCCCGTGGCCACCCGCGCCGTGCAGACGGCAGCCGGACAGCAGGAGCCGGACCGGGCCGCCGACCCGGACCGCGTCCTCGGCGCACTCGCCCAGGAAACAGTCCTCGGCCGTGACCGCGGCCGTCCCGGTCAGCACCAGCGCACAGGCCGCCGACCGGTCGATCCGGGTGCCGCGCAGGTCCGCCCGGGCCCCGTCGTCGACGTGCACGCCGTGCCGGCCGACCGGCCCGAGCGTGCAGCCGGTGACGGCGGCCACGGCGGTGCCGGTGATCCGGACGCCGTCGCCGGGCACGTCCCGTACGGCGCAGTCGCACAGGGCGGCCCGCGCGTCGTGCCCCACCTCGACCGAACCGGCCGTCACGGTGCACGCCTCGACGCGCGCGTCACCGCCGCGGACCAGCAGCGCGGGTCCGCCGCCACCGCCCGCGAGGTCGAGGTGGCGCAGCACCGGCGCCCCGCCGCTGACGGTCACCGCGGCGCCGCGGGCGGGCGCGATCCGCACCGTGCCAGGACCCTTCGCGGCCGTCAGCGTCACCGTACGGTCGAGTACCAACGACTCGCGGTAGACGCCGGGTTGGAGGGAGACCACGGCTCCGTCGGCGGCGGCGCGCACGGCCGCCGCGATCGTGCGGTGCGTCCCCCATCCCCGCTCGGCGACCCGTACGACGCCGTGCTTCATGACCGGCTGCGCAGTGCGGCCGGTGCCGCCGTTCACAGGCCCGCCCCGAGGCTCAGCAGGTCACCGAAGACGCCGAAGACACCCAGGGCGAGCGGGACGCTGACGACCGACAGGAACAGTCCGAGCGAGCTCATCCAGACCGGCCGCTCGCCGACCCGGTCGGAGCTGCCGAACACCCGGGCGAGGCCCAGGCCGAGCGCCGCCAGGGCCGCCAGGACCAGCGCCGCGGGACCGGCCCAGGGCGGGGCGCCGAAGGACGCCGGGGCGAGCGCCAGGCAGGAGGCCAGACCGGTCACCCCCGCGACCAGCTGGGGCAGTACGGCGCCGAGGGCGTTGAGCAGTCCGGCCCGCAGCAGCAGCGCCAGACTCGCGCAGGCGCACAGCGCCACCGGCCACGCGTCGTCCGCGGCGGCGAGCAGCACCAGGGCCGGCGCCAGCACGAGGGCGCACAGGACGGCGACGCCGGTCAGCAACCGGCGTGCCTGCCAGGCCAGTTCGGTCACGTCGGGGCCGCGTCCGGCCGGTTCGCCGTCGGCCGCGCCAGGTGCCCCGCCCGCCAGGGCGACGAGGTGTCCGGTGGCGGTGGGGGCCACGGCGAGCAGACCGAGCAGGAGCACGGCGACGACGCCCGCGCTCTGGGTCGGGCCGGCGCCGGCCAGGCCGAGGCCCACCGCCGTGGGCAGGAAGAGAGCGGACCCGGTGAGGACGGCCAGGGTCAGGAGGTGCGGCACCGCGAGACGGGCGACGGCCGACCCGAGCACGAGGCCCATGCCGGCCGCCACGAGCGCCGTGGAGAGGTGCTCGCGCGCGAGGGGCACCGACAGCGCGGCCGTCGCGTAGAGCGGCACCGCCGACAGCGCCATGGCCAGGCGGACGCCGACCGGCAGGCTCCACGCGCGCCGGGTGGCGTGCGCGGCCAGCAGGGCAGGACCGGAGCCGGCCAGCAACGCGCCGATGCCGCCCACCGGTTGCGCCGGCCGCTGCGCTACCAGCAGCGCGAAACCGGCGACCAGCGCCGCTACCGCACCCAGCAGCAGGGCGTGGGCCCGCGCCCCGGCGTCCCAGGACAGGCCGGAGCGGTTGACCTCGTCGACCTGTTCCTCCAGGTCACTGACCTCGGCCTCGTCGAACTCGCCGGCGGCGGCGTCCTGGAGGTAGAGGGTCGCGCCGTCCACGACCCCGGACTCCGCGAGGGTCGCCTCCGGCGGGAAGGGCCGGGCCCCCGGCAGCGCGAGGGACCAGACGGGCGGGAACGTGTCGTCGGTCGTCTCCTGACCGCACGCGCGCAACAACATCGGTGTGTACTCGGCGATCGTCGCGTACACCGGTACCGACAGGTCGACTCTGCGCCGTGCCCCCACGATCGTGACGTGACAGCGGTCGTCTTCCACAGGCCATTCCTTCTGCTCGGCTCGTTGCGGACCGTGGGCTCGGCCGTGGGCCGGAGCCGTCCCTCACAGGTGTTCCGTCAGCCCGGCGAACCGGGCCTGCAGGGCGGCGGCCGCCGCCCCGTGCGCGTGGCGCACCGCGGTCAGGACGCTGTCCGCGAGGGCCTCGGTGTGGTCGGGGTCGGCGGCCACCGGGGAGATCTCCAGATGCTCCAGACGGCCCGCCGCGCTCACCGTCGCCGTGACCAGACCGCCACTGGCGACGCCGGTGAACTCCTTGTCAGCAGGCGTCTGTTGAGCGGCGAGAAAGCCGTGCGTCAGCTGCCGGGCCTGTTCCAGGAGCGCGTCGAGGTCGGGCTGCCCGTGCTCGTCGCGTGCGTGTTCACCGGCGGCCATCAGCCCATGCCCCACTTCTGGTTCGGGGTGCCCGCGCAGCTGTACAGCTGGAGACGGGTGCCGTCGGCGGTCTTCTTGTCGCGGACGTCCACGCACTTGCCCACGGGCGTGTTAACGAGGTCGTCGGACTTGTTCAGGGAGAACTTCTGCGCCGCACTCCCCGTGCAGGTGGCCAGCACGATGGGGGTGCCGTTGGCCGTCGAGCCCCCGGCGAGCTGCATGCACTTGCCCAGCGACCGGACCGTGCCGTCGGAGTAGAACGTCCACTTCTGCCAGCTGTCGTTGGAGCAGTCCCAGATCTGCAGCGGGGTTCCGTCGCCGCTGCCGCCGTCCAGGACGTCGATGCACCGGCTCGACGCGAAGCTCACGATCCGGCCGGACACACCCGGCTGGGCCTGCGCCTTGGCCTTCGGGCGGGTCGTCGTGGCCGGCGCGTTCCCACCCTGCCCCGATCCGGAAGCGCTGCCGCCTGTGCCGCTGCCGCCCGCACCGGAGCCTGAACCTGAGCCGGAGCCGCCCGTGCCGGCGGCGGGCGCGTGGTGGCCGGACCCGCCCTGCGGGGCGGCGCCTTCCGCCGGGAGCGGCGCCGTACCGCCGCCGGACGTCACGGACTTCGACCCGTGCCCCGCCTTCGGAGATCCGCTCGTCCCCGGGTGGACGGCGTCCCCCTGTGTCCCGGGGGTCCGGGTGCCGGCGTGCGCCGACGCGGCCGCCCGGTCGGCGGATCCGTCGCCCATCGTGGACATCATGCCGATGCCGACCGCACCCGCCGCGACGAGCACGACCACGCCCACCACGACGAACAGCCGCGAGAACACATGGGGCCGGTCGCGTTCCCCCATCCTGCGGGCGCTCGCGGCGAAACTGCCCGCGAAACCGGGCAGCCCGGGCCCGCGCACCTTCTTGGACTCTGGATCCCCCATGCCGATTCCTTTCGCGACGGACACATCCGACGGCACTCACATGTTGAAACACGTGTGTGCAATCCTAGCCGCACTCGGACACCTGACTTCACCCCAGCCGGTGCACAAGTCAGGTATCTTTGCCGGCGGACGGTGCCGTGCAACACTCCAGGTGTGCTGATCGGCACACCTCGACGGAAGGTGTCCCACTGTGTCGGTAACCAGAGACGGGGTCGTCTACGAGCTGCTGCCGTCGGATCTCACCGACGCGGCCCGCTCCTGTGCCACCACGGCGCAGTCCGTCGCCGAGCGGCTGGACGCGCTCAGGAAGTACGTGGTGAGCATGGAGGACTTCTGGCGGGGCCCCGCGGCGACCCAGTTCGGGGCGCTGATGGCCGACTACGACGCGAACGCGGCCAAGCTCCACCAGGCGCTCACCGCGATCTCCGAAGGCCTGAGCGGTACGCACGGCAACTACGTCGACGCGGAGACGGCCGCGTCGCACAACGTCTCCAGGATCCAGCTCCCGCCGCCCCGGTGGTAGCGGGTGCGCAACGAGCGGGAGAACAGACATGCCTGACTTTGAATCGGCGTCGCTGCGCGTGCACGGCAACCTCCAGGACGCCGGGCACGTCATCAACGAGACGGTGCGGCTCCTCGACGAGGAACTGGAGAACCTGCGCACGAAACTGCAGCCGCTGATCCAGACCTGGGCCGCGCAGTCGGCGGACGAGTACCAGCTCCACATGCACCACTGGGACCAGGCCGCGGTCGCGCTGTACGGCGACGAGGCACAGGGCGGCGTGCTCGGCACGATCGCCGCGATGATGCACGTCAACTGGACCAACTACGCGGACGCGGAAGCGGCGAACCTGAAGACGTGGACGTCCGCCAACTGAACCGGCCCGGGTGACCGGTCCGACCCCGTGACCGATCCGACCCCGTGACCAGTCCGGCCCGGTGACCAGTCCGGCGCGGTGATCAGTCGGACTGCGTCATGGGGTCCTGGAGCAGGTCCGCCGTAGCGCGGTCCCAGTCGATCGCGGAGAGCTCCTGACCTGCGGGAACCAGCCCGTAGGTGTGCTCCAGCCACTGCGCCAGCGGCGGCACGGGCAGCTCGAACAGGGCCGCCATGTCGCCGGAGGCCAACTGCAGCCGGGCGGTCGTCGCCTCCCCGGCCGAGGGCGCCGGCCAGATCCGGACGTCGCCGAGACCGCTCACCGAGTACAGCCCCTGCCGCAGCAGATCGCGGCCGATCCGCCACAGCACGCGGGGGCCGCCCTCGACGAGCAGCTCCACGTGGACGAGCAGGGGAGAGCCGGGATCGAACCGGAACTCCGCCCTGACGGTCTGCCGGGCCGAGACGCCCAGCACCCGCTCGATGTCCAGGACCAGCTCGGTGCCGCTGCCGCGCGGGACCGTCCTGGGAGCCTGGACACCGGGATGGTTGCCGCTCATGACGCGAGGACCCTTCTGTGGGCGGAAGCTGACCCGGCCCACTCTCGTCGTCGCGCGATCGACGTACATAAGTAAGTTGACCGTCGCTCTGCACCGAGTTCGCCGCCGAACGCCCGCGACCATGTCCGGGAAACAGCCTCCTGTCCCTCTTTGTGCGCCCCCGGATCACCTGGTCACAGGTGCCCGGGGGCGTCGGTGCGTCCGGGCGCTCCAGGATCGTCAGCACTCACCGGCCAAGCCTTCAGCGCCTCTCTGGAATAGATCTAGTCCCAACAAGCGCTACAGTGATGAGACAAATAAGAGCCTGAGTGTCAGATCAATGAGTCGGTTACAATGCACTGCTTCCGGAAAGGGAAGTCCTGATGTCGAAGTCACAGCGGTTCGCGGCACCCGCATCACCTGAGGCACCCGCGGCAGGCGGGGGCGGGGTGGCCGCAGCCATGAGCGCGTTGATCCTCGCGGTCCTCCTGGCCGCCCTGGACCAGACGATCGTCTCCACCGCACTGCCCCGGATAGCGCAGGACCTGAACGGGTTCGACGACATCGCCTGGGTCAGCGCCGCATACCTGCTCGCCTCCACGGCGGTCACACCCCTGTGGGGCAAGCTCGGCGACATGTTCGGCCGCAAGCGGCTCTACCTGACGGCCACCTCGATCTTCCTGATCGCCTCGGTCGCCTGCGGCCTGGCGCAGAACCTGCCCGAACTGATCGGCGCCCGGGTGCTCCAGGGCGTGGGCGGCGGCGGCATGATCGTGCTGACCTTCGCCCTTGTCGGCGACATCGTCGCCCCGGGCGAACGCGGCCGCTACCAGGGCATGTTCGGTTCGGTCTACGGCGTCGCCAGCATCGTCGGCCCCCTGCTGGGCGGCGTCTTCACCGACCAGCTGTCCTGGCGGTGGGCCTTCCTGATCAACCTGCCCGTCGGCGTCGTCGCCCTGGCCGTCGCCGCCCGCGCACTGCCCGCCGCCACCCGCGGCGCCAAGGCCCGCATCGACTACCTCGGCGCCACCCTCCTGGCCGCGATCGCCACCGGCCTCGTCCTGATCACCTCGTTCGGCGAGCGCTGGGGCTGGGGGTCGCCCGCCATCGTCGGCCTGATCGTCGCCACCCTCGCCCTGGCAGCCCTGCTGCTCCCGGTCGAGCGCCGCGCCGCCGCCCCGGTCCTGCCGCCGGCCATGCTCGGCTCGCGGACCGTGGTCTTCTCCTCGCTGATCGGGTTCTTCGCCAACGCCGCGATGTTCGCCGTCCTCGTCTACCTGCCGACCTACCTGCAGATCGTGCACGGCGTCTCGGCCACCCTGTCCGGCATCCACATGCTGCCGCTCGTCGCCGGCCTGGTCATCAGCCAGTCCCTGGCCGGACGCTGGGCCGCACACGTCGAGCGGCTGCGGACGATCCTGCTCGCCGGCCTCGCCGCCAACCTCGCCGGACTGCTCCTGCTGGGCACCATCGGCGCGGCCACCAACACCTGGGCGCTGAGCGGCTACTTCCTGATCACCGGCGTCGGCATCGGCATGGTCCCCATGGTCGTGCTGACCACCGTCCAGAACAGCGTGCCCGCCGCCGACCTGGGCGCCGCCAGCGCCGTGGTCACCTTCTCCCGCTCCATCGGCGCGGCCTTCGGCGTCGCCGTCTTCGGCACGCTCCTCAACACCGGCTTCGCCGACCGCGCCCACGGCCTGCCCACCGCAGGCGGCTTCGACGCCGCCCGCCCCGACACCATCGGCCACCTGCCCGCGGCCCTGCGCGACACCGCACTGGACGCCTTCGCCCACGCCACGGCGACGGGATACCTCTGGATCGCCCCCACCCTCGCCGTCGGCGTCGTACTGGCCCTCTTCCTCCGGCCGTCCCACAAGACC
>NZ_JAMOLN010000226.1 GCF_024448165.1 Streptomyces longispororuber
CGCCCTCGTGGCAGCGGTGACCGCCTGCAGCGCACCTGGCGAGTCAGCCGACAAGGCGGGCTCCGACTCCGGTCCGATCAAGATCGCCGTCGTCGACGCGCGCAGCGGCCAGCTCTCCTCGCTGGGGGAGTGGGAGTACAAGGGAGCCAAGCTCGCCATCGACGAGTGGAACAAGAAGGGAGGCATCAACGGCCGCAAGATCCAGATGAAGTCGTTCGACTCCCAGGGCGACCCCACCACCGGCACCAACCTGGCCCGCAAGATAGCCAGCGAGAAGTACATCGCCATGATCGGCACCGCGGAGAGCGCCGTGACCATCGCCATGGCACCGGTCCTCAAGCAGGCCGAGATCCCCAACGTCACCTCCGGCCAGGCCGACGGACTCGTGGCGCAGAAGAGCCCGTTCCTCTTCCTGAACGGGCCCACCAGCACCACATACGACAGCACCCTCGCCAAGTTCCTGGTCCAGGACCAGGGTTTCAAGAAGATCGCGATGATCTCCAACAACGGCTCCTTCGGCAAGGGCGAGCACGACGCCTTCGCGAAGGCCGCCAAGGATCTGGGCGCCAACCCGGTCTCCGACCAGGTCGTCACCACCGACCAGAAGGACTTCAGCGCCGCCCTCACCAAGATCCGCTCGGCGAAGCCCGAAGTCGTCTTCATCGGCTCCGAGGAGGTCGAGGCCGGACTCATCGTCAAGCAGGCACGCGACCTCGGCATCGACGCCCCCTTCGCCGGCGCCGCCCCCCAGGGCACCCCGGTCTTCATCGACACCGCCGGCAAGAAGGCCGTCGAGGGCACCTTCGTCAGCTCTCCGTACCTGAGCAACGACATCAGCCCGGCCGCCCAGAAGTTCGCGGCCGCCTACAAGTCCGCCTACGGCGAGGAGGCCGAACTCCACGGAGCCAAGGCCTACGACGGCACCAACATCGTGCTCACCGCGCTCAAGAACAGCGATGTCGCCACCGGCAAGAAGCTCGCCGACGCGATCCGCGCCACCCAGCACGACGGCCTGCTCGGCCAGTTCCGCTTCGGCGAGGACGGCGTCGGCATCACCAAGACCACCATCGGCGTCATCCGCGACGGCAAGCTCGTCGAACACAAGTGAGGCCGCTGTGCAGGACACCTTCCAGACACTCGTCAGCGGGCTCAGCCTCGGCGCCGTCTACGCACTGGTCGCCATGGGCTTCTCCCTCGTCTACCGCACCATGGGCCTGGTCAACTTCGCCCACGCCGATATCGCGATGATCGGCGCCTACGCCGCGTCCACCTTCTACCTCACCTCCAAGCTGCCCTTCGCCGTCGCCATGATCGTGGCCATCCTCGTCACCGGCGCCATCGGCCTGGTCATCGAACGAGTCCTGCGGCCGCTGGAGAACAAGGACTTCGACCTGATGCTGATCGGCACGATCGGCTTCGGCATCGTCCTGCAAGCGGTCGCCATCCTGATCTGGGGCACTACGGGACGCGCCGTCCCCTCGCCGCTGGCCTCCGCCCCCCTGGACGTCTTCGGTATCCGGATCCGCCCCTACGATCTGCTGGTCATGGGTGTGGCCGCACTCGCGGTTGTCGCCCTGAGCTTCTTCCTGTCCCGCACCAAGCGCGGCGCCGCCATGCAGGCCGTCGCCATGGACCACGAAGCCGCCACGGCGGTCGGCATCGACGTCGGCCGCAGCAACGCCCTCGCCTTCGCCATCGGCGCCGGCCTGGCCGCCCTCGCCGGCGGCCTGGTCGGGCCCATGCTCTACGTCGACGCCTCGCTGGGCGGCGCCCTGGGCATCAAGGGGTTCGCCGCCGCGATGCTCGGCGGATTCGGCTCCATCAACGGCGCTGTCGTCGGCGGCATCGCCATCGGCGTCCTCGACTCCTACGCCGCCGGCCACTTCCAGGGCTACTCGGTCCTCGTGACCTTCCTCCTATTCACCGTCGCGATCATGATCCGGCCCACTGGAATCTTCGGCGAAAGGACGGTCAGCCGCGCATGAAAACACGTCTCTCCGGCCTCGCCGCAATCGTGATCGCGGCCTGGGCCCTGCCCTACGGCCTGGGTACCTACACCATCCACGTCGTCAACATCGCCCTCATCTACGCACTCCTGGCCATCGGCATGGGCCTGGCCATGGGCATCTCCGGCCAGATCAACCTCGCCCAGGTCGCCTTCTTCGGAGTCGGCGCCTACGGCGTCGCCATCCTCACCACCCACTCCGGCTACGGCTTCTGGGCGGCCGCAGTCCTGGCCCTTCTCGCCACCATCGCCATCGGCCTGTTCGTCGGCATTCCCGCTCTGCGCATGCAGTCCCACTACCTGGGCATCGTCACCCTCGGACTCGCCCTGGGCTTCATCAACTGGATCACCAACGCGGACATCACCGGCGGCGCCGACGGCATCTCCGGCATCCCCGTGCCCACTCTTCCCGGCATCGACCTGTCCAGCGAGTACCTCTACTACTACCTTGAGGCCGTCGTCTTCGCCGTCGGCCTCGCCTTCGGTCTCTTCGTCGTCCACACCTCCCTCGGCCGACGGCTGCGCGCCATGCGTGACGACTCCCTCGCCGCGGGCTCGATGGGCGCCGAGATCCCGCTGCTGCGCATGACGGCCTTCCTCCTCGCCAGCTTCTACGGCGGCCTGGCAGGCATCCTCTACGGCGGCCTGATCCGCTACGTGGCGCCCGAGACGTTCTCCATCAGCAACATGTTCATCCTGCTCGCCATGGTCATCATCGGTGGTCGCCGCTCACTGGTCGGATGCGTCATCGGAGGGATCGGGCTCACCCTGGTACGGGAATGGCTCTCCGACTTCTCCACCTACGCCCAACTGGGATACGGCGTCGTCGTCGTACTCATGGTGGTCTTCGCCCCCACCGGACTCGCCGGCATCCCCGCACGGCTGCGGGCCCTCCGCCGTCACCGCCGAGGTCACCGTGCCACCCGCGCGGAACTGCGGCCCTTCACCGCCTACGAACCCGTGGAGGACCTCGCCCAGGAGCCAGGCCTGCTCCGCATCGAGGCCATCACGAAGCAGTTCCGCGGTCTGCGAGCCCTCGACGAGGTCTCGCTCACCGTGGACGCCGGCGAGATCCGGGGCATCGTCGGCCCCAACGGGTCTGGAAAGACAACCCTGTTCAACGTGATCAGCGGCTTCTACCGGGCCACCTCAGGCACCGTCCACTTCGCCGGCACCGACACGACCGCCGCCCGCCCCTACGTCCTGTCGCTGAGCGGCATGGCCCGCACCTTCCAGAATCTGCGCCTGTTCGGACAGCTCACGGTCCGCGAGAACATCCTGGTCGCCCTCGACCGCACGCGCACCCGAGCCATCTGGCGCTACGCCCTGTGGCAGCCGGGCGTCATCGCACAGGAACGCCGCCTGCGTGCCCAGGCCGACGAGATCCTCGACCGGTACGGGCTGACCGACTTCGCCGAATCGCCTCCGGCAGCCCTGCCGTACGGCATCCAGCGCCGCATCGAAATCGCCCGGGCCATGGCCGCCCGACCCCGCCTGCTCCTCCTGGACGAGCCCGCGGCGGGCCTCAACGGCGAGGAAGTCCAGCAACTCATCGCGATCGCGCGCTCGATCCGGGCCGGCGGAACCACGGTCGTCCTCATCGAACACAACATGGGCCTGGTCATGTCACTGTGCGAGAAGGTCACCGTGCTGTCCAGCGGAAAGATCATCGCGGAGGGGACACCCCGGGAGGTCGTCGCCGCTCCTGAGGTCATCGAGGCGTACCTCGGCGACTCGGAGCTGAGCGAACTCCCACCGGACCAGGCGAACGTCCCCCAGCAGGACCGCGCGAAGGAAGCCACCTCGTGAACCTCACCGACTCGCCTCAAGCTCCCCGCCTCACTGTGGAAGACCTCAGCGTGCACTACGGGGGCGTGTGCGCGGTGAGCAACATCGGCTTCACGGTCGAGCCCGGCGGATCCGTCGGGATCATCGGAGCCAACGGCGCCGGCAAGACGTCCACCCTGAAGGCGCTGATGGGGCTCGTTCCGCGCAGCAGCGGCCGCATCAGCCTGGGCGACCAGGACCTGTCCAGGACCAAGGCGCGGGACATGGTCCGCCACGGTATCGGCTACGTACCCGAGGGCAGGCACATCTTCCCCGGGCTGCCCGTGGACAAGAACCTCCTGCTGGGCGCCTACGCACGCGCCTGGAACAAGGGGACACATCAGCAACTCGACGAGATATACGACCTGTTCCCCGTCCTGGGGGAGATGCGCCATCGCCTCGCAGGAGCCCTCTCCGGCGGCCAGCAGCAGATGCTCGCCATGGGGCGTGCGTTGATGAGCAGCCCCCGCCTGCTCGTTCTCGACGAGCCGTCCATGGGCCTGTCGCCGAAGCTCGTCGGCAGCATCCTTGACGTGCTGCTGAAGCTCCGTGAGGACGGCCTGAGTCTGCTGCTGGTGGAGCAGAACGCCAAGCTGACGTTCGGCGTCACCAGTCACTGCATCGTCATGGAGAACGGTGAGGCGGTCATGGACGGCAGTTCGGCCGCCCTCAGCCGTGATCCCCGAGTGCGGGAGGTCTATCTCGGTCTGTGAAGTGACGTCGGAGACCTTCTGGCGGCACCCTGCGAACTGGTAGAGATAACGAACTGGTTCGTACATTACTTGAGGGGTCGCCATGGTCGCGGATGCACAGTCACAGCTACTGGCCCTCGTCGGCGGTGGCATCGCACAGTCGCTCAGCCCCGCGCTGCACGAAGGCGAGGCCCGCCGCCACGGCATGCGGTGTCTCTACCGGCTCCTGGACATCGGGCCCGTCGACCACGGTGCCGACGGGCGCCTCGACGAGGTGCTCCGTTCCGCGCCCCAACTGGGCTTCTCCGGCCTGAACATCACCCACCCGTACAAACAACTGGCGATACCCCACCTGCACCGGCTGGCCCCATCTGCCCAGCGCATCGGAGCCGTCAACACCGTGGTGTTCACCGATTCCGGTGCCGTGGGCCACAACACGGATGTCCAAGGTTTCGGGGCGGCATTCGCGCGGGGCCTGCCGGGAGCAAGAATGGATGAAGTGGTCCAACTAGGCGCCGGAGGTGCCGGATCTGCAGTCGCCTACGGCCTGCTCGACCTTGGTGCGCAACGTATGTGGCTCACCGACCCCAACCTCGAGCGTGCGCGCAGCCTCGCCAAAAACCTCAACGCGGTGGCGGGCGCCGACTGGGCCCGGGCCGTCACGGCACCGGAGGCCGAAGCCCGCACGGCGGAGGCCAACGGTCTCGTCAACGCCTCACCCATCGGCACTGAGCACGACCTTCGCCTGCCGCTGCCCAAGAGTTCGCTGCACCCGCACCTGTGGGTCGCCGATGTCAACTACCACCCGTTGTGGACGCCGCTCCTGACCACCGCACATGCCCTGGGATGCCGGGTGCTGCACGGTGGCGGCATGCTGGTGCACCAAGCTGCGGAGTCCTTCCGGTTGTTCACCGGCTGCGAGCCGCATACTTCCAACATGCTGGGCGACTTCGCCGATCTGACGGCGGAGGTCGGGGCACATTCCTGATCGCGCACAGATTGCTCAGGTAGGTGCAGACTGCCGCGACGGCATACAGCTTCGGCTGCCGTGAATAGGTGCCGAGAACCGCGGGACCGTAACGGATCCGCAAGGACGAGGACTTGGGCCGTGCCTGTCGCCGGCCGGCGGCCAGTGCGATCCAAGGCCATGGAACCCGTCACCACGCCAATGCCAGGGCACTGCGGGCCGGGACGGCCAGGACCGGCGTGCCGGTGCAGCAGCCGTCCTACCCCGCCGGTGAGACGTCCAGGTCGAACTGCCACAGGATCAGTGTCCGGATCCGGGCCAGGGTCCACCGCGGGTGTTCCCAGTCCGACGTCTCGTTCGCGACCATGAAGCCCTGCCCCAGCGGTCCCGCACAATGATCCACTTGGCAATGGCCAACAGAGCCAGCCGCGAATTCACCGCTGGCCCGGGGCCCGGCAGGCTTCGTGGCGTCAGAGTGCCTGTGCCGGTTCAGCGTTCTCGGTTACGTTCCGGACACGCTGGACCCTGGAGGCAATGACCCAGAGCACGCTGAGCACGGCACTTGTCGTGCCGATCCATAGCGTTGCCCGCAGACCGAGTGTGGTGCCCAGGGAACCGGCCAGGACCGCGCCGATGGGTCGGACGCCGAAGTTGGCTGTCTGGACCACGCCCATCACACGGGAACGGAGTGTTTCCGGGATGGTGGCGATCAGGTAGCTGTTGGCTGCTATGTCCAGGACCGCGATCCCGCTGCCGGCGCCGAGTTGGGCGGCGGCGAGCGCGGTGATCACCAGCGGCGTCGGGCCGTCGGCCAGCGGCACCAGGATGAGCGGCAGGCTGAACCACAGGAAGCCGGCCATGATGGTGGGGCCCATGCCGATCCGTCGCACCGCACGGGGCGCGACGAACGCGCCGGCCAGGCCGCCGAGTCCGGTCGCGGCGACCACGGCCCCGATCGCGCTGGGGGCCAGCCCCAGCTCGGTGGTTCCGTAGAGCACGAACAGGGTCATCAAGAACGTGTGACAGAGACTCAGCATGCAGACTCCGGCCAGCAGCAGGCCCGGGGTGCGATGGGTCGTCACCCATCGCAGCCCGGCTATCAGACCGCCGCTGCCACGCGGTGCGGGCGGCGCCTCCTGCTTGCTGATGCGTCCTAGACACACCGCTGACACCAGGTAGGACAAGGCGTCCATCACCAGCGCGAACGGTGCAGACAGCGCCTGCACCAGGATCCCGCTGGTGCTCGGCCCGGCGACCGCGGCCGCTGACCTGCTCCCGGAGAGCAGCGCGTTGGCGTCCACGTACCTGTCCGCGGCGACCACGGACACGTACACGTGATGCTGGCAGACCCGGAACAGGACGGTGAGTGCCCCGACGACGAACTCCGCTATGTACAGGTGAGTCATCGTCAGCGCCCCGCAGGCGTAAGCCAGGGGCACAGAAGCCAGTGCGACGCACCGCCCGATATCCGCGACGATCATCGCCCGGCGCCGACTCGATTGCCGGTCCGCCCAGGCGCCGCCAGGTATCGACAACAGCAGCGAGGGCAGCAGCGCCACCGCCGTGAGCCACCCCATTTCGGCCGCACCTGCGTCCAGCAGCACCACAGCGGCCAGAGGCACCGCCAAGAAGTTGATCTCGTCCCCGATCAGCGAGACGGTCTGGGCGGTCCAGTACAGCCGGAACCCCCGCTCTCGCAGGAGCCCCGTTTCAGCCCGCTGGTCACCGGCCTGACAGCGGGCCGCCCTCGCGCTCCCCGGGCTCATCCGGTGACGCGCACAGGGATGCCGGATGCGCCTCGGGTGCCGGAGCCGGCTCCGAGCTCGGATCGGTACGCACGTGACCGGCCTCTGGCGGGATTCGAATCCGCCGTCCCACCGGGTCTGTTCGCGTCGCGCAGTGGGAGAAATCCGCCTGCCAGGAGGAGGCGCATCTGATCCGGCGGACACCGGTCCAGTCGGCCGTTGCCGGGTTCCCGCTGCGCCGGCCGTGGGACCGGTTCTGCGATCACCGGCTGGTCCTGTGGCCGGTGGCGGGCAGGGTCAGCAGCATGATGAGGGAGACGGGTTCATCGTCGGTGGGCCGCCAATGGCCGATGTGACGGTAGCCCCAGGCCGCGTAGGCGGCGTGGGCCGGTGCGGCCTCCGGCTCGGGACGCATCGCCAACGTGACCCGTTCGACGTCCAGGCCCTCCAGGAGGCGGGTGTGCAGTTGTGCCGCTACCCCTTGGCGCCGGTAGGCGGCACGTACCGCGAGTTCGACGATGGCCAGCGTGCGTTGACCGGTCTCGGCTGCGAACTCGGCCGGCATTTCCTCGTCCATGGCCTTCCACCAGCCGGTATCGGGCGGCAAGGGGTAGCCGAAGGCATAGCCGATGGGCAGGTCGCCGCAGCGGGCCACGACGAGACGGGAGCGGGGGAGCCGCACCTCCTGCGCGAAGCGGTCCACGAAGTCCGCGATCTCCTTCACGCCTTCGCAGTACGGCGGTTCGACCCAGATCTCCTTGTACATCGGCAACACGACATCAAGCTGCGCAGCGCATTCCAGCCCCTCCCAGCGCTCCACCGTCATGAGCGTCTTCCTCATCGGTGTCTCCCCCTGCCGCCAAGCGGACGTGTTACCGGCTAGCCGTGTTCGGGCCGACCGGGAATGATCGCTGGGACCGTTCGCCGGCTCCGACGCCCCTGCTCGACACCACGCGGCGGAGGACTGTCGTGCGTCCACCGATGCCGATGCCACCCTTGGCCGTGGCGGGGGAGCGGACCGCGCGGCGGGAGCCGATACCGCCGCCACCCTTCATCGTGACGGGGGTGCGGACCGCGCGGGTGCCCACGCCGATACCGCCCTTGGCGGTGGCGGGGATGCGGACCTCGCGGCGGCTGCCTACGCCGATTCCGCCGCCCTTCATCGTGGCGGGGGCGTGCATTGCTTTGGTGCCCATGCCGGGACCACCCTTCATCGTGACGGGGGTGCGGACCGTGCGGGTGCCCACGCCGATACCGCCCTTGGCGGTGGCGGGGATGCGGTCCGCGCGTCGGGTACCGATGCCGATGCAGCCGCCCTTCATCGTGGTGGTGCGGACGGGCGGGGTTCCTGCAGAGGGAGCGACGGCGGCCCGGAGGCCCAAAGTAGCGGGCATGTCTTCAGTCCTTTCGACGTCGAGGTGGTCTTCGAGCTGCTCGTGCGAACGCGGACAGCGAAGAGGCAGCCCGGCTGCTTCCCTGGAACGAGACGCCTTGGCCGCCTTCGAGACTTCCCCCGGCATCGCGCTAGCGGTGCCGGCCCGCCCATGGTCCGGTGACAGCACGCAGCCGAAAACCTCCAAAGTTATAGGTTGACCCGCTGCGAACGCGAGGGGTGTGGGATCGCCAACGGGGCGATACCCCGGCATGCCTGCTCAAGTTCTGGGAGGTGATCGTGGGGCGGCCTGAGCACCTGCTCCCAGGAACGTGCCGAGGAACCCGCTGCGGTGCACCGCCGTGCCATGTGAGGACGGGGCAGCCCTGCGCACCCTCACTGACTGCACCAAGACGCTGCCCTGCCCCACCCTGGCTTCCGGCTCGATGACCTCGATCAGGTCGGCCGGCACTGCGACGAGTGTCAGGAAGACCAGAGCGCCATGCCGCCCCTGGTCCTCAGGCTGTGATCCACCTCGGAGCGGCGCACCTGCTACGAACCCCCATCCCACCGACGACGCCCGCAACGGCTTGACTCCGTCATGGGGAAGTTTCAGAGCTTTCGATCCCGTGGCATGCGTGAGCGTGGTCAGGCTCGCGCCGTGGCGGGACACCGAAATCGATCATGGTTCGATTGCGGAGGCTGGGTACGGACGCGAGCCGCCCTGACAAGCGTCTTCAACGGCTTGGGAGCGGTGGCCTCGCACGGTCTACTTGGTGGCTCCTTGCGCGAAGCCGTTGTAGATGTAGCGCTGCAGGAAGAGGAAGATGAGCAGGGTCGGCAAGATCACGAGGATCGCACCGGCGGAAATGCTCTCCCAGTGCGCGCCGAAGGGGCCCTTGAAGCGGAACAGGGCGGTGGAGATCGTGCCCTTGTCCTCGGAGGGCATGTAGAGGAAGGGGATGTAGAAGTCGTTGTACGTCGTGATGCCCTTGACAATGACGACGGTGGCGATGGCCGGTTTGAGCAGCGGGAAGATGATCTTCCGGTAGATGGTGAAGGTGTTCGCGCCGTCGAGACGGGCCGCCTCGTCCAGTGAGGTCGGGATTCCGCGGATGAACTGCAGGAAGATGTAGATCGACACGATGTCGGTGCCCATGTAGAGCAGGATCGGCGCCCAGCGGGTGTCCACCAGGCCGAAGCTGTTGACCACTTGGAAGGTGGCAACCTGAGTGGTCACCCCGGGTACGAGGGTGGCGATCAGGAAGAGGGCCATGACCGTCTTCTTGAGACGGAACTCGAAGCGGTCGATCGCGTACGCCGTCATCGAGCCGATGAGCACGGTTCCGGTGATCGAGAGCAGCAGGATGAAGGCGGTGTTCCCGAATGCCGTGAGCATATGGCCGTCGTTGAAGGCCGTGGCGTAGTTCGAGAAGTTCAGCCAGTCGTCCGGGAGGGATAGCGCGCCGCCGTCGGTCACCTCGTGGTTCGTCTTGAGCGACGTGAACAGGACGACGACCAGCGGGAGGAGGACGACCAGTGAGGCGACGACGAGGGACAGGTACGTCAGCGCGGTGCCGATCCGGGGGCGTCCGGTTCCGCCGGTGGTCCGGTCGTCAGGGGCGAGTGTGGTCATACGAGGTCCACCTTGTCGTCGGGCACGAGCCGCCGCTGGACCCAGGTGACCACCAGGATGATCAGCAGCAGGACCACGGCGCAGGCCGAGGCCAGGCCCGTCTTGTTGAACTGGAACGCGAGCTTCACCGTCTGGATGACGAAGGTCGAGGTACCGGTCGCGCCGCCGGTCATGATGTACGGGATCTCGAAGACGGCCAGCGAGCCGGAGATCGCCAGAATCACGCTGAGGCTGAGCACGGGCCGGATGCCCGGCGCGATGATGTGCCGGAACTGCTGCCACCGGCTTGCCCCGTCGAGTTGGGCCGCTTCGTACAGTTCACCGGGGATCGACTGGATCGCCCCGAGGAAGAGCACGAAGTTCAGCCCGGTGAAGCGCCATACGGATACCCCCGCGAGCGAGGTGTTGGCCGACTCCGGGTCGCCGAGCCAGGCGTGGTCGCCGCCGACTCCGAACCAGGAGAGGACCGAGTCGAGTGTGCCGCCGTCCTGGAAGAAGTACAGGAAGACGAAGCCGATGGCGACACCGTTGATCAGGTAGGGGAAGAACAGGATCCCCTTGAAGAAGTTACGGAACCGCAGGTCGAAGCTGAGGACCGTCGCGAAGTAGAGCGCGATCACGATCTGCACGGCCGACGCGGCCAGGTAATAGAAGCTGACGAAGAAAACGCGGAACAGCTCGGGCCGGGTGAAGAGCTGCGTGTAGTTGTCCAGGCCGACGATCTCCCGGTCCGGGCTTACCCCGTCCCAGTCCGTGAAGCTGTAATAGATCATGTTGCCCACGGGGATGTACGTGAACGTGATCAGCAACGCCAGCGGCGCGAGCAGGAACAACCATGGGGTAATGCGGCGCAGCGGGTGATCGTGCCAGGACCGGGTCGGGGGTGCACCCCGGCCTGGCCTTCTGCGGGGGCTGGATGTGGCGTGCCGTGCGTGCGCCGGTGGTGCTTTGGACGTGGTGTCTGTCATGTCGAGCGGGCCTTTCGTGATCCGTGGCGAGCGTGGTGCAGGCGTAGGGCCCCGCCCCTGCCGGCGGTGCGGGGCCCTGTGCTCGTGTCCGGGTCAGTTGCCGGCGGTCGCGGCCGCCTCGGCCCAGCGCTTGTTCAGCTCGTCGAAGTAGCCCTGTAGGGAGCCCTTCTGGGCGCCGCGGGCGATGTCGATCAGCTTCTGCCGGTAGTCCTGCTTGGCGAGGCCGATCTCGGCGGCGTTGTCGATCGCGTCGACCTGTACTGTCCTGGCCTCGGAGCGCTCAACGAGCTTGACATCGTTGTCTTGGTAGGGCTTGAGGACATCGGGGAAGGTGATGGAGGTCAGGGCCGAGACGCCTCCCTCCTTGGCGGCGAAGCCGGACTTCTCGGTGAACCAGTCGATCCAGGCGCGGGCGGCCGGCTTGTTCTCCGAGTGCGTGTTCACCGCGAGCTGGTAGTCGGAGAGCATGGTGGCGCTGAACGTACCGTTCTTCTGGACCGGGACGGGCATGAAGCCGATGTCGTCCGGGTTCTCGCCGGCCTTGGTGGCGGCGTCGCGCATCTGGTTCACGGCCCAGGAGCCGAGCAGCATGCTGCTGATCTTCCCCTTGGCCAGGTCGGTCTTGGAGGTCTCCCAGTTGGTGGTGGTGGGGTCCTTCTCGGACAGCTTGTCGTGGACGATGTCGTAGAGGAGGGTGTCGAGGACGTTGAGCTCGCTGCCCTTGGTCCAGGGCTTGTCGGACGTGGCGAGGTCGGCGTAGGCGTCAGCGCCGCCGCTGACCGATCCGATGCTGTTGGTCCAGGGACTGCTGAGCGGCCAGCCGTCCTTGAAGTTCGTGTAGTACGGCGTCGCATCGGTCTTCGCCTTGATCTGCTTCAGATTGTCGAGGAACTCCGCTGGGGTGGTGGGCCAGTCGGTGATGCCGGCCTTCTTCCACACCGCCTTGTTGTAGACGAGGCCGTTGACCGTGCCGAAGTTGGCGATGCCATAGGTCTTCCCGCCGACATCGGTCTTGCCGGTGAAGCGGTAGTTCTTCTCCATGTCCTTGGTGTCACCGAGCGGAGCGAAGAACTTCGGGTAGTCACCCTTGGCGATCACGGAGGGGATCAGCAGGACGTCACCGTAGTTGTCGGTGTTCATCCGGATCTTCACCTCACCCTCGTAGTCGGTGACGCCCTGGAACTTCACCGTCGCCTTGGGGTAGGTCTTCTCGAACTCGGCGGCGTACTTCTTCATCGTGCCGTCCTGCACGAGGTCGGTGCGGTTGGTCAGCACGGTGATCGTGCCCGACACCTTCTCGGGGTCCTTGGGAGCGGTGGCCGCCTCCCCGGACGAGGATCCCCCGCCACCACACCCCGCGACGGTCAGCAGCGCGGTGGCAAGCAGCACCGCGCTCAGCGGCTTCCTCCTCATGTGCCCAACTCCTTTCAAGGGTTACGGCTCAGGCCCCAGCGGCTGACGGCAGCATGTCAGCCATTCGTGAACCGGTAAAGTGAAAGTTTCGAGCGCGATGCCCAATCGTTACTCAGGAACGTGTGGATGGCTAAGGAGAGTGCTGTGCATCTGCGCTCTTGTGTGCAGTCATGATCGCTTCTGGGGACTGGACCGGTTAATCAACAGAGGGTTAGGTTGGCCGACGTCACCCGCAATCAGGGCCTGTGCCTGTCCGAAAGGAGCCGCTGATGAAGCACGTCGTCCAGCTGACAGAGGGCTGGCGACTCAGCCACGAGGGGAAGCGGCTCGAAGCCGAAGTCCCCGGCTGCGTCCACACCGACCTGCTCGCCGCGGGCCTCATCCCCGACCCCTTCCTCGGCGCGAACGAGAAGGAGATCGACTGGGTCGGGCGCCGCTCGTGGACCTACACCCTCGACCTGCCGCCCACGGGCGACACCGCCGAGCGGACGGACCTGGTCTTCGACGGCCTGGACACGGCGGCCGAACTCGTTCTGGACGGACAGGAGTTGGGACTTACCCGCAACATGCACCGCTCCTACCGATTCGATGTCACCGGCCGCGCGGGCGAGTTGAGCGTCACCTTCGCCTCCGCCTACGACGAGGCCGCTTCCGTCCGGGCGGTGACGGGCGAGCGGCCCAACGTCTATCCCGAGCCGTTCCAGTACGTGCGCAAGATGGCCGCCAACTTCGGTTGGGACTGGGGGCCGACCGTGGTCACCGCCGGCATCTGGCGCCCGGCTCGTCTGGAGTGCTGGTCCACGGCCAGGGTCGCGCGGGTGCGTCCGCTGGTGACCGTGGACGGGACCGACGGCCGCGTGGAGCTCCGTGTCGACGTGGAGCGCACCGCCGCCGGTACGGACCGGCGGCTGGTCGCCCTCGCCACCGTGGCGGGCGTGACCACGCGCGCCGAGATCGACGGCGACAGCGTCACCCTCGTCCTCGACGTGCCCGGTGTACGGCTCTGGTGGCCGCGCGGTCACGGCGAACAGCCCCTGTACGACGTTGAGCTGAGACTCCTCGACGGCGCGGCACCGCTGGACGTGTGGCAGCGCCGGATCGGCTTCCGTACCGTCGAACTCGACCGCTCCGCCGACGAGCACGGCACCGGTTTCACCTTCGTCGTCAACGGCGAGCGCGTCTTCGTTCGCGGGGTGAACTGGATCCCCGACGACGTCCTGCCGTCCCGGATCACCCCCGAGCGCTACCGCGAACGTCTGGAGCAGACGGCTGCGGCCAATGTCGACCTCGTACGGGTCTGGGGCGGCGGCATCTACGAGGACGACGCCTTCTATGACGCCTGCGATGAGCTCGGTCTGATGGTGTGGCAGGACTTCCTCTTCGCCTGTGCCGCCTACCCGGAAGAGCAGCCGTTGCGCGGCGAGGTCGAGGCCGAGGCCCGCGAGAACGTCGTACGGCTCATGCCGCACCCGTCCCTCATCCTGTGGAACGGCAACAACGAGAACCTGTGGGGCTTTCGCGACTGGGACTGGGAAGAACCGCTCGCTGGGGACTCCTGGGGCGAGGGGTACTACCTGGGTCTTCTGCCGCGCGTGGTCGCGGGGCTGGACCCCACGCGGCACTACACCGCGGGTAGCCCCTGGTCCGGGTCCTGGGACCACCATCCGAACGACCCCGACCACGGCACTTACCACTCATGGGAGGTGTGGAACCGACAGGACTACACCGAGTACCGCGCCAATGTGCCGCGGTTCGTCTCCGAGTTCGGCTGGCAGGCTCCCGCCGCGCTCGCCACCTTGCGTCGCGCTCTGCCCGGCGAGGACCTGGCGCCCGACTCGCCCGGCATGCTGCACCACCAGAAGGCCGAGGACGGCAACGGCAAGCTGAACCGCGGCGTCGCCCGCCACTTTGACCTGCCGGAGGGCGACTTCGACCGCTGGCACTACCTCACGCAGGTCGTCCAAGCCCGGGCCGTCGCCACCGGCATCGAGCACTGGCGGGCGAACTGGCCGCGCTGCGCCGGCACGATCGTCTGGCAGATCAACGACTGCTGGCCGGTCAGCTCCTGGTCCGCGATCGACGGCGACGGCCGCCTCAAGCCGCTCCACCACGAACTGCGCCGCGTCTACGCCGACCGCCTCCTCACCCTGCAACCCGGCCCCGACGGGCCCGAACTCGTCCTGTGCAACCAGGGATCCGAGCTGTGGGCCACCGACGTCACGCTGCGCCTGATGCATACCGACGGAACCCTGGCCACGCGCCTCTCCCTTGGACGGGACGTGCCCGCGCGTGAGGTGCTGCGGCTGCCGGTGCCGCCGGAGGTACGGCCAGCCGACGGCGGCACGAAGGAGTACCTGGTCGCCGACGCGGACGATCTGCGCGCCCTCCATCTGCCTGTGCGGGACAAGGAGTTCGACTATCCGGCGCCGCGCTTCGACATCGCCGTGGAGACCGTGGGCCGCGACACTGACACAGTGGATGTGGTGGTCAGCGCGCACACCCTCGTACGCGACCTGCTGCTCCAGGCCGACCGGCTCGCGCCCCACGCGAGCGCCGACCGTGGCCTGATCACCTTGCTGCCCGGGGAACAGACCCGCATCCGTGTCCACGGTGCGGCCGGCGCGGGCGCCAACGTCGTCCGCGCGGCTCTCTTCTGCGTGGAACCGGCGTGAGCACTCCCGTCCCACGCGTCACCATCAAGGATGTGGCGGCCGCCGCCGGGGTCTCCAAAGGCGCGGTGTCGATCGCGTTCAACCACAAGCCGGGCCTGGCCGAGACCACCCGGGAGCGCATCTTCGCCGTCGCCCGCGAGCTGGGCTGGGCGCCCAACTCTTCCGCCCGAAGCCTGTCAACACAGCGGACCGACACCATCGGCCTCGCCCTGTGCCGGCCGGCCCGGCTGCTCGGCCTCGAACCGTTCTACATGGAGTTCATCTCCGGCATCGAGAGCGTCCTGGCCGAGCGGTCCTGCTCGCTGCTGCTCCGGCTGGTCAGCAGCCTGGACGAGGAGATCGCGCTGCAGGAGAGCTGGTGGCGCGAGCGGCAGGTCGGCGGGTCGATCCTGGTCGACTTCCAGCAGGACGACCCGCGGATCGATCCGCTCAGGCAGCTCGGTCTCCCAGCGGTGGCGGTCGGCCACCCGGACCTGACCGGCGGGATCCCCTCGGTGTGGACCGACGACGCCACCGCGGTGGGCGAGGCGGTGCGCTATCTCGCCGCACTCGGCCACCGGCACATCGCCCGCGTCGGCGGCCCACCCGGCCTCGGGCACAGCGCCATCCGCGAGCGGGCCT
>NZ_JAMOLN010000227.1 GCF_024448165.1 Streptomyces longispororuber
TGCAGCAGGTACGCCGAGGCGTCGCCGAGGCCGGCCTCGGTGTACGAGGAGATCGCGACGTAGCTGATCAGGAAGATCGCGCAGGCCCGGGCCAGCGACGGTGGCCGCAGCAGGGCGACGGTGCCGAGGACGAGGACGAGGGCCGCGACGATGCCGACGCCGATCAGTCCCTGCTCGTTGTAGACGGCCAGCCAGCTGTTGTCGATCGGCAGTCCGCCGAAGGACTTGTCGCCCAGGCCGGTGCCGAACAGCTGCTCCACGGTGGTCCGGTGGGCCGCGAGCAGCGCGTCCCAGACCTTGGCGCGGCCGGTGAGGCTGGTGAAGTACTCCTTGCTCTGGCCGCGCAGGAACCACGCCTGGATCGCGGAGGCGAACCCGACGCCGGCCACGGTGGCGACGACCACCGACCAGGCGAAGAACCGGCGGGCGGCGGCGCTGGTCAGCACGAGCGAGCCGATGGCCAGCACCAGACCGAGGAGCATGCCCACCGTCGCCGTCCGGGTGTGGGTGAGAGCGAGCAGGACGAAGGACGGCACGATGATCACCGCGGCGGTCCTCCGGTCGGTCCTGCGGCCCAGCAGGAGCAGCACGGTGAGCCCGATGATCACGGCGGCGTACTGTCCGATCTGGGGCGGGGTGAGCGGCCACAGGGCGCCGACGAGGCGTCCGCCGTACAGCTCGGGCATGGCCGCGCCCGGCGAGATGATCAGGCCGGCGGCGGCCGTCGCGAGAGCCGCGCAGTACATCCGGATGTGGAAGCGGACGAAGGTGTCGCTCCCGTCCCACCAGCGGCTGAGCAGCCACAGGGTGGCGACGAAGAGGGTCAGACGGGCGCACCGGAACAGCGCGCCGAACCCGGACTCCAGGTCGGCGCTGGAGATCACGCTGGGCACCAGCAGCAGGCTCAGCAGGAACACGAAGGCGGTCGGCCGGATGCGCAGCCGGAGGTTGGCCGCGAGGGCCAGCGCGAACGCGGCGACCAGCGCGCCCATGGTGACCATCTGGATGAGGGAACGGGGAATCGTGACGATGGTCTTGGCCCCGGCGGAGCCGAGCGTGTTGAGGCCCAGCAGCGCCCAGGCGATCCCGACGGTCTTCGGCGTGCGCTCGCTCACCTCAACCACCGTCCCGTGACCGGAAGGTGCTGCCCGCGTCCTGCCGGTAGGGCGTGCTCTGCCACTGCGCGCGGTCGAGTGCCTGGCTCGGGTCCTGGACGACGAACGTCCACGGCCCCCGGTAGGTGTTGTCGTGCCAGCGGTTGTGCTGCTTGCGGGTGATCGCCTGCGCGACCCGCAGGCCCTTGTACGGCGACCACTTCGGGTACGTGCCGTAGTTGGCGAGCACCGCCATGCGGTCGCACTTGTCCTCGCACTTGACCACGGACTTGTCCAGCAGGAAGCGGTTGGCGTGGATGTCCACGCGCTGCGTCTTCCACCGGCAGTCGTCGTAGAGCGGCGGGTCGGCGATGGCGGGCTTCTTGCAGCGGGCCGTGTCCTTCACCAGCAGCGTGCAGTAGCTGCCCGAGGTGTTGGCGGGGCTGTTGCAGAACCGGTCGGCGCTCTCCCACAGGGTGATGCCGTTCCAGTTGTTCTCCAGCACGTTCCGGTAGACGTCGATCTTGTCCGTGCGGGCCTTGATCCGTGGTTCGCCGCCCGCCTCGGACAGATAGACGGTGCCGAACGGGAAGTTGTCGCCGCGGTCGGCGGACCTGCGGCCCTCGACCCAGTTGTTCCGCCGGATCGTGTTGTTCCGGATGATCGCGTTGTAGCTGATCTCGTAGATCAGCGCGGCCCCGTTGTTGTTCTCGAACAGGTTGTTCTCGATGAGGAAGTCGTTGTTGTTGGTGTCCGCCCAGAACCCGGCTCCGAGGTTGTCGTGCACCCAGTTCCCGCGGATGTCCGCGCCGTTGACGGCCCAGAACTTCATGCCTCCGGTGCAGCCGCAGCCCGGCCTGCGCTTCTCCCAGTCGTCGGTGTTGTTGCCGACGATCTCGTTGCCCTCGACCACCAGGCCACGGATGGAGTCGCCCTCCTTGTAGCCGTTGATGCCGTACTGGCCGTTGCCGCGCAGGCAGTTGCCGCGGATCTGCTGGCGGGCTCCCGTCATCAGCCCGGCGCCCGAGTTGTACTGGATCGTGGAGTGCTCGATCACCCAGCCGTCGGCCGAGCCGTGGTTGACCACGCCCTCGTCCTGCGGCGGGACGAAACCCTGCACGGTCAGGGAGCTGATGGTGACGTCGGAGGCGTGGCCGCCGAACGCGTACTGGTTGGTCTTGCGGCCGTCGAGAACCGCCCCCGGCGCACCCAGGTAGCGGTCCCCCTTCTTGGGGATGACCTGGGCGTACTGCGCCTTCTCCAGCAGGTGCTTGCCGGGCTTCAGCCAGAACGTGGTGTTCGGCGGGCTCTTCTGCGTCTTCGTGTACAGGTCGTTGACCACCTTGGGGTCGACCGTGACCGCGCCCTTCGGCGGCTTCGCGGGACCGGGCCCGGGCTTGGCGCACACCTTGGCCGTCGTCGCCACCGACGCGGGAGCCCCGGCCGTGGCGGCCCCGGACCCGGACGGCGAGCCCTTCGGCTTCGCCGGGGTGTCCGACGTCCCCGTGCAGCCGGTCACCACGAGCAGGGCGAGCGTCAGTGCCGCCGCCGCGGGTGCCCCGTGCCTCTTGATCCCCACGCGAGCCCCCTAGCCGTCGAACCTGAGCACGGTGGTGAACCCCCGCACGCCGTCGGCGACGCCGGTGCCGATCAGCGTGGTGGCGGGTTCCTTGCGCCCGAAGCCTGCGGAGTACCAGCCGAGCGGCGGCTCCGTCTGCCCGCGGTGCGCCTGCCAGGACAGCTGCCCCGGCAGGTCGAGCACGGCGGAGCGGTCCTCGCCGTCCCGGGTCCAGGTGAGCACCGCGCGGTTCTCGGTGAGGTCGGCGGTGATCTCCGGGCCGAGGTGGAAGGCGAGGCGTACGTCGCGGCGCGGGCCCCGCACCTCGTCCACCACCGTCAACTCCCCTGATTCCGCTGCCAGTTCCACGCTGCGGCGGTGCACGGAGCCCTGGTATCCGTCGTGTTCGGCCTGCCAGCGGGCGGTGTCGGCCGTCAGGACGCGGCTGTCGGCGTGCCGGGTCCACAGGAACGGGCCGCCGGACACGGACTGGTCCGCGCGGTCCAGCTCCAGGGTGTTGTGGCCGATGGTCGACCGGAAGTACTGCCGCCACTCAGGCTGCCCGTGGTAGCAGTACGTCCCCGGGTCGGCGAGCACGTCGACGCCGTCGTGCCGGACCTCCACGGACAGGGCGTCCGCGTGGGCGTGCGCGGCGATGGACAGGAAGCCGTGCGGGCCCGCGTCGCAGCGGCACCAGATCTCGCCCGGTCCGCGTAGCACGGTGAGCCCGGCGTCGGCGAAGTGGGCGGGGCGGGCCGCCGGACGGGTCGGCTTCCTGGCGCCGGGGACACCGGGGCGGATCAGCGCGGCGAGCAGCGGGGTGCGCACGTCGGTGCCGGTCACCTCCGGCCACCAGGCGAGCCGGCCGAAGACGGCGTCCCCGGTGGCGAGCAGCGAGCCCCACCGCTCGGTGCCCGCGCCGTCCACGACCAGACCGTGCCCGTCGTCGGCGTCGCCCTGGCGCGGCGGGCGTAACCGGCTGTCGACGACGGCCGCGAGCGCGTCGGTCATCCGCAGCAGCACGAGCCGGGTCGTCGCCGGAACGGGCACGCTCGCGGCGTCCGCCTCGGCCACGGCGGCCAGGCCCAGCTCCAGGACGAGGCCGTGGTACTCGCTGGCCAGTTCGCGGTTGAGCCCGGACAGGAAGGTGTTGGCGCGCAGCTGCCGGTCCAGCGAGCGCAGTGCCCGGTCCCGCCAGCGCTCCGACGACGGGAACCAGCCGAACGCGCAGGCCGCCGCGAACTGCCCGGCGGTCTCGGCGATGACGTGGTTGTTGGCCGACGACCCCCGGCTGGGGAACGCGGCCAGCCACCGCTGGTGGTGCCAGATCTGGTTCTGCGCCACCGGGTTGCCCTCGAACAGTTCGGCCGCGCCCGGCCAGCCGTCGAGCAGCCGGCGCACCCACACCCAGGACAGCAGGCGGATGCCCAGCTCGATGCCGCTGATCCAGTGCACGCCGCGCAGCGGCGGGTTGGCCGCCCACCACGACCGCAGGTGCTCGGCGACGCGCTCCGCGTACCGCTCGTTGCCGGTGATCGCGTAGGCGGCGGCGAGCACGGTCAGGTACTGGTGCCGGGACAGCTCCCAGATCTGCTTGATGTCGCCGACCGCGTCCTCGTCGCGGTACGGCAGGCCGAAGGCATAGCCGAACGGTGCCCGGCGGCCGGTCTTCGGGTCGTACCACCAGTCGGGGTCGGTCAGGTCGTCGCGGACCACCCCGAAGTACTCGACGTGCCCGTACATCAGCCGGTCCGCCTCGACGACGAGGCGCTTCGCGGCGTCCGGCGCGATCGCGGCGATCGTCCCGGGCGGCAGCGCCGCGGTGAACCGGGCGCCGGTCACCGGCGGGCACGTCGGCCGCGCCGTGCGCCACCGCCGCCTGCGCGCCACGTCGACGGCCCGGCCGCCGGCCTCCCGCGGCCCCATCCGGGACAGGCGCCGCAGGTACCAGCCCACGCTCATGCTCATCGCGACTTCTCCAACGCCACCGGCGCACCCGCGGCCAGCGCCGACTGCACGGCGAGGGTCGCCGCGGTGGTGGCGGCCAGCGAGTCGAGTGACACCGGCATCGGGCCGCCGCTGCGCACCGCCTTGATGAACGAGGCCAGTTCGGCGTTCTGGCCCTTGTCCCTCGCCTTCGGCAGCCGCGAGCTGACCCATCGCTTGCGGGCGTGGACGGAGGCGCGCACGAAGTCGTCGAGCCGCAGCACCTTGCCGTCCGCGATGAGGTCGAGCGTCTCCTTCGGGAAGCCCGCGGCGCCGGTGGTGACGTAGCTGATGGTGGCGGTGGACCCGTCGGGGTAGCGCAGGACGATCTGGAGGTCGTCGTTGCCGGGGGTGGCGACGGCGTACACCGAGACCGGGTCGGCGTCGAGCAGCCAGCTCGCCGTGTCGATGAAGTGGCCGCCCTCACCGGCGAACCGGCTTCCCTCGGTGCCCTGTTGGAGGTACCAGCTGCCGTGCTGCAGCCGGCCCGCGTTGACCAGGTAGCGCAGGCTCGCCGGACCGCTGCGGGCGCCGAAGCGCTGCTTGGCCTCCTGGAGCAGCGGGGCGAACCGGCGGTTGAAGCCCACCTGCAGCCGGTCGTTGCCGGACTCCTCCACCGCGGCCAGGACCCCGGCGAGCTCCTCCTCGGAGAGGGCCAGCGGCTTCTCCACGAACACGGCCTTTCCGGCGAGGAGCGCCCGCCGGGTCAGTTCGGCGTGGGAGCTGTGCCGGGTGACGACGAACACCGCGTCGACGGTCTTGTCGTCGAGCACGGCGTCGAGGTCGGTGGTCGCCTCGGCGAAGCCGAACTTGCGCTGTGCGTTGGCCGCGGACAGGGCCGTCGTGGTGACGACCGTCTGCAGGGCGACGCCCTCGCGCTGCGCGAGGTGCGGCAGCAGCATCGACGCCGCGTAGTTCCCGGCGCCGACGAACGCCAGCCGGACCGGGGAGGTGCCGGACCGGGCCGGGGCGGCGGGCGCGGTGCGGGGCGTCGCGGGCACGGTGATCTCCGGGGCCCGCGTCTCCGTCTCCTGCTCGGGGTACCGGAACAGGACGGCCACGGCCTTGAGTTCGCCGTCCTTCAGGCTCCGGTACGTCTCGACGGCGTCGTCGAAGTCGGCGACGTGGGAGACCAGGGGTTCCACGTCGACGTCGCCGCGCGCGACGAGGTCGAGGAAGCACGCCAGGTTGCGGCGCTCGGTCCAGCGCACGTAGCCGATCGGGTAGTCGCGGCCCTCCAGCTCGTACTCCGGGTCGTAGCGCCCGGGGCCGTAGCTGCGCGAGAAGCGGACGTCGAGCTCCTTCTCGTAGTACGCGTTCCACGGCAGGTCCAGGCGGCACTTGCCGATGTCGACGACGCGGCCGCGGTCCCGGCAGAGCCGGGCGGCAAGCTCGACGGGCTGGTTGCTGCCGCCGCCGGCGGCCAGGTACACCTGGTCCACGCCGTGCCCGCCGGTGAGTTCGGCGACGGCGGACTCCACGGCCGGCGACCCGGGGTCGCCGCAGGCCGCGGCGCCCAGGCGCTCGGCGAGCTCGCAGCGCGCCGGGTCGGGGTCGGCCCCGACGACGCGCACGCCCGAGGCGACGAGGAGCTGGACGACCAGCTGTCCGATCAGGCCGAGGCCGATGACCAGCGCCACTTCGCCGAGCCTGGACTCGCCCTGGCGGACGCCCTGCAGGGCGATCGAGCCGACGGTGCCGAACGCGGCGTGCCGGGGCGCGAGGCCGTCCGGCACCGGCGTGTAGAGGTTCCTCGGCACCCAGTTCAGCTCGGCGTGCAGCGCGTGCTCGTTGCCCGCGCAGGCCACGAGGTCACCGACCTTGACGTCGTCGATCCCGGCGCCGACCTGCTCGACCACGCCGCACAGCGAGTAGCCGAGCGGGGTGTAGGAGTCGAGCTTGCCCATGACCTTGCGGTAGGTGGCGGGCACCCCGTTCGTGGCCACGCTCTGCATGACCTTGGCGACCTGGTCGGGGCGCGAGCGGGCCTTGCCCACCATCGACATGCCCGCCTCGGACACCTTCATGAGCTCGGTCCCGGTCGAAATCAGCGAATAGGCGGTGCGCACCAGCACGCCGCCCGGCTTGCAGGCCGGCGCCGGCACGTCGAGCACCGCGAGCTCGCCGCTCTTGTAGTTCTGGACAACCTGTTTCACCCGAGCTCCTCTTGATTCCACTCTCAACGCCGTCAGGCCGCTTGGCTCTGGCCGGAGCCAGAGGTCGCGCCGCGATACCAGTACTCGAGGGTCAGCACATGCCACAGATGCTTGGAGAAGTCCCGCTGCCCGGCGGCGTCCTCGGCGACCATCCGGGCCAGCGCGTCCCGGCGCAGCAGACCGGAGTTGACCAGCTCGCCGTCGTTCACCACCTCGCGGACCAGCGGTGCCAGATCGCGGCTCATCCAGGCCCGCAGCGGGGCGCTGAACAGGCCCTTGGGCCGGTAGACGATCTCCCGGGGCAGGATCGAGGTGGCCGCCTCCTTGAGGACGGCCTTGCCCTGCCGTCCGACGATCTTGCGGTCGCCGGGGAACGCGAACGCCGCCCTGACCACCTCGACGTCCACGTACGGCACGCGCACCTCGGTCGACGCGGCCATGCTGGAGCGGTCCGTGTACGCGAGGTTGAGGCCCGGCAGGAACATCCGGGCGTCGCCCAGGCACATGCGGTTGACGAAGTCGTCGAGGTCGTTGTCCGCGTAGACGTCCGCGTGCTCGGTCAGCACGTCGTCGACCGTCCCGGCCAGGTCGGGATCGACGAGGGCGAGCAGCTCCTCCTGGTCGTACATGGTGTAGCTGCGCCGGAACGCGGTCTCCTCCGGCAGGTCCGCGAAGGAAAGGAACCGCTTGGCGAAGCGCACCGACCGGTAGCCCCGGCGGGCCGTGGCGACCGGCAGCCGGTCCACGGCCGCGGACACGCCGCGCCGCAGGGGGCGCGGCACGCGCTGGTAGCGCACGGCGAGGAGGTTGGCCAGGTGCTTGCGGTACCCGGCGAACAGCTCGTCGGCGCCCATCCCGGAGAGCATCACCTTGACCCCGGCCTCCCGGGCGGCCGAGCAGATCAGGTACGTGTTGATCGCGGCGGGGTCGCCGATCGGCTCGTCCAGGTGGTACGTCATCTGCGGCAGCAGGTCGAGGACGTCCGGGGCGATCTCGATCTCGTGCAGGTCGACGCCGAACTGCCGGGCCACCTGCCGGGCGTAGCGCAGGTCGTCGGGCATCGCCTCGAACCGGGCGTCCTCGGCGCGGAATCCGATCGTGTAGGCCGAGATGCCGGGTTGGTGGCGGGCGGCCAGCGCGGTCAGATAGCTGGAGTCGAGTCCGCCGGAGAGGAAGGTCGCGACGGGGACGTCGGAGAGCAGGTGCTGCTTCGTCGACTCCTCGACGATGGCGGCGAGGTCGGGGCGCTCCCCGGCCAGGGCCCGCTCGCGGCCCTCGGCGGCGACGTCCTTCAGGTTCCAGAACCGGCCGCGCTGCACGCTGCCGTCGGGCCGGCATCGGAGCCAGCTGCCCGGCGGCAGCTTCTCCGCCTCACGGAACGCGCAGCGCGAGTCGGGCACCCAGTAGTAGAGGAGCGAGGCCACCAGTGCCGCGTGGTCCACTTCGAGGGATCCGCCGGTGGCGGCGGCGAGCGCCTTCAGCTCGGAGGCGAACACCAGGCCCGTGCCGCGCCGCAGCAGGAACAGCGGCTTGATGCCCAACTGGTCGCGGGCCAGGACCAGTTCGCCGGTGCGCTCGTCGAAGACGCCGAACGCGAACATGCCGCGCAGCCGGGGCAGGCAGTCGGTGCCCCAGCGCCGCCAGGCCTCCAGCAGCACCTCGGTGTCGGAGGTGCCGCGGAACCGGACGCCGGCGGCCGTCAGCTCGGCGCGCAGTGCGGGCGCGTTGTACAGCTCTCCGTTGTAGGTGAGGGAGAGACCGTCGGAGACCATCGGCTGGGCGCCGGTCCCCGACAGGTCGATGATGGCCAGTCGGCGGTGCCCCAGGTGCACCTCGCCGTCGCCGACGGAGTGGCTGTACCGGCCCGACCCGTCGGGGCCGCGGTGGGCGAGGGTCTCGGTGAGCCGGTCGGTCACGACCTTCCCGTCCGGCCAGCGGTACGTGCCTGCGATGCCACACATGTGCTAGCGGCCCTCCTGGTCGTTGTCGGCGCCGCGTGCGGCCCACGCCGGCAGCCGCTCCGCCTGCCGGCCCGTCCCGTTCTGCCGGGTCGGCCCCTCGCTGCGGCCGCGGAGCGCGGTCTGCAGCCCGTCCCACAGCGTGCCGTCGGTCCTGTCCCGCGGGTCGGGGTCGATCAGCACCACTCCGATCACCGGAATGTGCTGGTCCGCGAGCTGGCGCGCCACGGTGTGCAGCCAGGCGGCGCTGCCGTGCCCGGCCCGCACCACGAGCACGGTCTGAGTGCCCAGGTACTGGAGGTCGGTCCACGCCGTGCCGGGTGCCACCGAGCCGACGCCGAGCCGGCGCTCCTGGTGCGACACGGTCGCGGCACGCTCGCCGCCGACCACGGTGACGTTCCCCGACTTCGGTGCGCGGCCGGCGAGTTGCGATCCGGGGAGCCCGTCGACGACGGTCACGGGTCCCTCGGTCGCCAGTGCTCCGGCGAGGCCGAGCGCGATCACGCTCGCGCCGCGCGCACAGCCCAGTTCGAGGAGGGAGACGTCGTCGGTGGAGCCGCGCACGGTCCGGGCGAGGTGGGCGGTGAGCCGTTCGCGGGTCGCCCGGGTCCTGCGCCGCCGCCACGGCCTGCCCGAGCGGTGCGGCAGTTCCGCGATGACCGAGGCGCCGAGGTTCGCGGCGATGTCCCGGCGCAGTACGGGGCGGTCGGCCACCACGACGCCGACCGCGGCCAGCGCGAGGCCGAGGACGAGGCCGAGGACGAGCCCGATCCCGGCGTTGGTCGCGGCGGTCTTGGGCAGGGAGTGCCGGACCGCGCGCGGGGCGTCCACGACCTGGGTGCCGGCGATGACCTTGGGTGTGCCGGTGCGGGCCTCCGCGGCGCGCTGGTCGAAGTCGGCGATGCGCGAGTTGAGTTCGGCGCG
The DNA here is from genome assembly GCF_024448165.1 of Streptomyces longispororuber. GTDB lineage: Bacteria > Actinomycetota > Actinomycetes > Streptomycetales > Streptomycetaceae > Streptomyces > Streptomyces longispororuber_A. The sequence continues at coordinate 9,677 of NZ_JAMOLN010000227.1, forward strand.
GCGGGCGAAGAGCGTCTCGATGCTCGCCGACTCGTTCGCGTCCGTGTCCGGTGACCGGCTGCCGATCTCCTTGTTCACCTCGGCGAGTTCGGTGCGCATCCGGTCCCGCTGGTCGAGCAGGGCCTTGGCCTCGGCGTTCGCCGCACTCCGCATGCGCTGCACGTGATCGGCGATGAACACGTCGGCCAGCGCCTTGGCCCGGGCCACGGCGTCCGCGTCGCTGTCACCGGCGACGTCGATCTGCAGCAGGTTGTTGGTCAGGCCGGTGCCCCGGTAGTCCCGCAGGAAGTCCTCGGGGTTCTCCGACGAGTGGAGGGTCCGCAGCGCCTGGCCTGCGATGCGGGTGGTGCCGAGGACCTCGACGTCGGTGCGGATCAGCGTGCCGGTGTCGTTCGGCTGGTCCTCGGCGTGTGCGACCAGCACCTTCACCGTCGCGCTCGGCGGTGGCGGCTTCAGTACCGCGAGGGCCGCGCCGGCCAGCAGTCCCAGGAGCGCCAGGGCGCACCAGAGGCGGCGGCGCCTGCGGACCGCCACCACGAGGGCGTGCAGGTCGAGGAGGGGAGCGGAGGCGGACGACTCCGATGTCTTGCTCGTCGTCACACTGAACCTCCTGTCGCGTGACCGCGAACCGCGAGTGCTGGGGTGGCCTGGTCCGGCGGCCTGCCGGTGGAGCGGTCCTGGCGGGCCTGGACCCGGTCCGCGACGACGGTGCCGACGACGTCGTGTCTGCCGTCCGCGCACGCCTCGGCGAGGTCCGCGAGTTCCTCGGCGGTCCTGCTGCCCGCGCTGAGGACGATCAGGGCGCCGCACTCGGGGCCGCGGTCCGGCACCGTCGGCCGGTCCACGGAGACCTCCACCAGCCGCAGGGCCATATCGCCCTGGGCCTCGGTGACGAGCTGCTCGGCGGCCCGGCGGGCGGTGTCGTCGCCGTCCGGCACGACGACCAGCAGTCGCCTGGGTCCTGGCAGTTGGTCCCGCAGGTGGGTGCAGACCCGCCGGTAGCGGATCCGCCGTCCCGCCTCGTCGCCCGAGGGCTGCGGGGCCGGGGTGTCCCAGCGGGTGTCGATGCCGAGGAACGCGCGGATCCGGGCCCGTGCGCCCCGGGCCTCCGGCCGGCTCGGGTGCCGTTCGGCGGGGACGTCCACGGTGCCGAGGAGCGGCCCGCCGAGGACCGCGGCGATCTCCGGTCCGGTGCGCGGGCGGCGGTTCGACCGGGCGCCGACGAGATGGCCGATGACCGCGGCGAGCAGGAACAGCAGCGCTCCGCCGACGACGAGTTGGGTCCTCGTCGGCGGTGCCTCGCTGGTCGGCCGGGCGGCCGGACCCATGACGACCATGCCGGCCTTGTCGTTCGCGGGGTCGGCCTGGTCGAGCTTGGTCATGGCCTCCTCCAGCGAGGTGCGCAGCTTTTCGAGGGCGGTGCGGGCCTGGACGCTCTCCACGCTCTGCCCGGGGTCGGCCGCGTTGGCCAGGTCGGTGATACGGCGGTTGGTCTCCACGACCTTCTTGCGCAGCGCCTCGGTGCCCGTGGCGGCGTCGGCGTCGGTGGAACCGCCGGAGATCTGTGCGGCGAAGCTGACGAACTGCTTGGCCAGCCGGTCGGCGAGCTGCTGGGCGCGCTGCGGGGTCTCGGCCGTGCCGGTGAGCTTGATGATGTTCCCGTCGGCGGCCTTGGCGGCCACGCTGTCCCGCAGGTCGTTGCCGGTGACGCCCTTCCAGTCGAGGGAGTCGGCCACCCGGTCGACGACCGACGAACTGGTCGCGACGTCCACCTCGGTCAGCAGTTCCCGCTCCTCCCACTGGCCCGGCAGCAGGATCGATGCCGTCGCCGTGTACTTGGGGGGGAACACCAGCACCGAGGCGCCGAGGCCGACGAGTGCGCCCGCCACGGCGACGACGGCGAGCAGCCGCCAGCGCCGTCGGAGAATCCGCCCGATCGAGACCAGGCGTATCGTGTCCTCGCTCACCTGCCCGGCCTCTTCCCTGTGCGCGCCGGGTCGCCCGCCGGCGTCGTGCCGCGGTCACGGCAGGCAGCGGCGTAGGCGGCGAGCAGCGACGCCTGGGAGTTCTCCCAGGACAGCTCTCCGGTGATCCGCTCCTGACCGGTCTTGCCCATCCGGATCCGCTTCTCCGGGTCGTCGAGGAGCTCCTCGATCAGCCCGGCGAACTCGTCCTCGTCGTTGGCGCGCGCGTAGACGGCGGCGTCGCCGGCGGAGACGCGGGCCTCGCGGAGGTCGAACGAGACGATCGGCCGGCCCATGGCCATGTACTCCAGGACCTTGTTCATGGTCGACACGTCGTTGAGCGGATTGCGCGGGTCGGGCGAGAGGCAGACGTCCGCGGTGGACAGGTAGCGCACCAGGTCGGCGTCCGGGATCCGGCCGGTGAACTGCACCTGGTCGGACAGCCCGAGTTCCCGGGACAGCTCGACCATGGCGTCGAAGGCGTCGCCCGATCCGACGAACACGGCGTGCCAGTCGGTCCGGCCGTAGGAGTCGCGCAGTTTCGCGAGCGCCCGCAGCGCGTAGTCGACGCCGTCCTGCGGGCCCATGACGCCCAGGTAGCACAGCAGATGGGGTTTGCCGCGCTTCAACTCCGGTTCGGCGGGCACCGGTTGGAACCGCTCGACCGCGGGGGCGCTGCGCACCACGAAGACGTCTTCCGGGCGCTGTCCGCCCCGGCGTATCGCGACGTCCCGGTAGCTCTCGTTCGTGGCGAGCACGATGTCCGCGGCGCGGTAGGTGCGCCGTTCCAGTGCGCACACGGCGCGGTAGAGCAGGTCCTTGCCGCGGTCGAACCGGGACAGGTACAGCTCGGGCACCAGGTCGTGCTGGTCGAAGACGAACCGTGCGCCGCGCCGCCGCGACCACCGCGCCGCCAGGAACAGCAGGTCGGGCGGGTTGCAGGCATGGACCACGTGGACGGGTCCGACCGTGCGGGCGAGGCGGGCGGTGTGCCACAGCGCCGAGCCGTACTCGCGCAGGTAGCCGGCCGGTCCGCCGGTGGCCGCGCGCAGCGGGTAGCGGTGGATCCGCACCCCGTCGATCACCGCTTCGGGTTCCGTGTCCCGCTTCTCTCCGCGGGGGCAGATGACGTGCACCGTCCAGCCCGCGTCGCGCAGGGTCGTGCACTCCTGCCAGACCCGCCGGTCGAACGGCACGGACAGGTTCTCCACCAGGATCAGCGCGCGCCGGCCGTGACCGTCGTTGCCGCCCGCCGCGTTGCTGCTTGCCGCGGTGCCGGGTACTCCCGTGCCACGTGTTTCGGTGCCGTTCGCTTCGGTGCCGTTTGCTTCGGTGCTGCGTGCTTTACCAGACAAGGCCCATGTACCCCGGTTCGGTCCGGCGCGTCTCGGCGTCGGGAAGGCGGATGAGATCGACGATCACGGGGTCGTCACCGTGCGGCAGCGCGGCGAGCACGGCCGGGTCCTTGGTGCCGACCAGGCACACCTCGGCGTGCTCCAGCACCTCGTCGACGGAGTCCGCGAGCAGCTGCGCGAGGTGCGGCAGCCGAGTCTCGATGTACTCGCGGTTCGCGCCGATCAGCCGGGAGAGGCTCACGTTGGCGTCGTAGATCCGCAGGTCGTATCCCTTGCCGAAGAGCCGCTCGGCCAGCTCGACGAGCGGGCTCTCGCGCAGGTCGTCGGTGCCGGGCTTGAAGGACAGGCCGAACAGGCCCACCCGCCGCTTCCCGGTGCGCTCGACCAGCTCGACCGCGCGTTGCAGATGGGCGGAGTTCGAGGGCAGCACGTGGGAGAGGATGGGCACGGAGACGTCGGCGCGCTGCGCGGCGTGCACCAGGCTGCGCAGGTCCTTGGGCAGGCAGGAGCCGCCGAAGGCGAACCCGGGCCGCAGGTACGCGGGGCTGACGTTCAGTTTGCGGTCGGCGAGGAACACGTCCATGACCTGGTGCGGGTCGACGCCGAGCGCCTGGCAGACCGCGCCCAGCTCGTTCGCGAAGCCGATCTTGAGGCCGTGGAAGGCGTTGTCCGCGTACTTGATCGCCTCGGCCGTCTGGACGGGCACGCGGAACACCTCGCCGGGCAGGCCCTCGTACAGGGCGGCCACCGCGTCGCCGCTGCCCGGGTCGAGTTCGCCGATGACGGTCTTGGGCGGGTCGAAGAAGTCCCGGACGCTGGTGCCCTCGCGCAGGAACTCCGGGTTGACCGCGACGCCGAGGTCGACGCCGGCGGTGCCGCCGACGGTCTTCTCCAGGATCGGCAGCAGCAGGTTCAGGCAGGTGCCCGGGAGCATGGTGCTGCGGAACACGACGGTGTGCCGTCCGCCGCGCTCGGCGAGCGCGGTCCCGATCTGTTCGGTGACCCGCTCCAAGTAGGTGGTGCACAGGCTGCCGTTGGCCTCCGAGGGCGTGCCGACGCAGATCAGCGACACCTCGCTGCCCAGGATCGCCTCACGGACGTCGGTGGTGGCGCGTAAGGCGCCGGTCCGTACGACGTCGGCGGTGAGCTCCCCGATCCGTTCCTCGACCACCGGCGCCTTGCCGTCGTTGACCAGGTCGACCTTCACCTGGTTGACGTCCACGCCGATGACTTCGTGGCCCATGCTGGCCAGGCACGCGGCCGACACGCAGCCCACGTAGCCGAGTCCGAAGACGCTGACTCTCATGACTCGTTCCTCCCCCCATGCAGGCCCTGGTGGCCTGCGGTCCGCGCGCCGGTCGACCGGCGCCCCCCGTCCCCGCGCATCAGTACGCCCCCTGCCCGTGCAGTACCGCGCGCAGCGTCTTCCACAAGATCACCGCGTCCAGGGCGAGCGACCAGTCCTCCACGTACCGCAGGTCGAGCCGGACCGCTTCCTCCCACGGCAGGTCGCTGCGTCCGCTGATCTGCCACAGGCCGGTGAGTCCCGGCTTGACGAGGAGCCGCCGCCGGATGTCCGGGCCGTACGCCGCCGACTCCTCCGGCAGCGGAGGGCGCGGGCCGACGAGCGACATCGATCCGGTGAGTACGTTGAAGAGCTGCGGGAGTTCGTCGAGCGAGTACCGGCGCAGTACCGATCCCACCCGGGTGACCCGCGGGTCGCGGCGGAGCTTGAACAACAGGCCCGCGCCCTCGTTGAGTTCGGCGAGCTCGGCCCGTGCTCCGTGCGCGCCGGTGACCATGGTGCGGAACTTGAAGATGGTGAACTCGCGGCCGTCCTTGCCGACCCGGCGCTGGCGGTAGAGCGCGCCGCCCCGGCTGTCCATCAGTACGAGCATCCCGACGACCGTCATCAGCGGCGCGAACAGCACCAGCAGGAACGCCGCGCCCAGCCGGTCGACGACTCCCTTGATCGCCCGGCGGCCGCCGGTGAAGGTCGGCATGCTGACCCGCAGCAGCGGGATCCCGAGCACCGCGTCGACGTGCAGCCGCGGTCCGGCCACTTCCATCAGCACGGGGGCCACGACCATCTCTGCGTCGCTGCCCTCCAGGTTCCAGGCCAGCCGCTGCAGCCGGTCCGGGGACCAGTGCGGGGCCGGGGTGACGGCGACGACGCGGTAGCCGTCGCGGTGGACGTGGTTGGCGGCGTCGGTGAGCGGGCCGACGACCGGGACGCCGTCCAGGTGGTCGCCGTCGAGACCGAGCCCGTCCGGGGTGCACACCGCTTCCACGCGCCAGCCGAGGTGCGGGAACTTGCGGGTGCGGACGATCAGGTCGCGCACGGTGGCCGGGCTGCCGGCGGCGAGCACCGGTCTCAGGCAGCGCCCTTCCTTGCGCTGCTTGTGCAGCCAGAGGCGGAGCAGATACCGCTCGGTCATCGTGACGAGCGCGATCGCGGGGATCGCGACGAAGATCCAGAGCTTGATGTTGCGCGAGGTCAGGGCGATCCCGCCGAGCGCGAGCACGACGGTCGCCGTGAACAGCGAGCGGCCGAGCCGACGGAACTCCTCGGCGCCCTGGCCGAGGACGGCCGGCGCCCAGGCCCTGCTCACCGCGAGCGCTCCCAGCACCAGGAGTTCGGTGCCGAAGGCGAGAATGCCCCACTTCTCGTGCCAGTTGGCCGCGTCCCTGACCCCGAAGAAGTTGCCGATCGAGGCCACGACCATGGCCGTGGCCACGGTGTCGCTGGTGATCACGGTACGCCGGTACCGCTGCTCCCAGTCCTTCGCGGGCTGACTGATGACCCCGTTCGTCAGACGCCCGCGCGCCGACGGAAAAGGGCCGACTAATCCCCCCTGCCGCACAGAACCCCCCCGGTCCCCAGTGGTACAA
>NZ_JAMOLN010000228.1 GCF_024448165.1 Streptomyces longispororuber
CATCGCTTACCACGACGTCGGACCGGCGCACGGCGTGCCGGTGATCCTCCTGCACGGCTGGCCCTTCAGCCCGGCTGGTTCCTACGCCGAGGTGGCACCGGCGCTCGCCGCGCGCGGATACCGCTGCTACATCCCCTACCTGCGCGGCCACGGCGAGACGTCCTTCCTCCGCGACGACACCTTCCGATCCGGTGAACAGGCGGCCCTGGGTGCCGATGTGATCGCCTTCATGGACGCGCTGCGCATCCGCAGGGCGCTCTACGCCGGATACGACTGGGGTGGCCGGGCCGCCGTCGTGGCCGCGGCGCTCTGGCCGGACCGCTGCTCGGGCCTGGTGTCCGTGAACGGCTACCTGATCCAGAACCTGGCGGTCGCCGACGAGCCGCTGACGCCCTCCGTCGAGTCCGGCTACTGGTACTTCTTCTACTTCCTCACCGAGCGGGGCCGGCAGGGGCTGACCCGCAACAGGGAGGACCTGGCCCGTGTCGTGTGGCAGCGCAACTCGCCCGAATGGCGTTTCACCGAGGCGGAGTTCGCGCAGGCGGCGCAGTTGTGGACCAACCCCGACTACGTGGACGTCGTGATCCACAGCTACCGCCACCGGCTGGGCGCCGCGCCCGGTGCCCCGCGCTACGCGGAACTGGAGCGGCGGCTCCTCGACCAGCCGAAGATCCTGGTCCCCAGCGTCACGCTGGACGGCAAGGCCGACGGTGTCACGCCCTGGACCGATGGAAGCGGCTACGCGCCGCACTTCGCCGGACCGTGGGTGCACCACGTGGTTCCGGGGGCCGGTCACAACCTTCCGCAGGAGCGCCCCGAGGCGTTCGTCTCCGCGGTCCTGGAGGCCGACAAGCTGAGCTGAATCCCGCCGGGTGTGAACCGGTGAGCGAGGGCAGGGCCGCCGAGGTGTTTCACCGCGGCGGCCCTTCTGCGGTTCGTGGCCCGTCACCCAACTCCTCTTCGTAACCAATTCGAGAGGTGATGCTCTTGTCGTAGCTTGCGTCACCTGTCAGAGTGGTTATCCGATGATGGGGGCGCCGAACGGGTGCCGCCCACTCGACGATCCTCGGCACGGCTGCGTGAGCCGCACGCGCCGTACGGGGCACATCCAGGGAGGCAGCACCATGCGCAGCAGCAATCCGATCTTCACCCGACGGGGGTTCGGCGGGAGCGGCCGCCCGGCCGGGCCCGCGGCCGAGCGGCTCCAGCCGGTGAGCGCCGCCGGTGCCGGTGCCGCCGCCGGCGCCCCTGATCCGTCCGGCGTACCGCTGACCAACCCCTACGCCCAGTCGGCCGATGCGCAGCCCGTGCCCGACGCGCGGCGCGGGAGCGCCACGATGACGATCGACGACGTCGTGGTCCGCACCGCCGCGACGCTCGGCACGGTGGTGCTGACGGCCGCGCTCTCGTGGTTCCTGCTGCCCGTCGACGCCGTCGGCGTCGGGCGCGCCTTCGGGATCGGCACCGGCGCCGCCCTCGTCGCGTTCGTGCTGTCCATGGTCCAGACGTTCCGGCGCGCCCCCGCCCCGGCGCTGATCCTGGGCTACGCGGCCTTCGAGGGCGTCTTCCTCGGGGTCGTCTCCAGTGCCACGTCCACGTACATCGCGCCGGGTGTCGTCGTCCAGGCCGTCCTGGGCACGATGGCCGTGTTCGCCGGTGTGCTGATCGCCTACAAGCGGCGCTGGATACGTGTCACCCGGCGCTTCCAAGGTTTCGTGCTCGGCGCGGCCACCGGATTCCTCCTGCTCATGGTGGTCGACCTGCTGTTCTCCGCGTTCGGCGCGGGGGACGGCCTCGGCTTCGACAGCGGTGTCACCGGCGTGCTGTTCGGCGTCGTCGGCATCGTGCTCGGCGCGTGCTTCCTGGCTCTCGACTTCAAGCAGGTCGAGGACGGCATCGCTTACGGCGCCCCGCGGGAGGACTCGTGGTTCGCGGCCTTCGGCCTCACCGTCACCCTGGTGTGGATCTACCTCGAAGCGCTGCGGCTGCTGTCGATCCTGCGAGGCGACAACTGACGGCCGACGGGACCCGACAGGGACGGTACGTGGGCGTGCCGGAGCGGAGAGGTCAGGTCGTGAGCACCGTACCGACGGAAGCCGAACGTGCTGAGGACGAAGCGCTGACCCGGGCGGCGCAGCGAGGCGAAGTGGCCGCCCTCGCACGGCTGTTGGAACGTCACCGGCCCGGCATGCGGGCCGTCGCGCTCAGCGTGCTGGGGCCGGGCCCCGATGCGGACGACGTGATGCAGGAGGCGGCCCTGGTGGCGCTGCGCCGCATCGGTGACGTACGTGATCCGGCGGCCGTGGGTCCGTGGCTGCGGATGGTGGTGCGCAACGCCGGGCGCGCGGTCCTGCGCGAGGCGCGGCGGACCGAGCCGGTCGCCGACGTACCCGTGCCGCCCGTGGCGCCCGGGTCGGTGACACCGGAGCAGGTGCTCGACCGGCACGCCCTGCGGGACTGGATCTGGGAGGCCGTCGAAGGGCTGTCCCCGGCGCTGCGACTGCCGTTCGTCCTGCGCTACTTCTCCCTGCGCCTCACCTCCTACCAGCAGATCGCCCGGGCCTGCGCGATACCGGTCGGAACCGTCCGCAGCCGGCTCAGCGAGGCGCGGGCGCAGCTCGCCCGCACGCTGCGGGCCACCGCCGACGACGCGCACGAGGAGACCCGCGCACGGACCGGAGCCTCCTGGGCGGAGGCGCGGGAGACGCTGGCCGCCGCGGAGCGGGGCGAGTTCGCGAGAGTGGTCGCCGACCGCTACGCGCGCGACGTCGTCCTGCGTGCCGGCGGCGAGGTGCTCGGCGGCAGGGCGCTGCTGCTGGCCGGTATGGACGGCGACCTGGCCGCCGGAGTGCGGCAGCGCCCGGTCCACGTGATCGCCGGGCGCTCCCTGGTCGTGTGGGAGATGGACCTCGTCAACCCGTCCGACGCGCCCGACCACTGCCCGCCCGGTGTCGCCTGGATCATGACCCTCGACCAGGGCCGGGTCGACAGCCTGACCCTGTGCCACACGCCGCGGCCGCGCTCCGATGGTGCCCCGGCGAGCGACGAACCCCACGTCTGACCCCCACCCCCCCGTACGCACACGTGTCCTCACCCATTCACACCTGGGCCGGAGCATGCCCCACGCGCAACACACCTTAGAGTTGCGCCATGACCAACCGCAAAGGCCTCGTCCTCGACTTCGGCGGCGTGCTGACCACGCCGCTCGTCCCCGCCGCGCTCGCCTTCGAGAAACGGGCGGGACTGCCCGAGGGCGCCCTGATCAACGCGCTCTACCTGGATGAGGAGATGAGCCGGCGGACCGCGGAACTGGAGCGGGGCGCGATCACCCAGACCCGGTGGAACACCGAGGCCGCGGCGCGGCTCGGGGTGTCCGCCGACAACCTCATGGGCCGCATCTTCGCCGACCTGCGCCCGGAGCCCTCGGTGATCGCCGCGGCCGCCGCCGCCCGGCGGGCCGGGGTCAAGGTCGGCATCCTCTCGAACTCGGTCGGCACCGGGCCCTGGAACCTCTACGCCGGTTACGAGCTGGAGCGCCGCTACGACGCCGTCGTGATCTCCGAGCAGCACGGACTGCGCAAGCCGCAGCCGCAGATCTTCGAGCTCGCCCTCCGCATGCTCGAACTCCCTGCCGACCAGTGCGTGTTCGTCGACGACAGCGAACAGTACCTGGCGCCCGCCGCGGAGCTGGGCCTGCTCACCGTGCACGCGAAGGAGCCCCGCCGGACCATCGCGGAGATGGAGACCGCGCTCGGCATCTCCTTGACGACGGAGACGGACGGCTGACCGGACGGCAGAGGAGGCCTGCCCTGAGGCACGTGTGCGGGTGAGGGGGGAAGGTTCTTTCCCAGGCAGAAACCTGTCTCTTTTCCCTCCCGGGATCCGGAGTGATCGTAGAGGTGTTCCCGGCCAACGGGCCGATTCCACGGATTCCTCGAGGAGACCTTCATGTCCCAGTCCAGCGTCACCTTCGACAACGTCACCTTCGACAGCGCCGGCATCCGGATCGCCGCGCATCTGTACCTCCCCGACACCGCGGCCGCGGGCCCGCGCCCGGCGCTGGTGGTCGGCCACCCCGGCACCAGCGTGAAGGAGCAGACCTCCGGCATCTACGCGCGCCGGATGGCGGAGCGCGGCTACGTCACGCTCGCCTTCGACGCGGCCCACCAGGGCGAGTCCGGCGGGCTGCCGCGCGGTCTGGAGGATCCCGCCCAGCGGGTGGAGGACTTCAAGGCCGCCGTCTCCTACCTGGCCACCCGCGACGACGTGGTGGACCCCGACCGCATCGCCCTCCTCGGCATCTGCGCCTCCGGCGGCTACTCGCTGTCCGCCGCCGGCGCGGACCGGCGGGTCAAGGCCGTCGCCACCGTCAGCGGGGTGGACGTCGCCCGGCAGTTCCGTCTCGGCGCCGACGGCACCCAGGACCCGGCCGTCTTCCGCAGCCTGCTGGACGCCGCCGCCCAGGCCCGCACCGCCGCGGCCCGCGGCGAGGACGCCGGAGTCATGACCATGTTCCCCGAGACCGCCGAACAGGCCGGGGAACTCGGCGGCCAACACGGCGTCGAGGGCTTCGAGTACTACTGCACGCCGCGCGGCGAGCACGAGCGCTCGGCCAAGTTCCTCGCCTGGGAGAGCGTCGACAAGCTCGCCTTCTTCGACGCGTTCCACGCCGTCCCGCTGATCGGCCCCCGCCCGCTGCTGCAGGTGGTCGGCTCCCGCGCCGTCACCTCCTGGATGGCCGTCGACGTCCACCAGCGGGCCACCGGCCCCAAGGAGCTCCACTGGGTCGAGGGCGCAAGCCACGTCGACCTCTACGACCGCAAGGAGTACGTCGACCTCGCCGTCGACAAGCTCGCCGACTTCTACGCCACACACCTCGGCACGGCCCGTTGACCCTGACGTAAGGTGTGAGGTGCCCCGGGGCGGAGCAGGGGAGAGCGACACGTCGGCAGAGGCGCGGCACACGTGTCTCCGTGCGGACAGGTGAACCGTGAACCTCCGGAGGAGCCCCGTGTACGTTCTGGTCCCCGACGACCCCGTGTTCTTCGCGAAGTTCCAGAGCCTGGAGGAGCCGATCCTCCGGCGGCTCTATCTCCTGCAATGCACGGGGGCGGAGACCGACGACGAGCGGACCGTCGCCGCCGCCTACGACAGCTGGGTGCAGATCCTGCTCAGACTGCCGCTGTGGTCCCGGTGGCAGACCGGGGACACGGCCACCGGAGCGGCCCCGGGCCCAGGACCCGGACACCTGCTGCACGGGCCGCGCGGCGACCTGCTGACCAGCCTGTATCCGATCGAGGTGACCGCGGCCGAGCTGGCGCAACTCGACGCCTGCCTCGGCCTGTTCGGCCGGCGCGACGGGACGGCACGGGATGCGGCGGCGGGCGGCACGGACGCCGGGGCCGCCGCCGCACCGCCGGACCACGACGAGGAGGTCACCGACTCCTTCCGGCGGATCATGGCGGTGCTGTCCCTTCCACCGCCACCGCTGCTCCTGGGCCCCCTGCTCCCGCCCCGGGGCGGGGCCGGCGCCGCGACCGTCACGCTGCGGGCCGAGCAGGAGACGGCGTACCGCGCGTACTGCGAGGCGATCGTGACGATCCTCAGCGCGGGCGACACCTTCGCCTATCGCAGCCACCGCGCCATGTATCTCTGACGTTCCCGGCCGCCACCTGCGCGCCCACCGCTACGCCCCGGCCCCCGTCTCGGAGACGAAGCGGGACACGGCCCGGTCGAACAGCTCCGGTTCCTCGAGGTGTCCGAAGTGCCCACTGCGCTCCAGGACCAACAGCCTTGAGTCCGGGATGAGTTCGTGCAGTTCCTCGCTCCAGCGCACCCCGCAGATCACGTCGTGCCGCCCGCCGACCACCAGCGCCGGGACGTCCAGCCCCTTGAGCGCCACGCGGTCGTCGACGATGTCGGGGCGGAGGTGCTCGTCCAGACCGGAGACGAACACCGCGCGCACGGCTTCACGGAAGGGCGCCCAGAGTTCCTCGTCGTCCCAGTAGTCGGCGATGTACGCGGGCAGGACGCCGCGCGCCACCGCGGTGGTCTCCTCGTCGCTGGAGATACGGGACATGGCGTCGAAGGCGGCCAGTACGCCGGGCAGGCCCGGGTGACCGGCGTGGTCGGCGGCGAACTTCTCCACCATGCGGCCGGTCTCCGCGCCGTGCTCGGGACCGGTGACGGGCGCGCCCGCGTACAGCACGACACCGGCGAGTCGTCCGGCCCGGTGGACGGCGTGGTGGGCGGCGACGAAAGCGCCGTGCGAGTGGCCCAACAGGTACACCTTGGGCGCGCCCAGCCGGTTGATCAGGTGCTCCAGGAAGCGGCTGTACCGCTCGCGGGTGTAGCCGTGCGGGTGCGAGGGCAGCCGGCTCTCGGCGCCGGTCCCGATCGGTTCCACGTAGACCATGGTCAGGTGCTGTTCGAGCAGTGGCATGCGCAGGTAGTCCCAGAGGATGCCGGGCCCGCCCGGGTGGACCAGGCACACCGGGCCGGTGCCGTGGACGTGGTAGCGCTGGGTGATGCCGCCCACGGTGAGGGCGTGCGTGCCGGGGGAGAGCGGTGCCGTCGTGGCGTCCGAACTCCCGGACGGGCGGGTGGTGTTCGCGGCGGTGTTCGCGGTGGTGCTCATGGTGTGGCTCCGTTCGCAGCAGAGGCGGGGGACGGTGATGACACCGACACGATGCTGCGAGCACGCCGAAGTTCGGTTCTGCCGCTGTGATCCGCGCCACGCCTGCCGGGCGGCGGTCCGTCACGGGCCCGTGTGCTGTCCGCCCGGTGACAGGAGGTCGACCGTGGACCGCAGATGCTGGAGCGGTGCGGCACAGTCCTGGAGGAGAGCCTCCAGGTGACGGAGTTCCCCGTCGTCGGCCGGGAGCAGGGCCGTGTGCTCGTACGCCGCCGTCACGACGTGGTGCGCCAGCGCGGCGGCCCGTGCGATCCGGTCCGGCAGGGGACCGCGGGCGGCGAGCGGGATGAGCCGCCCGAGGCCGGGGCCGTTGTACAGATCCGCGGTGAACCCCAGGCGCTCGTGGCGCAGGAGCGTTCCCAGGCCGGCGGCCATGGCGTTCGGCTGCGGAGCCGCGACCGTCGTGCAGGACGAGTACGACGGGTGCGCGGCCGGCGCCGACAGCTCGCGCGTCAGTCGCCGGGCCGCGCCCAGGGCGATGCCCGCGACCGCCGTCCAGACGAAGGGGGCGTGGTCGCGGTGGAGTGCTCGGCCGCCGGAGTACGTGGCGCGTCCGGCCGGTACGTAGAAGCCGTCCAGCCGGACGGGCGCGTCCGGCGCGAGCGGGGTGGCGGCGCGGTCGCGGAGTGCGGTGCCGGCCGGTGCGGGCAGGGCCGCGGACGGGACGACGTACAGGTCGGGGAGGCGGTGGCCCGCCCCGATCCTGGCGTCGGGCGGCCGTCGTGGCGAGGACAGGGGGAGGACCAGCCACCGCCCGCGGCCGGTCGTCCGGGGTGCCTGCCAGCTGCCGGAGAGCGAGAATCCGCCCGGCACCCGTCGGACGGCCGGAGCGCTTCCCGCATGGGGCGTCGGCACGGCGTGGGGGAGCGTCGCGGCCCAGTTCCATCGGGCGGTGAACGACGTCCAGGCCTCCCCGGGGGCTGCGTGTCCGTGGAGTTCGTGGGCCGCGAAGACCCGGGCCCGGTCGGAGCCGGGGCCGTCCGGTGGCGGCGCTCCCAGCGGATCGTCCCGGCCGATGGCCACGGGCCGCCCCGTCGGCGCTGGAAGGTTCCCTTGTCGGTCCTCGTGCATCGGCCTTTTCCGGTGGGGGTTCTCGCCGACAGTGCGGCCGGGCTTGCGCAGATGCGTACGGCGGTGGACCCGCCGGGGTGGTACGGGGGAACGCGCACCCCGGCGGGCGACTTGGGGAGCCGGGCGAGTGCCCGGTCAGGCGGCCACCGCCGTGACCACACAGGTGTGGCGATGACACACTCGCACAGCAGGAAACCTCCCAAGGGGGTGACCTGGCCGCGCGATGGAGTCATCGGCAAACACGTGTCTCACATTACGGCACATCGCGTCAGGCCGTCCACGCCCAGCGGAAAGCGGTCGCAGGTACATGTGAACACGTAGGATTGGTGGACACCTGTGAGAGCGGAGGTCGGACATGAGCGTCGCCGGAAACGGTGCCGGGCCGGAGTGCTTCCCCCTGGCCGAGGACCTGAAGCGCCTCATGGGCAGCGAGGCCCATGCCTCGGACGTGCGGGCCGTGGTGGAGCGGGCGGCCCGGATGCTGCGCGAGGTCTATCCCCAGGTGCTGGCGAGCGCCCTCGACGGGACGGCCGTCGGAACGGGCGGGCCGGACGCCCTCCGCCACGACGCCGACCGCCCGGCCGTCCAGCTCCCCGACGGCGGCGCCCGCCTGACCGCCGCCGAACCCGCGGAGCGCCCCGCGGTCCCGTTCGGGGACCTGTCCCCGGAATCTCTGCCCGGCCATCTCGACCAGGCCGCCCGCCTCTTCGGCAAGGTGCGGGCCGATCTGGCCGGGAAGTTCCTGGCCGAGGCTCACACCCTGCTGTGGCAGCGCAATGTCGAGCTGCCGCCGCTGCCCGGAGGCTCCGGCCGTGCCGACCCGGCGGTCCTGGAGACCGTGCGGGACGCCGTGGCCTGGACGCTGTACTCGGCGACGAAGGACAAGGCGGACCGGCTCGCCACGGCGGCCCGGTCCGCCCTCGACATCGCGGCGCCCGGTCCGACGGGCATCGGCGGAGCCCCCCGCGCCGGTGCCGCTTCCACCAGTACCCCGGGCACGGGTGCCGCCTCCGCCCCGGGCACTGTCGGCACCGCGCCCGCCGCCCCGGAACCCCCGGCACCGGACCGCAACGGTCGCGGCGCGATGCGCACCATCCTCCGGCGGGGCACCGACGGCCGGGGCGTGGCCGGGTGGCTGCGCAACGAGGGCGCCCCGCAGCGCGAGACGGAGCTCAGCGCCAAGTACGGGATACGTATCGGCCCTGAGCCCGGAGACGTGGCGCCACAGCACTTCAGCCACTCGACGCTCGCCCGGATCGACCAGGTGCTGGCCAAGCTGCCGCCCGAGCACGTCCGGGACAACCCGCACCTGCTGGCCATCGAGTTCCCCGGCCCCGAACACAGCGGCGCGGCCAGCGAGTACGACGACACCACCCGGTCCGTGCACATCGCGCTGCCGCTCCACCTGCCCTCCTGGATCGTCACCGAGCTCAATAGGAAGAGCGGCTGGCAGCGGTGGGTGATGGACCAGGCGGCGCGTGCGGACTACCAGGGCGACGGCCTCCTGGACGACCTCTCGCTCGGCCGGCTCACCGACGCGCGGCACGTGATGGGCGGCGTCTCGGACGCGCTCGCACAGAACAACTTCATGAAATGGTCGCTGACGCACGAGATCGGCCACTCCGTCGACGAACAGGTCAACTGGCAGGCCGAGCGGAGCGACGAGCCCCGCTTCGGCGGCTGGCGGCACCACGGGAGGAACACCGTTCCCGTGGCCCTCGCCGTCCTCGGCAAGGCCGGGATCGGCGACACGCACTACGGCACGCAGAGCACGGACGGCCGACGGACCCTGCTGGAAGTCGTGGTGGACGCGCTCGACCCGGAGGCGGCCCGCAGTGATCCGGGCCGGTTGACCCATCTGCGGGACGAATTCCCGGGCCTGCCTGAGGAGTTGAAGCGCGGGCTCGATGAGATCGGCCGCTTCGCACGGATGGCCGTCGCCCAGCCCTGGACGTTCAACGACGGCGGCGGGGACGTGCTCCGCGTCGGCCCGCGCGCCTACCACGTCGACCACTACGGCGACTGGGTCAGCTACCTGCACGCCGAGCGCGAGAACCACGCCCTGTCCAACTACCAGTTCTCCAGCCCCAAGGAGTGGTTCGCCGAGACCTACGCGGCGTACTACGGGGCGAGTGACGCCGCCCGGGCCCGGCTCAACCCGGCGGTGCGCACCTTCTTCGCCGATGAACTGCCCACACTCGTAAGGCCGTTGACGGACCCGGGGGCGGGGCCGTCCGGCCACCACCACGGCGACGTACCTCCGGTGTCCGGACCGGCGGCGGGCTCGCCGGCGCGGCACGCGGCACCGCCGCGGACGGCGGGGGAACCGTCCACGCCACCATCCACGCCTCCGTCCACGCCGACGACCCCGAGCCGGCCCGCGGGGCAGCCGGCCGAGCACGCCGGACCCGCCACGGCCGGAGCCGCCGCGGACCCGCATCTCGCCGGATGGGCCCGCACCCACAACTGGACCCTCGACCACGCACGTCGGCTCCACGACGACGCCGCCCGCCTGATCGCCCCGATCGACGGCCACCGCCCCGCCGCGGGACAGGCGGCGGGCGGCGAGCACCAGATGCGGGCCACGCGGGTGACCACCGTCGTCGCCGCGGCCCGCGCAGACGTCGACGCGGGCGGCAGCCGCGGCAAGAGGCCCGAGCACGCACCGGCCGACGCCGCCGACCTCGCGGCCCGCGACGGACGGGACACCCTGATCGTCTCGCGACTGGAGGACGTCTCCCGGGCGTTCACGGAGGACGGGGTGGGGCGGCGCTTCGACGACGCCGTCCGCGCCGCCCAGGACGTCATGCCGGATCTGCGCCGCGACGACCTCCTCTTCCTGCACGAACACCACACTCCGGCCCAGCGCCAGGAGGCAGGCGGCCTCACCGTCCCCGGCCTGACCGAAACGCTCCGGGCCGGCCTCGACCTCGCGCGCCCCGCGGGCCCGCACCGCGACGCGGCGACCGCCGCCGGACGGCTGGGCCCCGACGTCTTCGGCGTACGCGAAACCCCGCAACCACCCGAATTCCTCCGGGACTTCGACTTCTCGCAGCTCGACAGCGCGCACCGCGAGCCCTTCTTCGCCGCCGTGGACCTGGCGCGGAACGGCACACCGACGGCGAGCGAACTGGCACGGCTGCCGCGGAACGCCGACAGCGTGGTCCACTCCCTCGCCACCTGGGTCCCGGCGGACTCACGGCCGGGCTTCAAGAGACTGGCGATACCGAAGCTGCTCCACTCGATCTGGCTCGGCGGCCCGCTGCGCGACGAAGGCGCGATGGGCGAGTTCCGCGCCCACATGGCGGAGGGGAAGAACCTCAACCCCGACGTCACGTTCGTCCTGTGGACGGACGTGACCCGCGCCGAGGCCGACGCGGCCCGCAACCTCCCCGCCGGCCCCGGCCAGGGGCGCCTCTTCGACGTCCGGGACATGCTGGAGTGGGCCCGCCGCGACGACCTCCGGCTGGTCAACGTCGACGAGGTGTTCTCCGCGGCGTCCCCCATGCGCCTGCCGGCCCTCTACGCGACCGAAGCCGCCCGGCACACCGGCGGCGGATACGCCGCCGCGAGCGACATCCTGCGCGTCGAGGCGCTGTACCGCTTCGGCGGCGTGTACTCCGACGGCGACAACCAAGTGCGCGAGGGGCTCGTGACGGCCATCGGCAGCACGCTCAAGAAGGCCGGCGGGTTCGCGATCGGCCGGTACATGGGACGGTCGACGAACGCCGCGCTGATCGGGGCCGCCCGCCACCCGGCCCTCGCCGGTTACAGCGACGTGATCCTGACCAACTACACGCGGAGCCCGTACCAGAACGTGCACGCCAGCGCCCTCTACGTGGGCGGCGGCGACCACGTCGACGTGACGGACGACGTGCGGTCGCTGGGCACCGTCCTGGGTGCGGGCGACGGCGACATCCGCAGGCGGGTGCTGAACCGCACCGGCCCGAGTCCCGCCGTGTTCGCACCGCTCCGGCACGCCCAGCACATGGCGAGGGACGTGCACCCGGACGTCCCCTGGGACGTCTTCGAGATCAACTCCGGGAAGTCGTGGCTGGAGGGGGAGAAGGGGAAGGATTCCTCCGGAGGGACCTCCGGAGGGCCCTCCGGAGCTGCCTCCCGCCCGGCGCTGACGCCCGGGGAGTCGGCGGACGTGGCCCGGTCCGTCGCCGCGTCCCTCCTGTACGACCTGCACGACCAGCCGGGAAACCTGAACCTGGCCCACTACGACTCCGTGGTCGCCCGCACCTCGGACCCGGACACCGTGTGGACGGCGATCCTCAAGGTGCTGACCGAGATCCCCGGCGTACGCGACAAGGTGACCTCGGTGACCCTGTCCCGGCAGGACGGCCCGTCAGGTCCCGTACGGACGCTGGAACTCCCCACCACAGCAAGGGAGTTGCTGGATCTGGGCGGGCAACTGGACCATGAGGCGGGCAAGGGCGTCAGCCCGGCACGGCTCCTCGATCCCGCCGCCGTCGGGCACCCCTGGGCCGGGCACGCGCTGCTGGACGGTGTCGCGCGGGCCACGGCGACCCTGGACGGCCTCGACGAGGCCCGGCGGCACGACCTCTTCCGGGAGGCCGGCCGGATCATGGCCAACCGCCACCGCGAACCACCCATCATCCGCGCCGACGTCACCCCCGGATCACCCGAAGCGCACTACCTGGCCCTGCACGACGACATGGCGACGCTGATCGCCGAACGCCTGCACACCGACCCGGGCGACGGCCTGCCGGACCACCAGCGCCCGGCCCGGCTCCTGTCCGAACAACTCCGGGAGACGTTCCGGACCCATGCGACGGGAGGCGCGGCGGGCGGCGGCATCCGCGACCTCTTCACCCGGAAGAAGACGGCCTCGCACGCGCCCGCCGCCACCACGGCCACGCAACCCGAGGCGCACGCCACCCCGCTCCTGTCCAGGGACGTCCGCGACTGGCCCGCCCAGGTCGAGGTGACGTGGCGCGCGGGGCAGAACGGCGGCGTGTACGTCGTGGACGCCGGACCGGCCGGCCGCGCCGTCGTGAAGTTCCACGAGGACGCCGCGCCCAGCCGGTACGCGGACGGCTTCATCCGTACGGTGACCGGGGTGCACGTCCCCGAGTCCCAGGTGTACTCCCGGAACTCCGACGCCGCGCGCAGACTCGTGACGACGATCGCGCAGCACGTACCCGACTGGGGCGAGCACGCCGACGGCCTCGCGGACCGCTACCGCCACGTCACCGTGTCCGAGTTCTCCGAGGGCGTCCCCATCGACATGCTCGGCGTCCAGCAGCGCCGCGAACTGCTCGACAACCCGGACGCGCTGCGCCGGTTGGGCTCGCTGATGCTGGTGACCGACGCCCTCGTCGGCACCACGGACCGGCTCGGCATCGGCCTGACCGGACACTTCGTCAACTGGGGCAACGTCCTCTACGACGACCGGAGCCGGCGGATCGTGACGATCGACAACGACACCACTCTGCTGCGGCCGGGGTTCGACGCGGTGGCCCACGCCGAGGCGGTGGAACATCGCTGGGCCGACGGTTTCGAACGGCTCGCGGACTTCCTCTACAGCCATCGCCCCGGACTCTCCACCGGAATGCCCGACAGCGAGTTCCGCGACAGCGTGGGGTACGCGATCGAGCAGGGCGCGCTGGACGCCCGCGGCCGGATCGGCAGCCTTTTCGCGGAACACGGACCGGGTCTCCTGCGGGACCAGACCGCCTTGTTCCCGCAGCGGTCGGCCCCCGACGCCGTAGCGATCGGCGCGCTCGCCGACTGGGCCAGGTACCGGTGGGGGGCGGGTTCGGCCGAGATGAGCGGGCCGGCGGCGCTCGGCCACCTGCGCGCGGCGGTCACGGCGGGCTCCGCCGGACCGTCGGACACGTCGGGCTCCGCCGGGCCGTCGGGTACCGCGGGCTCCAGCGTTCCGTCGGGCACGGCTGGGACGTCGCCGCTCGTCATGCGCGTGGACGTACAGAGCCAGGACACCGGGAACGCCCTGCGGCAGGCGCTGCACGGCCGGATGGACCAACTGGAGCCGGGCAGCGCCGAGTTCGAGCGGGTCCAGCGGGTCCTCGACTCGTGGGAGCCCGGCCGGGACACCGGGAACACCGGGGACACCGGCGCTACCCGGGACACCCGGGTGTCGCCGCCGCAGACGGCGGCGCCGTCCCACGGAGCGCGCGGACAGGAGCCGTGGCGGCCGCCGGTCCCCGCCCCGGGAACGCGTCTGAGCGTGGACGTGGTGCGTCACCCCCAGTGGTTCGCCATGGAGAAGCTGACCGGCCTCGACCCGGAGGACATGGCGCGGATCGCGGACCTCGACCTGACGGACGGGTCGCGGCTCTCCACCGACGTACGGGATGCCGTCCGCCAGGCCGCCGTCAGCATCCGGGAGCACATCCGCGACACCCCCGGGGTGGGGCTGGCCAACGCCGACCTCCTCATCACCACACCCCCCGGAGGCCACGTCGTGTGGGGGCAGGTGGCCCAGGCACTGGCGGACGACCTGTCCCACCGGATCAAACTGGTGTTGGGCGGCAGGACGGGGCCCGTCATCGAGGTCTGCCCCTAGCCGGACGGGAGATCTGCCCCTAGCCGGGCGGGCAGATCTTCACCAGCAGGCGGCCGTCCGTGTCCCGCACGACCGGGACGCTCTGACCGAGCGTCCCGGCCACGTGCTGCGTCACCTCCAGCACCTTGGCCAACTGCGCCCCGTCCGTCGGGGCGGTGAAGCGGATCTCGTGCCCGAGGGGCCCTGTGGGGGCACCGAGTTGGGTTCTGACCGCCTGCACCGCCGTCTCCGCCAGAGCCCCGGCCAGCTCCGGGGTGAGGTCGATGTCCAGGGCGCCTTCGGGGAGCAGGTCCGCCAGTACGACCTGGTGAGGCGCGGACGCCCCGCTCTCCGCCCCGGCGGGGGCGGCGACCTGCGTACTCCCGTGAACCTCCGCGGGCCGGGCGGCATGGGCGAACAGGCTCTGGCCCAGCTCGGGTGACCGGACGACCGGGGTCTGGTGCGGCAGGCTCTCGACCCAGCCCCGGGGGCCGTCCGTCACGAGCCTGCCGTCACCGTTCACGTGCAGGGCGCCGTCCGGGGCGAGGACCGGCGCACCGGTGTGATCGGCGATGCGCTGCGCGAGCGACGGGCCTCCGTGGGGGCCGGGCGCGGCGGCGCCGGGGGCCGGCAGGACCACGAGGTCGCCCGGGCTCCACCCGGTGTGTGCGGGGAGCCAGTTCGGCAGGTCGGCGAGCGGTACGTGATGCGCCCCCAGATGCAGTGCGTCGCCCGCGGGGCCCGGCTCGGCGAACAGGAGCAGGGGCCCCTCGCCCCTTCCGGCGACACCAGGAAGAGCCGACGCCGCGGTGGCCTGCCCGGTGAGCGGACCGTGTCGGACGACCTGAGCGGTCACCAGGTCCAGGGCGCGGGTGTAGCCGGTGCCGATGGGACCGTTCTGCGGGCGGGGGACGAGCGGCGCCGCGCCCGCCGGGTCCGCCTTCGGCTGTACCTGGTGCCACCGCACGCTCAGGATCGCCGCGGCCTGCGTCGTCGCCCGGGCGAGGGTGTCCGGGGGCAGGGCCGTGTCACCGATGGTGGCCCGGGCCGCGTCGATGTCGAGCCGGTCCGCCTGTGGGGTGGTGGCGGGCCTGGTGGTGGACGGTGCCGCGTCGGCCTTCGGGGGCGCGGCTGCTGATGGGGTCAGGCTTGCGTCGGGCCGGTGACCAGTTCCTCCACCGGGCTCGGGCCCGATCTCTCCACCGGGCCCGAGCCCGTTTCCGCCGCCGGGCTCGGGTACGGTCGTCGTCGCCCCCGAGGAACGGCCGGGCGCGGAGCCGGAGTTGGTGTCGCTCTCGCCGCGGGACGCGGTCACGGCGGCCGGGGCCGCTCCGCTCTGCGGGCTCTCGTGCGGCGAGGGCCGCGGTTCCTCGTGGATCACCTGCGTGACCGTGCCGGACCCCTGGTTCACCGTCGTGCCGTTCCCGGAGCCGGAGCCGGAGCCGCCCGGCCTGGAGCCGCCCCCAGCATCACCGGACGCGTGCGCACCGATGTCGTCCAGGGTCGCCGGGCGCCGATAGCCCACATCCGTACGCGGAGGCACCCCTCTGCTCGGCGATGAACCCGC
>NZ_JAMOLN010000229.1 GCF_024448165.1 Streptomyces longispororuber
CGGGAGCTGTTCACCGTGCGGCCGCGCACGATGCCGATGAAGTCCTCGACCTGGTCGGTGGTCCGTTCCTCCGGCCAGGCGAGCGCCACGCTCGACTCGGGGGCGTCGGTCACCGTCCGGTAGGTGAGGTCGCGGCGGTGGTGCAGCCGGGCGAGGGACTGCGGCACCACGAGCAGGCCCACGCCCGCGGCGACCAGCTCGACGGCGTCGGCGGTGCGGGCGGGGCGCTCGAAGGCGGCCTGCCCGGGGAGGCTCTCCCACTCCAGGACGTCGTCGAGCGGATGCTGCACGATCTCGTCGGCGAGGTCCGCGAGCGTGACCTCCTCGACGGCGGCCACGACGTGGTCCTTGGGGACCACGACGACGGTCGTCTCCGTGTAGAGGGAGATCGCGCTGAAGTACGTGCGGTCCACGGGCAGCCGCACCAGACCGGCGTCGGCGTCACCGCGCCGCAGCACGTCCGCCACCTCCGCGGCCTCCACCGGGACGAGGGTGAGCCGGACGTCGGGCTGCCGCTCGTTCCAGATCCGCACCCATTTGGCGGGGGTGGCTCCGGGAACGTACGCGAGCCGGAACTCAGGGGTCGCCGCGGGGGTCTTTTCCGTGCCTGTCACGCCGCAAGGCTACCCGCCGTGGTCGGACCTCTCCGCCGCGCTGGATACCCTTGACCTCATGAGTTCGCACCAGACCGCCCAGACCATGAAGCCCGCCACCGCGGCGAAGAAGCTGGGTGTGTACCTCGAGGCCACGCCCGCCGAGTTCCGGGACGGCGTCGTCACGCGCGCCGAGCTGGCCGCGCTGCAGGCCGACCCGCCCCAGTGGCTCGTCGACCTGCGGGCCGCCGGCCCGCACCCGCGCCCGGTGGTCGCGGGCAAGCTGGGCATCTCCATCGCGGGCCTGGCCCGCGGCGGCGTCACCGAGCCCCTGACCACGGAGCAGATCGAGGCGCTCAAGGCCGAGAACCCCCGGTGGCTCCAGGAGGAGCGGGACACCCAGGCGGAGGTCCGCAAGGAGACCGTCCGCATCAAGAAGAAGCACGCGGAGGAGGCGGAGCGCCGGGCGCAGCGGTCCGAGGACTGACGACCGCCGCGACGCGCTCGGTCCCGCACGCACGCTGAGCGAGGACGGCCGGACCCCCTTGGGGCCCGGCCGTCCTTTCGTGCGCGCGGCGCCCTCCGTACGGGGGCGTGCTCCCTCCCGCGGGGGCACGTTCACCCGCCCGTATCAGACCTCGGCCGCCTCCCGCACCGCGCCCACCCGGGGGGCGTCCCGTCGCAGCCCCAGCACCCCCGCCACCACCAGCGCCGCGCACACCGTGCCGGACGCCGCGGGCCAGCCGCCGAGGGTGAGCAGGGGCGCCGCGAGCCCGGCGCCGAGGGCGCCCGCCAGGAAGTACAGGAGCAGATAGACACCGCTGAGGCTGCCGCCGCGGCGTGGGTCGACGGCGAGGATGCGGGTCTGGTTCGCGGCCTGTGCGGTGAAGCAGCCCGCGTCGAGCAGCGCGAGCCCCGCCACGGTGACCACCGGCCGGTCGAGGCCGGTGCAGAGCAGCGCCGCCCCGGCAGCGGCCACGGCCATGCTCGCCCGGATGACGGCGCGCGGCGTGTACCGGTCGCCGAGCCGCCCGGCCACCGGCAGCGCGGCGAAGCCGAGCGCCCCGGCGAGGCTGTAGAGGCCGATGGTGGCGGAGTCCAGCGCGTACGGCGGCTGCGCGAGCCGCACGGTGAGCGCGACCCAGACGAGACTGAAGGCGAAGTACCAGAGGCTGCCGTTCAGGACCGCGCGGCGCAGCGTCCCGTAGCGGCGCAGCAGTCCCGGGAGCGCGGCGAGGGTGGCGAGATAGCCGCCCGTGGGTGCGGGCCGCTCCCCCGGCAGCCGCCACCACGCCGCGCCCGCGCACCCCAGGACGAGCGCGGCGAACGTGAGCAGCATCCCGCGCCAGCCGAGCGCGTCGGCGAGCGCCCCGCCGACCAGCCGGCTGAGCAGGATCCCGGCGGACATTCCGGCGGCGACGAACGCGACCGCGGCGCCGCGGCGCTCCTCGCGGGCCCCGCGCCCCGCGATGGTCGACGCCATCGCGCTCACGCTCGCCCCCGCGCCGACGATCACGTACGCGACGAGGAGCACCCCGAGGCCCTGGGCGAGCGAGGCCAGGACCAGGCCGGTCGCGAGCAGCAGCAGTTGTCCCGTGACGAGGCGACGGGGTGCCGCCCGGTCCGCGAGGGGCAGCAGGAAGGCGAAGCCCGCGATGCATCCGGCGAGCGCGGCCGTGGTGACGAGTCCGATGGCGGCCGCGGTGGTGCCGGTGTCGCGGGCGACGTCGCCGAGGGCGGGCTGGACGGCGTAGTTGTTGGCGAGCGCCGTCCCGGCGATGCAGGCCAGCAGTCCCGCACGGGCGCGCCGCCGGCTCACGGCGCCTCGCCGCGCACCAGGACGACGGCGTAACGGCATTCCTGTTCGGTGGAGTTGACGAAGACGCAGGGTGCGGGGGCGCCGAGCTCGACGGTGTCCCCCGCGGCCAGCTCGTGGACCGTTTCCCCCTCGCGGAAGGTCAGGTGGCCGTCGAGCACCCAGATGATCTGCCGGTGGAAGGCGAACGCGGCGGCGGGGTAGGGAACTTCGGCCCCGGCGGGCAGCCGGATCTCCGCCACCTCGGCGGGGAACCCGGGCCCCGACACCTGCCGTCGCACGTATCCGGTCTCCGGATCGAGCCACTGCGGCGCCGCGCCCGCACGCCGTACGCGCTCCGCGTCGGCCGCCGCCTCCCCCTCCGGGTCCAGCAGCGTGGCGACGCTCAGCCGGAAGGCGGCCGACAGCTTGCCCAGGACCACCGCCGTCGGGTTGCTCTCGCCCCGCTCGATCCGGTTGATCATCGCCTTCGACACCCCGGACGCCTCGGCCAGCTCCGCGAGGGTCCAGCGGCGCCCGTCCCGCTCGGCTCGGATGCGGGCGCCGATGCGCTCCACCAAGGGGTCTACGATATTGGACATGAATCCAATATACGAGACCGCCGACGCCCGGGTGCGGGCGGTGACGATCCGCCCGGCACGCCCCGCCGACCTGGACGCCGTGCTCGCGATCCGCAACCACGCCATCGAGCACGGTACGGCGCTGTGGACGGACACGCCCCAGTCCCGCGACGAGGGCGCGGCGTGGCTGGCCGCGCATCTGGCGCGGGGTTCGGCGTACGTCGCGGAGTCCGGACCGTCGGTCGTCGGGTTCGGGGTGTACGGCCCCTGGAAGGACTACTCCGGATTCCGGCACACGGTCGAGAACTCGGTCTACGTCGCCGAGGGGCAGCACGGCCGGGGCATCGGCGCGGCCCTCCTGAGCACGCTGATCACGTCCGCCGAGGCGGCCGGCCTGCACGTCATGATCGCGGGGATCGAGTCCGGCAACGCCGCCTCGATCCGCCTGCACGAGCGGCACGGCTTCGAGCACGCGGGCACGGTGCGCGAGGTGGGCACGAAGTTCGGCCGCTGGCTCGATCTGACGCTGATGCGGCGACAGTTGGGCTGACCGGCCGCGAGCCCCGGAGGGAACCGCGGCCGGCGCGGCGGCGGGCGGCCTCAGCCCTTGACCGACTCCACGATCCGCCGGGCGGCCTCGGCCGGGGTCAGGTGCGTCGTGTCGACGACCTCCGCGTCGGCATGCAGCCAGGTGCGGGCCGCCTCCGCGTAGGGCTCCAGGTGCCGGAACCGGAAAGGCCCGGGAGGCACGACGGTGTCGCCCTCGATGCGGGCGCGGAGCGTGTCCTGGTCGGCGTGGAGGACGAAGTGCCGGACCTCGATGCCGTGTCCCGCGAGGCCCTCGCTGATCTCGCGCCAGTACTCCTCGACCAGGACGGTCATGGGCATCACGAGGGTGCCACCGGTGTACTCGAGGACGCGCCGGGCGGTCTCGACGACGAGCGGCCGCCACGGCGGCCAGTGCTGGAAGTTGTCCGTCGCGGGCAGTCCCGGCTTGATGTCCATGAGTGTCTCGCCGACCTTCTCGGCGTCGAACACCTGTGAGTCCGGGAGCAGTTGCTGCACCAGCGCACTGGTCGTCGTCTTGCCCGCGCCATGGGTTCCGTTGAGCCATACGATCATGGCGCTCCACCCTACTCACACCTGAGTCCCGGCGTACCTTCATCGTTCATGTAGACGAACAACGATCACATACATAGCCATTGACGTGATCACGGCAACAGCTCTAGCGTGCCGCAGAAAGGGCTTTCCCTCCCTGATTATGGCGCCCCCGGGCGTCCTCGTTCACGGATTCGAACCAGAACTTGACCAGTCCTGTTCACGCACGCATCTGGAGACGAACGATGAAGTCACGAGCCGCGAGACCCGTCATCAGCATCGCGTCCGCCGGCCTGCTGGCCGGCACCCTCGTCGCCCTGGCCGGCCCCTCGGCCCAGGCCGCGACGACCCGCTACGAAGCCGAGTCCGCGCCCGCGGTGTGCACCGGCGCCGTCGAGACCGAGTGGGCCGGCTACTCCGGCAGCGGATTCTGCAACGCCACCAACTCCACCGGCGGATACGCCCAGTTCACCGTGTCCGCGTCCGCGGCGGGCACGGCGACCCTGAGCATCCGCTTCGCCAACGGCACCACCACCGCGCGGCCCGCGAACGTCGTGGTCAACGGGTCGACCGTGGCATCGGCGTCCTTCGAGGGCACCGGCACCTGGACCGGCTGGACGACGAAGACGCTGACCGTCCCGGTGACCGCGGGCAGCAACACGATCCGGCTGACCCCGACCACCGCGAACGGCCTGCCCAACGTCGACTACGCCGACGTGGAGACCTCCGGCTCCACCACACCGCCCACCAGTGGCGCCCTCTACGTCTCCCCCGGCGGCACCGACGGCGCGGCGGGCACCATCGACGCCCCGACCACCCTCACCTCGGCGATCGGCCGGGTCGCCGCGGGCGGCACGATCTACCTGCGCGGCGGCACGTACGCGTACGGATCGACGATCACCGTCCCCGCCGGCAACAACGGCACCTCCGCCGCCCGGACCACCCTCGCCGCCTACCAGGGCGAGAAGCCGGTCCTCAACTTCTCGGCCCAGAGCGAGAGTTCGTCCAACCGCGGGCTCCAGCTGTTCGGCAACTACTGGCGCGTGTACGGCGTCACCGTCGAGCACGCCGGTGACAACGGCATCTACGTCGGTGGCAGCCACAACGTCATCGAGCGCACGGTGACCCGCTTCAACCGGGACACCGGGCTCCAGCTCGGCCGGACCGCCTCCTCGACGCCCGCCGCCGACTGGCCGTCCGACAACCTGATCCTGAGCGCCGAGTCGCACGACAACGCCGACTCCGACGGCGAGGACGCCGACGGCTTCGCCGCGAAGCTCACCACCGGCACCGGGAACGTCTTCCGCTACGCCGTCTCGCACAACAACATCGACGACGGCTGGGACCTGTACACGAAGTCGGACACGGGCGCGATCGGCCCGGTCACCGTCGAGGACTCCCTCGCCTACGGCAACGGCACCCTCAGCGACGGCTCCCAGGCCGGCAACGGCGACCGCAACGGCTACAAGCTGGGCGGCGAGGACATCGCCGTCAACCACGTCGTGCGGCGCAGCTTCGCGGTGAAGAACGGCAAGCACGGCTTCACCTGGAACAGCAACCCGGGCTCGATGACGGTCTCCGCCAACGTCAGCGTCGACAACGGAGAGCGCAACTTCAGCTTCGACGGCGGCAGTTCGGTCTTCCGCGACAACACGTCGTGCCGCAGCTCCAGCGGCACGAACGACCGGATCATCGGCGACTCCGACAGCTCGAACCAGTTCTGGTCCGGGTCGAACGGCTCCCGCTGCTCCTCCTACGGAGGCGCCCTCGGCTGGTCGTTCGCGTCGGACGGCCGGCTCGTGGTGACGTTCGGCGGCAGCCAGGTCACCCCGTAGTCCGCGCGAGCGCGCCACGGTCCGCGTGGGCCGTGGCGCGCTCGTGGCCAGATTCTTTCCCTCCCTGGCCATCTGGCCAGTGACGGGAGGGCGGTCCGGCCGCGCACCATCGGGGCATGAGATTCCTCTGGGTCTTCGCCCACCCCGAACCGCGCTCCCTGAACGCCTCCCTGATGCGTGACGCGCTGAGCACCCTGGACGGGCTCGGCCACGAGACGCGTACGTCCGACCTGTACGCGATGAAGTGGAAGGCGGTCGTCGACGCCGACGACTTCGGGGGCGAACCCGGCGACGGCGAGCGGCTGTTCGTCGGGGCGGCGCAGGAGCACGCGTACGCGTCGGGCGCGCTGAGCGAGGACATCCGGTCCGAGCTCGACAAGCTCGCGTGGGCCGACGTCGTCGTCCTCCACTTCCCCCTGTGGTGGTTCGGTCCGCCCGCCATCCTCAAGGGCTGGCTCGACCGGGTCCTGGTCCAGGGCGTCGGCTTCGGCGTCAAGGACGGGGCGGGCCGCACCCGCCGCTACGGCGACGGCGGTCTCGCCGGGAAGCGGGCCCTGATCGTCACGTCGGTGGGCGCCCGCCCGTCCGGCTTCGGCCCGCGCGGCATCCACGGCTCGCTGGACGAGGTGCTGTTCCCGCTGCTGCACGGCACGTTCTGGTACACGGGGATGGCGCCCCTCGCCCCGTTCGTCGTGTACGGGGCGGACCGCCACACCCCGGCGGAGTACGCCCGCACGGCCGCCGCGCTTCGCGCCCGGCTGCGTGCCCTGCCCACGGCCGAGCCGCTGCACTACCACCGGGAGGACGGCGGCGATTACGACGAGGACCTCGTCCTGCGGTCCGGCCTGGCCCCCGGCCGGACCGGCCTCGGCATCCACCGGGCGGCCGGCCCGTCGGGGGCGCGCGAGGCGGTCAGGCCGCCGGCTGCTCCACGGCCGCCGAGGAGAGCGGGATCGGCGTGAACATCGCGGGCTCCTCGTCCGGCGTGAGCGCGGTCGGGCCGTACACCCAGTCGGTGAACGCGTAGTCGTGGGTGTCCCGGGCCCGCAGGATCGCGTTGCGCCGCAGCCGCGCCTCCCCGTCGAGGTGCCACAGCTCGCCCCAGGCGCGGGCCGTCGTCTGCACCCGCCGGCAGTGCTCCACCCGGACCGCCTCGTACGCGGCCAGCGCGCCGTCCCAGTCCGGTTCGGTGCCCGCCGGGGTGGCCTCGACCAGCCGGGCGTAGTGTTGCGCGAGCACCCAGCCGTCCTCGATCGCCATGATCGCGCCCTGCGCCATGTACTGGAGCGGCGGGTGCGCGGCGTCGCCGAGCAGGGCGATCCGGCCGTGCACCCAGGTCTCGATCGGATCGCGGTCGAACATCCGCCACCAGCGGTCCCGCCACATCAGCGGGATGCCCACGCCGACCGTCTCGCAGCTGCCCTCGAAGGCGGCGTCCAGCTCGTCGGGGGTGCCCCAGTCCGCCTCGCCCGCCAGGGCCTTGGGCGACTCGAACACGGCGACCTGGTTGAACATCTCGCCACCGCGCAGCGCGTACTGGACGAAGTGGCGGTGCGGGCCGACGTACACGGTGACGTCGTGCTCCGCGATGCCGTTGTCCTTGACCTCCTCGATGGGGACGGCCGCGCGGTAGGCCACGTAGGAGGAGCTGACCACGTCGTCGCCGATCAGCTGCTGCCGGGCCACGGAGTGCAGTCCGTCGGCGGCGACGACCAGCGGGGCGGTCTCGGTCCTGCCGTCCTTCAGCAGGACCCGGGCGCCGCCCTCGGTGTTCTCGTAGCCGACGACGACCTGGTCGTTGAGCAGCTCGACCCCGGCCCGCTCGCAGGCGCGCAGGAAGATGCCGTGCAGGTCGCTACGGTGGATGACCATGTAGGGGAAGCCGTAGCGGCGTTCGAGGTCGCGCAGGTCGAGGCGGGTGAGCACCTCGGAGTCGACCGCGTCCCGCATCACCATGTTCGCCGGGACGACGCCCAGCGACTTGGCCTCGTCGAGGAGTCCGTAGTCGGCGAGGATGCGGGTGCAGTTGGGCGCGATCTGCAGGCCGGCGCCGACCTCGCCGTACTCCGGGGCCTGTTCGAGGACGCGGACCCGCAGTCCCTGGCGGGACAGGGCGTAGGCGGTGCTGAGGCCGCCGATGCCGCCGCCGACCACGAGGACGTCCGGTTGTCCGGCGGGCGTGGGTTCAGGGTTCATGAGGCTGTTCCTTGCGTGTGCGGGGCGGGCCCCGGTTCAGAGCCAGGCGCCGAGCTCGGGGGCGGGTGAGCCGTCGGCGGTGCGCAGGTCGGCGTCCCGCCCGGTGAGGTAGGCCGTGATGGCGGGCAGGTCTCCCGTGACCTGGAAGGTCTCGCCCGTGCCCGGCAGCTCCCAGCGGGAGCCGGTCACGGTCCGCAGGGTCACGGCCGGGCCGGGGGCCGCGGCGCGCTTGGCGGTGACGTCGTCGCACAGGGCGGCGAGGAAGTCGGCCGGCAGGTCGGCGAAGGAGACGTCGGTCGCCAGGTCGACGGCGTGGACGCACACCTCGCGGGAGCGCATCCAGGGCAGTTCGGTGGCGGGGACGGTGCGGCCCTGGGCGGTGACGACCTCGT
This sequence comes from Streptomyces longispororuber, assembly GCF_024448165.1. Taxonomy (GTDB): domain Bacteria; phylum Actinomycetota; class Actinomycetes; order Streptomycetales; family Streptomycetaceae; genus Streptomyces; species Streptomyces longispororuber_A. The sequence continues at coordinate 8,491 of NZ_JAMOLN010000229.1, forward strand.
GGCGCCACTGCTCGTCGGTGAGCCGGTCCATGCCCGCCTCCAGCGCGTCCGCCGAGCGGCGCAGCCAGGCGGTGAGCCGGGCGGCCGGCAGGGCGCGGCCGCGTTCGATGCCGGCCGCGCGCTCCTCGGGCGAGGCGTACATCGGGGTGGGTTCGCCGGTGGCGGCCCAGTGCACCAGGTTGGACAGGGCCTCGGCGTTGGCGGCGACGTGCGCGGCGACGTGGGCGCGGGTCCAGCCGGGCAGGGCGCTGGGCGCCGCATACCCGGCGTCGTCGAGTCCGGCGACGGCGTCGAAGGTCAGCTCGGCGCCGGCCAGGGCCCAGCGCCGGGCGTCGGCGAAGGTGCGGGGGGCGGCGGTCACGCGCCGACCACCTTGTTGGTGCAGGCGCCCAGGCCGGTGATCTCGGTGACCACGCTCTGGCCGGGGAGCAGGAACACCTTGGGGTCGCGGGCGTTGCCGACGCCGGCCGGGGTGCCGGTGGCGATGATGTCGCCCGGGCGCAGGGTGATGACGGTGGAGATGTACTGGACGAGGAAGACCGGGTCGAACAGGAGGGTTCCGGTGTCGTCCTGCTGCATCACCTGGCCGTCGACGACGGTGCTGACCTGGAGGGCGGGGCGGACGCCGCCGACCTCGTCGGGGGTGACGACGTAGGGGCCGACGGGGGTGGTGGCCTCCCAGATCTTGCCCTGGGTCCACTCGATGGTGCGGAACTGCCAGTCGCGCGCCGAGATGTCGTTCATGACGGTGAAACCGGCGATGGCGGCGGCGGCCTGCTGCTCGTCGGCGCGGCGCACCTGCTCGCCGATCACGACGGCCAGCTCGACCTCCCAGTCGAACGCGTCGGTCTCGGGCGGCTTGACGATGTCGTCGTGCGCGCCGATGAGGGTGTCGGCGAACTTCGGGAAGAGCGTCGGGTGGGCGGGCAGGTCCCGGCCCATCTCCTTGATGTGGTTGGTGTAGTTGTGGCCGACGCAGACGACCTTGGAGGGGTGGGGGACGACCGGGGCGAAGTCGGCGTCCGCGGCCGGGTAGGTGGGGCCGGAGGCGGCGGCCGCCTCGGTCCGCCAGTCGGCCGTGGCGAACAGTTCGCCGAGGTCGGCGTGGCCGAGGTCGACGTGGACGTCGCCGTCGAGGCGGACCGCGCGGGTGCCGTCGGCGGTGCGGATGGTGGCGAGCTTCATGGTCAGGCGTCCTTCTGGGTGCGGTGGAGGCGGAGCGCCTCGAAGACGGGGGCGTCGGAGAAGCGGAAGAGGTCGAGGGCGCCCGCGTCGGAGTCGGTCGCGCCGGCCTCGGAACGGGCGGAGAACGGCTCCCAGGACGGGACGACGAACAGGTCGCCGCGGGCCACCGTCCAGGTCCTGTCCCCGACGGTCACCACGCCGGAGCCGTCGAAGACCTGGTAGACGGACGAGCCGGTCTCGCGCACCGGCGCGGTCTCGGCGCCGCGGGCGACGCGGTGGAACTCGGCGCGGAGGGTCGGCAGGACGTCGGAGCCGTCGTGCGGGTTGCTGTAGCGGACCGCGGCGTGGCCGGGCTCGACGGTGCCGCCGAAGCCCTCCTTCTCCAGCAGCAGCTGGTCCCTGAGGGCGGCGTCGGTGTACTCCCACTTGTAGGACAGCAGCGGGCTGCCCGGTGCGGTGGGGGTGGCGGACAGCGGGCGCAGGCCCGGGTGGCCCCACAGCCGCTCGGAGCGGGAGCGGTCCGGGGTGGTCCGCTCGGCGGCGCTGATCTCGTCGCGGCCGAACTCGAAGAACTGGGCCTCGGTGAGGTACTGCAGGGGGATGTCGAGGCCGTCGATCCAGGCCATCGGCTCGGAGGTGGCGTTGTGGTGGGCGTGCCAGTTCCAGCCGGCCTGCGGGAGGAAGTCACCGCGGTTCATCGGCACCGGGTCGCCGCCGACGACCGTCCACACGCCGGAGCCCTCGACGACGAACCGGAAGGCGTGCTGGGTGTGGCGGTGCTCGGGGGCGTCCTCGCCCGGCATCAGGTACTGGATGGCCGCCCACAGCGTGGGGGTGGCGAAGGGCCGGCCGCCGAGGGACGGGTTGGCCAGCGCGATGGCGCGGCGCTCGCCTCCGCGGCCGACCGGGACGATGTCGCCGGCCCGGGCGGCCAGTTCGCGCAGTCGCTGCCAGCGCCACAGGTGCGGTACGGCGCGCGAGCGCGGGTGGGCCGGCATGAGGTCGCCGATCTCGGTCCACAGCGGGACGAGCAGCTCGTTCTCGAAACCCCGGTACAGCTCTTCGAGGGCCGGGGTGACCTCGGGCTGGCCCTCCGCGGCGACGGCCTGCAGCCGCACCGGGGAGCCCGCGGCGATGTCATGGGCGAGGGAGGACTGAGTCATGGCCACAGCCTGCGGCGTTTCTCTCTGAAGAACACGTAGATTCTGAAGAGCAGAACAACGCACGGGAGAACGCCATGGACAAACCGCTGAAGAATCCGCCGCCCTACCCCATCGCCAGCGTCGACCACGCGCTGCGGGCGGCCACCGTCCTGCAGTTGGAGGGCGGTGCGAGCGTGTCGCAGATCGCCGAGCGGCTGGGCGTCGCGCGATCGACCGCCCACCGGATCCTGGCGATGCTCGTGTACCGGGACTTCGCCGTCCAGGGCGAGGACCGGATCTACCGTGCGGGTCCCGTCCTCGAACTCGCCACGCACTCCCAGTCCCTGGTCTCCCGGCTGCGGGCGGCGGCCCTGCCGCATCTGCACCGGATCGTCGCCCTCCTCGAGGAGACGGCGAACCTGACCGTGCGCACCGGGGACACGGTGCGGTTCATCGCCAGTGTCGAGTGCGCGCAGGCGCTGCGGGTCGGCTCGCGCGAGGGCATGGTGTTCCCGGCCCACCGCACCACGGCGGGCCTGCTGCTGCTCGCCGATCTGTCCGACGAGGAGCTGGCCGAGGTGTACGCGGCCGAGCGCTACCGGGAGCGGCCGGCCGAGCGCCCGGATCCCGGGCAACTGCGCACGGAGCTGCGGAAGGTGCGGCGCAACGGGTTCGCCGTGAACAAGGGGCGGTCCGAGCGCGGTCTGGTCGCCGTCGGCGTGCCGGTGCGCGACCGGGAGGGTGCCGCGCTGGCCGGCCTGTCGGTGTCGCTGCCCAGCGTGCGCTACGACCCGCAGCGGCTGCGGTCCGTGGTGGCCACCCTGGACGCGGCGGCGCGCGCCGTGGAGCAGGACCTCGCGGAGCTCGCCCCGGAGGGCCGCTGACGTGCGAACGGGCCCGTACGGCACCGCAGTTGGCGTCGCGATGTCGTACGGGCCCGTCGTGGGCGGTCGTTCCGGGCACGAGCCTTCGATACCAAAGCGTTTCCCGCATTCGAAATGTCCTGGCACGGAGAAACGGCCGTGCTGATCTCTACGCCCTGACCAGCTGGCACCGGACCGCCCCCGACCCCTTCGCGACTGGTCGAGCTGAAGGGGAACCCCTCGAAGAAGAAGGTCAACGGTGCCGAACCAGCACCGACCAGGGCGCCCCTCTGCCGCCCGGGACCTGAAGGGCGAGCCCCTGGCCGAGCGGGACCGCATCGCCCCGAGCTAGACCAGCTCGGGCTTCTGGCCAAGGCCGGCAGGGCTTACCTGGTCGCCTACTGAGGGGCGGTCACGCCCCCTGGGGGCTCCCTCTCAATCGCCCTACTGCACGGGGACTCATACCAGTGGACGCGAGTAAAGTAGACAGCCCTATTTTTCCGCTTCAACCGGAACTGACGGGACGGAGGCGGTCGATATGACGGCAGGTGACAATGGGACTTCTGTAAGGTCGCGAGTCTGGGGAGTTGCACTTACCGCCTGTCTCGCCCTGGTCACAGCGGCGATGATTGCATTCCTAATAGTCGGGATCGAATCGCGGCTTCTACGGCTGAGCACCCTCTTCCTCGCCAGCACCGCGATGGCCGGTGTCGTCATGCGCATCCCGTCATCCTGGCGCACCCGATTAGGCTTGCTAGCAACGTCATTTCTCGCAGCAATCGGAGTACTCCCGATCCTGGTGGACAACCCGGAACCATCGCCTGCCACCCGTAGCTCCGTCGAGCGAATCAATGCTGACTATTTAGCCGCGCTCATCCGCAAAGGGCCATTCACCGAAACGCTCCCACCATGGGTGCAGGCCGCCGGTTTCGGGGACGTACAGCTCAACGACGCCTCCCCGCGAGTCGACGCCGTGGCGCTGAAGTTGAAATGGGCGCCACCGCCCCCGTCACCGTACTCGGACCCCGGAGAAGGGTTCAGCGACCCTCTGGCGCATTTCGAAATCTATAACAGCCCGGAAGATGCGAATCATCGAGCCACCACGCGAATTTCTCAAGTGAAGGAACTCTACAAAGAGCGCGGCCCCGTCTATGGAAACCGAAAATCCTTTATGATCTTCGGCAATGGCGAAACAATCGCAGGTGGCGCGCGCGGATACGTATACGTCGAGGCGTACGGCATTCCTGACGCTAACGCTTACGTGCCGACGGCGACCGGGACCGTCAACGCAATGTTGAACTATGCCCACAAAATGGAAAAGATTGCCGCCGAAGACGGTTAAAAGGATTCCGGCTCAATTGCTGGGGCGTCGGCGTGAAGTGCCGGAGGTTGGCGGTTCGAATCCCTCGATTCCCACATGGGGTAGCTCCCCTGGTTCTGAAACTCGGGCTGATCACCTGGCGGAGGAATCGCGCGCCTGGTTCAGCGCATCTAGAACCAGCCCTTCGTCTACGGCCACGTACCCGGCGGCAACTCGTCGTCAGCCTCGACGGCCACCAGGATCTCGGCCGCCCGCGCCGCTACGGCCCACCAGTTCGGACAGGACGTCCTCCATGGTCACGAAGCCGAGCACGGTGCCCTTCTCGCCGGTGACCGCGGCCAGGTGACTGCCCGCGGCGCGCAGCGCGGTGAGCGTGTCGTCCAGCGGGGTGTCGAGCCGGACCCTGGTGAGCGGGTGCAACACCCCTGCGGGGAAGGGGAGTTCACGGTCGGCGACGCCCAGGGTGTCCTTGATGTGGAGGTACCCGAGGAGCGTGCCGCCGGGGCCCGTGACGGGGAACCGGGAGTATCCGGCGGCCGCGGCGATCCGCTCCAGGGCGGCCGGGGTGACCGTCGCGTCGACCGTCGTCATCCGCTGCGCGGGAACGAGGATCTCGCCGACCGGCCGCGTGCCCAACTCCAGTGCGTCGCGCAGCCGTTCACCGTCCTGCGGCGAGAGCAGTCCGGCCGCGCTGGAGTCCAGCACCATCCGGGCGAGCTGGTCGTCGGTGAAGACGGACTCGACCTCGTCCTTCGGCTCCACGTTCAGCAGCCGGAGCAGCGCGTTCGCGAACGCGTTGATGCCGAGGACGAACGGCTTGAGTGCCCTGGTCACCGCCACGAGCGCCGGACCGAGCAGCAGGGCCGTGCGCACCGGCGCGGCGAGCGCGATGTTCTTCGGCACCATCTCGCCGAACAGCATGTGCGCGTACGTCGCCACGGTCAGCGCGATGACGAACGAAATCGGGTGCACGAGCGCATGCGGTACGTGCACGGCCTCGAATCCCGGCTCCAGGAGATGGGCAATCGCCGGTTCGGCGACGGCACCGAGCACCAACGACGAGACGGTGATGCCGAGTTGGGCGGTGGCGAGCAGCGCGGAGAGGTGCTCCAGGGCCCACAGGGTGGAGCGGGCCCGCTTCTCACCCGCCTGGGCGCGCGGTTCGATCTGGCTGCGCCGCACGGAGATCAGCGAGAACTCGGCGCCGACGAAGAACGCGTTGGTGAGCAGGGTGAGCGCGCCGATGGCGAGCTGCAGGCCGGTCATCGGGCTTCCTCCGTCAACTGAGCCTGCGCAGCGGCCCGTTCGGCTATCCGGACCCGGTCGGCGCGGTGGTGGTCGACGCGGAGGACCGTCAGCTCCCAGCCGTCGAGGTCGACACTGTCGCCGGCGACGGGGATCCGGGCGAGGCGGGTCGCGACGAGTCCCGCCACCGTCTCGTACGGGCCGTCGGGCACGGTGAGCCCGACCGGGGCCAGCTGGTCAATGCGTACGCCGCCGTCGGCCTCCCAGGCGGTGCGCCCGTCGGTCGTGGGGGCTGCGGGGTGCAGGTCCGGTGTCTCGACGGGGTCGTGCTCGTCGCGCACCTCGCCGACGACCTCCTCCACGATGTCCTCGACGGTCGCCACCCCGGCCGTGCCGCCGTACTCGTCGATGACGACGGCCATGGTGCGGGTCGCGCGCAGCCGCTCCAGGAGCCGGTCGGCGGGTAGGCTGTCGGGGACGAGGAGCGGCTTGGTGGCCAGCTCGGCGACCGGGGTGAGCCGGCGCTCATCGGGGTCGAGGGCGAGGACGTCCCGGATGTGGACCGTACCGACGACCTCGTCGAGGCTGTCACGGTAGACGGGGAAGCGGGACAGACCGGTGGCGTGCGTCAGGGCCGCCGCATCGGCCGCCGTGGCGTGCGCCTCCAGCGCCTGGACGTCGACGCGCGGGGTCATGACGTTCTCCGCGGTCAGCTCGCTCAAGTGCAGGGTACGGACGAACAGTTCCGCCGAGTCGGCCTCCAGGGCACCCACGGCCGCCGAGTGCCGGGCGAGCGCCACGAGCTCCTCCGGACTGCGGGCGGAGGCCAGCTCTTCGGCCGGCTCCAGGCCGACGCGGCGCACGAAGCGGTTCGCCGTGTCGTTCAGGTGTCGGATGAACGGGCCGAAAGCGGCGGTGAAGCCGCGCTGCGGCCCGGCCACCACCTTGGCCACGGCCACCGGGCGGGCGATCGCCCAGTTCTTCGGCACCAGTTCACCGACGACCATCAGGATCACCGTGGACAGGGCCACGCCGAGCACGGAGGCCACCGACGACGCGGCGCCACCGAGCCCGGCGGCTTCGAGCGGACCGCGCAGGAGGGCGGCCAGCGACGGCTCGGCGAGCATGCCGATCACCAATGACGTGACGGTGATGCCGAGTTGGGCACCCGACAGCTGGAACGTCAGGGTCCGTACGGCCTTCAGCGCGCCGCCCGCCCCGCGCTCCCCCGCGGCGGCGGCCCGCTCCAGGTCACCACGCTCCACGGTGGTGAGCGAGAACTCGGCCGCCACGAACAGGGCGCAGGCCAGCGTCAGGAGCAGGGCGAGCAGCAGCAACAGCACCTCGGTCACGGGCCCGTCACCCCCGCACCGCGCAGG